>DDWA01000038.1 GCA_002345425.1 Caryophanales bacterium UBA2298 | reverse complement strand
ACGTATTATTTTAAACGCTCACACACATACAAGGTTAAATGAAAAAACGTATGTTTCCGCAATCAACTAAGCGGCGAAAGAACATTAAAAAAAGGCCACCTGATCGTTATTTCTAACATCAAGTGGCCTAACTCATTCAATTGTTGTAATAGTAATCGGTCGTCAAGTGGTCGTCAACAGGAAAGTAAGGTCATTTTAGAGAAAGCAATGAGACCGACTCCACGTGACTGGTTTGCGGAAACATATCTACAGGAGCAATTCTGTTAATTTTATAATTATTTTTTAAAAGAAATTCTAAATCTCTAGCTAAAGTCGCTGGATTACAAGAAATATAAATCACTTTTGGAAATTTCATTTTGATTATACTATCAAGTAGTTCTTTAGAACAACCTTTTCTTGGTGGGTCAACTATTATTGCATCAAAGTTAAAGTTTTTCCATTTTTCTAGTACTTTATCTACATGTCCCAATTCAAAAAGAGCATTTGTTATTCCGTTAATTCTAGCATTCCTTTTAGAGTCATCAATAGCTGATTTTACAATCTCTATACCGAAAACTTTATTAACTTTATCCGCTATTGATAATGCGATTGAACCAATGCCGCTATAAGCATCAATAACTCTATCTTTGTTAGTAAATCTTGCAAACTCAATAACTTTTTTATACAATCTTTCAGCCTGTAAAGTATTTACTTGGAAGAAAGATCTAAATCCAATCTCAAATTGTTTATCTAAAATTTCGTCGCGAACATAATCTCTTCCATATACTAATCTAATCTTTTCATCAGATAAAAAACTTTCATCTACTAATGTTTTGCTGATACCAATACCTTTAACTTCAGGAATATTATTAGCTATCGCTTCAACGAATTCCTTTTCATTAGGAATTTCATCAGTTGCGACGTTAAATAAAACACTGATTTCTTTGTATTTATTTGATTCTCGAATTACTGCTGATTTCAAGACTCCTTGGTTAGTTGAAGCGTCATAAGCTTTGATATGAAATTGATTAGCTAAATTTCTTATAAGATTCAATAATTCAAATGACTTCTTTTGCATCACAAAACACTCTTGTAAATCAACAACATGATGTGATTTCGCTTTAAAAAACCCAGCTTTTATACCTTTTTCGCCTTGAGCAAACTTAATTTCCACTTTATTGCGATAATGATAAGGATTTACCATTGAAGTTATTTCTTCAACAATGATATCATCTTGATTAAGTTTCTTTACCATTAACTCAATTCTATATTTTTTAAAGGCAGTTTGAACATCATAATCCATATGCATTAGTTCGCATCCACCGCACTCGTAAAAATGTTTACATTTTGGCGCTTGGCGATAGGGACTCCGATTTAGCCTCTCGATTACTTTTCCAAAGCCGTAACTTTTACGTCTTTCAATAACTTCTATTTTAGCAGCTTCACCCTTTAATAAATCCTCAACGAAAACAGTGTAACCATCTTCTAACTTGGTTACACCCAGACCATCATGGGTTAAATCTACTGCTCTAACTACAAAAATACTATTTTCAGGCATCTCAATTCCTTTCTCTTCATAAAACAAAAAAAGCACATATGTCTCAATTTATTATAACACATTTTTCTGAAACAATGTCTAATTTTCAAAAAATAAAACCAGATAGCCTGGTTTTAAATTTCCATATATGTTTTTTGTTTTCGATATATTACAATCACAACTATTAACCCTATAGTGCATAATATATACAACCAAATTATTGAAAACTGAGAGATAACAAAGCCTGCTATTAAAGAAGCAATAGGTATCAGCGCTTGGGAAAGTACGCTTGAAACACTGACAACTTTCCCTAATTGTTTAGGATCAATGCTGTTTTGCATTATTATTTGTACAGGTACATTAAAAGCTGTACTCGCCAACCCCGCAAACAAACAAGCAATAACAGTTAGAATTAACGTTAAATTAATAGGTATAACATTAGTGTAATATAGAGTCATTATGATAGCCATACTAACAATAGCAAATCCAAATGCTACAATCGCATTAATCAAATCATGACCATAACTATCTTTCTTAGCTCTTCTTGATAAGATAATCGCCATGATAATTCCTGAAATTGAAAAACTAACTAATATCAATGAATACCAATTTTCTACAGATAAAAAGTTCATGAATAAATATGAAGTCTCTGATTTAAGGCCATAGTCAATAAAATAAGGAAATCCATTGTTAAGAATTGGTACAATAAAGAAATTCACAGAAAGAGCCATTATAATTAAGCTGAACATCGGTTTATAGTTATACAAATACTTTATTCCCGCTTTCATTTCTTGCATAACCTTAGGAGTATCTTCCGACTTACTATGGGTTGAATGATCATATTTAATGAACATTTCAGTTACTGCGGAAATTAAATATGCGATGCCGTTAATAAAGAATATAGTATAAACGTTAAGCAAAGAAAACATAATACCGCCTAAAATCAGTCCGGCTATGTTCTGCAAATTCATCGAACCGTGTAAATAACTTGATGCTTGTGGCAATTCTTCATCAGTTACAATAAATTTTAATAAAGAACCACTCGCAGGATTGAAAAAAGCCGAATTCATACCTAAGATGAAATTCATTATAAATAAAAATATCAGTTTAGTCATTGAAGAAGGATTCATGAAAATCACTAATCCAACAAGCAAGATTACAAAACCTCTAATATAATCAGTTATGTACATTATCTTGACTTTATTAATTCTATCAGCCAAAACTCCACCAAATGGCATGAAGGCAACTAATACTATACCTGCTAATCCCAGATAAATGCCCTGAACTAAAGGGGCATATGTATCTCCATATACCTCTTTAGCTATTCTCAAAACATATAAACTCATTACAAAATTAAATAAAATATGCGCAACATTGGAAACTAAAACTCCATAAAATAGTAAAGCGTAGTTTTTGTTTTTAAAAACATTAATTTTGCCATTCATGATGTCCTCTATTCTACTACTATTCTCACTACATCTCCATCGGCGGATTTAACATTAACTATTTCTCCAACAACACCAGAATTAATCATTCCAATCAATTCATCGATATCTAGGTCAAAATCGTCTGTATCCACTTTCATAATCTTTTTACTTTTTAACAATTTTGCAAATTCAATAGGCAATTCAATTCGAACTTCATCTCCATCATTTGAATCAACGAGAATCTTTAGCATTCTGAATTGATTCTTTTTGTTTTGAACAGGATAATCTTCTTCTTTTTGTTCGGGATTAGAAATTGCCGCAAGAAGCTTTTCGGCTTCATCTGCATTTATAACATTTTTAGCTAATAATTCTAATATTTTCATTCTTTCTGCTTTTAGATCGTTATTTTTCATCTTTCATTCCCCTTATTTCACTTTAACTAATAACTTAGCCGCTTCTTCAACTGTTATTTCGCCTTTATCAATCTTTTCTAATATTTCAACTCTTGATAAAGAAGGTTCGCTTTCTTCTTCTTTTTCTTCTTCAGGCATTTCTTTACCATCTACTTGATATCCCAAACCAGCAACTACGTCATCAAGCATTTTTTTAATTGTTGGATAAGAATATCCCATTTCTTTTTCAATCGCTTTGATATTTCCACGATTCTTTACGAAAACCTCAATAAAATATAATTTTTCTGTGTCTAAATAATTAAATTTAGATAATGTGAAATTACCTTTTATTTCTGTTGAGCAATGACTACAAGCAAGTTGTACTACCTCTAAATCGTGGTGACAAACTGGACATTCAGAGATTACAGGATACTTTTTATTAGTTCCCCTACTCCCTTTTGAGTAAAATGATTTTTTAATATCGTCTTCAATTGATTTCTTTAAATCGTCTTTAAAATCAAACTTCATAATTTAATTCCTCCTATTATATTGTTTTTATGATTACTTTTTCTTTTGTTGATGTATTAACCACAATACTTATGTTCTTACTTGTGATCATTTGTAATAATTCCGTTTTAGAGAAGGGTATATCCGTATTTTCTATTTTGATAAACGGAAATACTATTTTAAATAAAAAGAGTGGTATTGGCAAGAAAAATAAAATCCTCAAGAATACGTTAACACCCTTCTCATCAGGAATTATTATTTTTAACTTAATAAAATGTGCTTTGTTGGTAAATTGAATCAGCTCATCGCTTCGATAGATACTTTTATAAGCTTTTTTTGCTGAAATTTTATTGTTTTGTAATAAAACCAATGCTTTACTTGTTTCAATTTTTGACTGTCTGTTTAAAATCATTAACATTAATCCAAAGCCTAAGATAAATCCTCCAAAATCGTATAGGAAAATATCTATGGCACTAGCAGCTCGATCAACTGGGATATTTTGTAATAATTCATCAGTTACAGCTGTTAATAATCCAATTACTAAAATCTTTAGTATCGATAACTTCCAGTATTTAGCTGTAAAAAAATATGAGACACCGAGTACTAAATATTCAAATACATGTGCGCCTTTTCTTACTACTAGATGTAGAGTTTCAAGGGTTAAATTGTTGTTTATGAATATTATATCGATAATCCTTTTGAAACTAACACTTAAACTTGAACTGATTTCTCCGGAGTCTGCGCCAGATAATAATGACATTGAAAATATAAAGATTGTTAATATAATTGTAAAAATTAAACTAATAACTTTTCTATTATCTTTATTACTTACCTGAATATTCTTTGCTGGCATAAAGCATCTCCCAATATCCATTTGGTGACGAATCAATATTTATTGGTCTCGTCATATCATTGCATCGTTGAATGTGTAATAAATTTTTTTTTACTTTTTTCATTAGTCCTTCCCCCTAATCATGCATTTGTTTTGCATGTATTGCATTTTTCTGTATAGATTTGTTCCCAATATTCAGTAGGGCAAACACCATAAGTGTAAACTCTAACTAGTTTTTCATTTCTGTTTTTCATTTTTAATTTCCCCCTTATTCTAAAATAAGTTCAAGCGTTAAAATCAATTTTATTAATTTGATTGATATAATTTATTGATTTTATCAAGTTACACCTTAATTATATCAAATGTTTTTATCGCGTCAAGTGTTTTTTTTAATTTTTTTTAATATTTTTAATTTTTAAATAAAAAAAGCCAATTTTCATGGCTTTTTAAATTAATATTTTTAATTTTTGCTTTAAATATTATATATTCTTCTTTAATTCGAAAATCAAATCTCTGATTCTTGCAGCTTGTTCAAAGTCTAATTCTTTTGCATAGACCAACATTTGTTTTTCTAAAATCATAATATTCTTTTCAATTTCTTTTTTACTTAGTTTATCATAATCATAAGTTTCCAAATCCGTTTCCGTCTTGATGGAGATTGAATCAGGAATATTTTTAAGAATTGTTGTTGGGGTTATATTATAATCTATATTATATTGTTCTTGAATCTTCCTTCTTCTATTAGTTTCATCAATAGCTCTTCGCATTGAATCAGTAATTTTTGTCGCATACATTATAACATGTCCGTTGACATTTCTTGCAGCTCTCCCAATTGTTTGAATTAATGATTTATCGCTTCTCAAGAATCCTTCCTTATCTGCATCTAAAATAGTTATTAGTGAAACTTCAGGTAAATCTAGTCCTTCTCTTAATAAATTAATTCCGACTAATATATCATATTCACCTAAACGAAGTTTTCGAATTATTTCCATTCTTTCTAAGGATTTAACTTTTGAATGCAAATATCCAACTTTATAACCTAAAGATTTTAAATGATTTGTTAGATCCTCACTCATTTTAATTGTAAGAGTCGTTATTAAAACTCTTTCGTTTCTATCTATTGTTTTATTGATTTCGATTAGCATATCATCAATTTGATTCATCGATTCTCTTACTTCTACTATTGGATCTACCAAACCTGTCGGTCTGATTATTTGTTCTATAACATGCTCAGTTCGATTTAACTCATAATCTCCCGGTGTAGCAGAAACATAAATAACTTGATTAATCTTCTCATTGAATTCTTGAAAGTTTAAAGGCCTATTGTCTAAAGCGCTTGGAAGTCTAAAACCATAATCAACTAAAGTTTGTTTTCTGGACTTATCGCCATTAAACATACCCCTAACTTGTGGAAGCGTTACATGCGACTCATCAACAATTAACAAAAAATCATCTGGGAAAAAGTCAATTAAGGTTGATGGTGTTTCGCCTTCTCCTCGTAAAGCTAAATGTCTAGAGTAATTTTCAACACCAGAAACAGTTCCCATTTCACGTAACATTTCTAAATCATACATTGTTCTTTGTTCAATTCTTTCGGCCTCTAACAGCTTATTGTTATCTTTAAAGTATTGAATTCTTTCGACAAGTTCTTCTTTGATTCTTTTAAGAGCTTCTTCAAGCTTGTCTGAATCAGTCAAAAAGTGCGATGCAGGAAATAATGAAAGCACTTCATAATCTTGATAGATTTCACCACTTACAATATTAAACTCTCTTATTCTTTTAATTTCATCAAAATCGAATTCAACTCTGATTCCTTTTGTTTTATTGTATGGCGGTAATATTTCAACAACATCACCTCTAACTCTGAAACTTCCTCTGATAAAATCCATATCATTACGAACATACAAAATTTCTACTAATTTATTTAATAATTCTTGCCTGGACATGTTTTCTGATTTTCGTAAAGTGACCATGCCAGCGCGATAAATTTCTGGATCACCGATACCATAAATACAAGAAACGCTGGCAACAATAATTACATCACTTCTTTCTAATAAAGAAGATGTTGCTGCATGCCTTAACTCATCGATTTCATCATTGATTGAAGCATCTTTTTCTATATATATATCAGCGCCAGGAACATAAGCTTCTGGTTGATAATAATCATAATAAGATATAAAGTACTCAACCCGATTTTCTGGAAACAAGGATTTCAATTCAGAATATAATTGTCCTGCTAAAGTCTTGTTGTGAGCTAAGACCAACACGGGTTTATTAATTTCTTGAATCACATTAGCAACGGTATATGTTTTTCCGGTCCCAGTTGCTCCTAAAAGCACTTGTTCTTTGATGCCTTTTTTAATATTTTCAATTAACATGTCAATGGCTTTTGGTTGATCACCGGTTGGCAAGTAGTCTGATTTTAATATGAATTTATCCATTTTATCACCGATATTAGTATAACATAAATTTAAATCAACTAGTTATTTATTGATTAAATTGTTAAAATAGTAATAGGGTGAAAATATGAAAATTTTACTTGTAGGAATCAATTCTAAATTCATACACACTAATATGGCAATTAGATATCTTAAAGCTAACTGTGATTTTGATGTTGAACTTAAAGAATATACTATTAAAGATGATTTTCAAGCTATGGTTAAGGATATATTAAGTTATAATGCCAATATAGTAGGGTTTAGTTGTTATATTTGGAACATACAAATAATAATTGAAATAGTAAAGGTTCTTAGAGAAAAGAATCAAAATCAAAAAATAATATTTGGAGGACCAGAAACAAGTTATGATTATGATTATTACTTATATAATAACTATGCTAATTACATAATTGTAAATGAAGGAGAAATCGCTTTTAATCAATTAATTGGCGCTCTTCAATCTAATTTGAGTTTAGATGACATATCTAATCTGGCATTCATCAAAGATAATAAAATCAAAAGAAACATAACAACAGTGATAAAAGACTTAAATCAATTAAGAAGTCCCTACCTTCTAACTGAAGATATTTCTAATATATCAAAAAAGGTTCAATATGTGGAACTTTCTCGAGGTTGCCCATATAAATGCAGTTATTGCATAGCTTCTTTGGAAAAGGGATTAAGATTTTTTGATATAGATAAAGTAATCAATACTATCGATTATTTAGTTAATAACGGCGCCAAAACAATTAAGTTTCTCGATAGATCGTTTAACGCTAACAAAAAGATAGCTTTAGAATTTTTTAAAATCTTGATCGAAAAAGATTATCCAGAAACTGTTTTCCAATTTGAAATAAACGGTGATGTTTTACATGATGAAATCATTGATTATTTAATTAAGAATCTAAAAAAGAATTATATTAGATTTGAATTAGGAATCCAATCAACGAATTCCTTAGTAAACGAATTAATTAATCGTTATCAAGACACAGAAAAATTAATTAGTAATATAAAAAAATTACAAGATTCAAATGTCATATTACATTTAGATTTAATCGCTGGACTGCCTTATGAAAATCTTAAAAGCTTTAAGAATACTTTTAATGAAATATTTTTGCTTTTTTCAAAAGAGTTGCAATTGGGATTTCTAAAAATGTTAAAAGGCACTAAAATTAGAGATGAAGCTTTAACACACGGTTATCTATATGATTCTAATCCGCCTTATGAAATAATGTCCAATAACTATATAACTGCTAGTGAACTAAGTGACATTCATATTGTTGAAACTTTCCTTGAAATGTATTGGAATAAAGGTTTCATGAATGAAAGTATAAAATATATTATTTCTAATTATAAAAGTCCTTTTGATTTCTTTTTTGACTTAGGAAATTACTACTTACAAAACAATCTTTCCACCAAAAAGTACCAATTGTATAATTTATTCGAAAATTTACAATCTTTTTTAAGTTCTAGAAATCTCTATACCAAAGATATAGAAGATGAACTAAAATATGATTATTTAAGCTACAATAAAATCAAACCTAAAATATATTGGCATAATGATTTTAAGAAACAAAATATTATTCGTGAATTTTTTATTAAAAATCAAGACAACAAAATAGACGATTTATACAAATACGCATTAGTCACTGAATATAAAGATGGTTATTTATTTGTATTGTATCTACCAGATAAAACTGAATTTTACTATTTTGATGGCGAAACAAAAAGAATTAGTTAATTTTTATAACTAATTCTTTTTTAAATTTTAATTTAGTTTTTGTAAATAACTATATAAATCGCTTGGTCTAACTTCAGTAACTAGAGCTTTATCTAGTTCAATATGTCCGACATCTAGGCTTTTGGTGTAAATTGCATAGCCACCTAAACCTTGAGTAATTAAATCAACAGCGTGAACTCCCATTTTACTAGCTAGAATTCTATCAAAAGCACTTGGTGTTCCCCCTCTTTGAATATACCCTAAAACAGTAGCTCTTGCTTCATATCCAGATTTTTCTTGAATTTTTTGAGCTAATTTAAATACATCGGTTATGTTTTCAGCTACTACAACTATAACGTGTCTTTTACCTAGCCTTTTAGCGTTTTGAACCTGTTTTAATATATCCTCTTCATTATACCCTGTGTCTTTGGTAATGACAATCTCAGCCCCACAAGCAATTCCTGCAAAAATTGATAAATCGCCACAATTTCTTCCCATAACTTCTACTACGGTGCATCTTTGATGAGAAAAAGAAGTATCCCTTAATTTATCAATCGCATCAATAGCGGTATCTAAAGCGGTAAAAAATCCGATAGTGAATTCTGTTGAAGCAATATCATTATCAATAGTACCCGGAATAGCAATACAATTAATATCCATCTCATTTAAAGCCATAGCACCTCTGAAAGTACCATCTCCACCGATGCATATTAAATTATCAATACCTAAAGCTTTAAGATTTTCGACAGCGACTTTTCTAACGCTTATTTCTTTAAATGATTCTAGCCGCGATGATCCAAGAATGGTCCCACCTCGATTTAGAATTTGACCGACATCATTGCGATCAAGTTTTTTTATTTTGCCTTCATAAAGTCCTTTGTAACCGTCAAAAACTCCATAGGCTTCATAACCGTAGTTAATTGTACTCCTTACAACCGCTCTTACGCAAGCATTCATTCCTGGAGCGTCTCCACCTGATGTTAATACTGCTATTTTCATTTTTATAAACTCCTTAATGAATCAATTTTATCAACTAAAATTGATTTTCTATTTTTTTTATAGTCAAATTTACCACTTATTAAGTAAACTTTACCTGTTTCTAATTTTATTCTTTTAAATACTTTAGGAAAAACAACACCATCTACGCTATTAAATTCATCCTCGCAGGTTATGAAAGCCATATCTTCATTAGTTTTTGTTTTGTGAATCTTTACTTTACTAATTTCACAAACAAACTCAAGAGTAGAATTATGAGATTCTAAAACATCAGAAAGAGTATTAAGTTTTTGTTTTTCTATTAGTTCTTGAAACTCATGAATTGGATGATATTCGAAATTAATCCCCAGTAATTCCTTTTCTTTGTTTTGTAAAAATTCAAAATCATACTCTTCATATTCTATGTATTTAAACTCGCTTCTATTATCAAAAGAAATATAACTTTGAATATTACCGATATTTTTAATAAGAGTTTTTTTATTAATATTAAAATCCGCAAAAACATTCGAAAATATCAAAGCTTCAATAACATTGTTTCCAATGTCTTTTGCCCTAGAAATAAAATCAACAAAACTTTCAACTGGACTTTCATCTTGTATAAAGGTTATGTTTTTGGCCATTATTTCACCAATACCCTTGATGGCTTTATAAGGAAACCTTAAATCGTTTGATTCAAATTGATAAGTATCAGCTGATTGATTAATTCTCGGAGGTAAAACTTTAATCCCCATTTTTTGACACTCCATCACGTATTTTTTTGTTCCTGTAACAAATCCTATTTGAGCATTTAATAGTACTGTTAAAAAGTATTTTGGATAGTTTGCCTTCAGATAAGCCATCCAATAAGCTACATAACTATAGGCAACTGCGTGACTTTTATTAAAACCATAATTTGCGAACTTAACGATATAATCATATATTTGTTCACCGGTATCTTTTGCATATCCTTGGCCGACTACACCTTGAACAAATTTCGCACGTTCTTTTTCCAAAGTTTCACGATTTTTTTTACTAACCGCTCTTCTTAAAACATCAGCTTCACCTAAAGAATATCCTGCGAATTTATTAGCAATTTTCATTATTTGTTCTTGATATACAATTATACCTTGTGTATCTTTTAATATCGGCAACAAATCCATATCGACATAAGTAATTCTTTCTTCTAAATTTCTTCTACGAATAAATGAAGGAATGTTTTCCATCGGCCCTGGCCTGTGTAAAGATATACAAGTAGCGATATCAGTGAAGGTATTGATTTTCATTTGTCTCATCAGATTCATCATGCCTTCAGATTCTAATTGAAATATTCCTATACTATTTACTTCTTTTAATAACTTATATGTTAGTTCGTCATCTAAAGGTAATTTATAAATATCGATTATTTTTCCTTCATTTTCTTTTATTAAATCTAATGTATCAGAAATAATAGATAAATTTCTTATTCCTAAAAAATCTATCTTTAATAATCCCAAACTTTCTAAATCACTAGCTTCATATTGAGTTTGAAGTATATTTAAAAGACCATTTTGGGTTGGTGAAAATTGGTGTATATTAGTTTCTGTTATAATAATTCCTGCTGCATGTGTAGATGTATGTCTACATAAACCATTTAATTTTTGAGCAATTGTTAATAATCGATTGATTTCTGAGTTATTCATATAATATTGATATTTTTTAGGGTTAGCAATTTTGTATTCTTCTATGGAATTACCAGTTTCTGAGATCTTGCTGGTGATGTCATCAACAATTGTTGGTGATACTCCTAAAACTCTCGCAACATCTCGAACTGCTGATTTGCCCTGAAAAGTGCCAAATGTTATTATAGAAACTACTCGTTCATAACCATACTTATCTACTACATATCTGATAATCTCATCTCTTTTATCGTCAGGAAAATCCATATCAATATCAGGTAAAGTTATTCTTTCAGGATTTAAAAAACGTTCAAAATACAGATCAAATTCTAAAGGATCAACATCAACGATTCCTAAAACATAAGCAACTAATGATCCAGCAGCTGAACCACGACCTGGCCCAACTATTATTCCTTGCTTTTTTGCATACAACACAAAATCCCAAACTATGAGAAAATAATCCTCATAATTCATTTTCTTTATGATGTCTAACTCAAAATCTAATCTTTTTTTGTACTCATCAAATTTCTCAACAAAAAGTTTCTTTTGTTTTAATCTTCTGACTAAGCCTTTATTTGTTAACTCTTCTAATTTATCAACAACAGATTTTTCTTTGGCAGGATACTTTGGCAAATGTAAACTAGAAAAATCAATAATTACATTCAATTGATTAATCAATTCTATCGTATTTTTTATTGCCTGAGGATATTCGCGATAAAGTAGATTCAATTCTTCAGTATTTTTTAAGTGTAAGTTCTCATCATCATTCTCAAAGAAGCCTTGAAGACTGATTTCTTTTTGTAATATTCGCTTCAAAACATTCGAAGCTTCTTTATCTTCTTGATTTAAATATAAAACATTGTTTGTTATAACAGTTTTACCTAAACCTTTGAGTTTTGGGGCTATTTTCAACTCAGCGGTATAGTCGCGCAAATCTAATCCAATGTATATATTGTCAAACAAGTCAGAAAGTTCGTTAATTAAGGCTTCTGCAATGTCTATCTTTGCATTGTAAATCGCTTCAGAAAAAATACCTCTATCAGAAACAATAATTGCTACTATCTCACTTCCATATTTCGCTAAAAATTCTCCATCAACATTCTTGTTGTTAGCTCCTATGTATGAACTTATCTGAATTAAATTTAAATAACCTTGGTTATTTTTTGCATATAACAAAATGCTTTGTTCTTGTTGATTTTTATTGGTGAATTTAATTTCCAGCCCCAACAAAGGTTTAATTCTATATTTTAGACAAACCCGATAGAATTTTATTATGCCATACATATGATTAATATCTGCTAAACCTAATGATTTGAAACCTAAAGAAGCTGCTTTTTCTACAGCTTGATCTATATCTATAAGACTTCCATTAAATGAGTAAGAACTTTGTAAATATAAGTTGAAATCAATCATTAGCTTCACCAAAATTATTATAACATAACCATAATGAAAATAATCATTTTTTCCGTAAAATAACGACACCACCAACTAATGCTATAATCAAAAAAATGTATTTCAAATACCCAAACAAATCAATCTTATTATTTGAAATCTCTTCTCTACTACTTTCAACTGTAAATTCAATTGTTTGGTAAACCTCATCATCAAGCAATAGTTCAAGTATGTATTCACCTTCCTTATCTAATTTATAATCACCACTAATTTTTTGTCCATTCAAAAAAGCTTCTCCAAACAATTTTAAATTAACTTCATTATAAGTTTTGCCGTTTTCTACACCTTTAACCATTGGCAATAATAAAAATGAAATTCTTGCTTCAAAACCATTGATTCCATATACAATTAATGAATATTGTCCAGGCGAATCAATAAAATCAGAACTATAAATCTCACCATTTAAAAACATTGACTGTGCATCACTAAAAATTTGAATTGTTTCGTAAAATTCTTGCTCTTCAACTAATTGTCCTTGATTAGATTCACCACTATATACGATATTTGGTAATATAGTGAAGCTTAAACTTGAGTAGTAATTGTTTAAACCAATTATCGCTAAATCATAATTTCCTACTTGGTATATTTCGGTTCCTATGTTATATTTTACATCATTTAGATATAACTCACCAAAGCCATAAATTGTGACAGTACCTAAATAACCATCAGAATATTCGGCTCCAATAATCTGTATATCGGGATGTACAGTAACTTTAAAAGAAAAATTATAAATATCATCATGTATCTCAATATCATATATTCCTGGATAATCAATCAATATTTCCTCTACCGATATTCCATTCACCATTGCTTCGCCTTGATATTGGTAACCAAAACTACCAATAACTTCATTTGAAATCTGAATATTCTCTAAAATATCAAAATCCTTATTATATATTATCTCTTCTTCATTATTTGTTAAAATTAGTAAATTATTATGATTGTGATAATAATCAGGTTTATAATCAATTGAATTTTCAAACAACAACTCTCCGGAAATGTTATATTTTAATAGAATTGAATTACGATAAATGGGATACTTGTAATCTAAATTGAAATAATATGTATCGCATACAATGATAAATGTATCAACATCAACAATTGCCAAATATTTAAATAAATCGTAGCCTCCGCTATCATAAGTGACTTCATCTATTAAATCATTAGTTTCTCGATCATAAATTATAATATACCCATCAATATGATTATCCACTGATAAACTGCCGTATTCAATGATTACACTTTCAAATTCATACATTTTCACAACATTATAGTTTGCACTAGAAAAAAGACAACTAGTTGCTAGTAACATGATTTTTAAGAAACCCATAAAAAAACCTCCTTCATAAGTAAATATTACTTTGAAGGAGGTACATTTCTTTAAAGTTTTATAATAATGCTAATGTATCTCTAGCTATCATTACTTCCTCGTTAGTAGGGATAACAAATACCTTAACTTTTGAATCATCTGATGATATTAATCTCTCAATTCCACGACAATCATTTCTTTCTTCATCAACTTTAACTCCAAGTGCTGCTAATCTATTGCAGACATTCGCTCTTGTTGTTTTGGCGTTTTCGCCGATACCTGCCGTAAATACAATTGCATCAGCTCCACCCATATAAACAAAATAACTAGCTATATAATCAGCGATTCTTTTTGCTTGTATTTCGATTGCAAGAGCAGCTCTATGATTTCCTTTTTCAGCTGCTGAGACTAAATCTCGTGAATCTGAAGAAAGTCCTGAGACGCCAATATATCCTGATTGTTTATTCAAGTAATTAGTAATTTCCTTAGCTGATTTATCTTTTTTTCCCATCATGTATTCTATAATTGCTGGATCAATATTACCTGATCTTGTACCCATAGGTATACCTTCAAGTGGTGTAAAGCCCATTGATGTATCAACAGATTTGCCAGCTTTTACAGCACACAAAGAAGCTCCATTGCCAATATGAGCGACTACAACATTAATATCTTCCGGTTTTTTCCCCATTATCTCAGCCACACGATAAGATACATATTTATGAGATGTTCCGTGGAAACCGTATTTTCTAACTTGATATCTCTCATACCAATCATATGGAACAGCATATAGATATGATTCTTCAGGCATAGTGTGATGGAATGCTGTATCAAAAACTCCAACATGTTTAACGTTGGGCAAAACTTCTCTAAAAGCTTTGATTCCAGTCAAGTTCGGTCCTAAATGCAAAGGTGCTAAATCGATAATACTTTCCAAGTATTCTATCTCTTCGTTTTCTAAAACTAGTGATTCAGCAATTTTATCTCCGCCATGAACAACACGATGACCTACACCAGAAATTTCCTCAAAAGAAGAAATAACATCGTGCTCAATTAATTTATTCAACAAAATATTTACCGCTTCAGCGTGATTATCGATATCACTTGTTTCTTCGATTTTTTCACCATCAACTTTGATAGAAAAAACTGAATTTTTCATTCCTATTCTTTCAACAATACCACTAGTAATTAATTTTTCACTAGGCATTTCCAATAATTGAAATTTTAAAGAAGAACTGCCTGCATTAACTGCCATAATTTTTTTCATTATTTTCCCTCACTCTATAAAATTCTATTTTTTTAAACCAGTCATTCAATTGATTGATTACTTTAACCATTTCGACTTCATCATTAAAATCTGGTAAATCAGCAACCAAGAACTTCTCTGGTCTGATAAATTTACTACCTATTTTTTGTAAAATAAAAATACTTTTTTGATTATTCTTAAAAATTGTAATTGGTAAGACAATCATCCCAAAGAAATGCCATTTATCTTTAACTTCATAAATAAAATCTCTTATTCTCTCATCATCAAAAAATTGATTATCAATTACGCTCAAGAAAAAACCGTCTTCTCTTAATAAACTATGAACATGTTTTATAATATCATAAATATCTTCTTGAATTACTCCGCTAAAATCGGTAACTATAAGATCAACTATAATATTCTCAAACGATAAAACATCTTGGCAGTAAACATTTTCGCCATATTCAAGCATTCCAAATAAAGCTTGTGCCATTTTGTAGTATGTTATCTCTTTATCGACACCTATTAAATTTACATTTTTGTCAAGATTATTAGCTAGGCTTGTTATGAGATTACCCGATCCAACAAGCGGATCAAAAATCGTGTATTCAGATAACTCATATAGCTTTTCAATTAAGTAACTAAAAAACAAACCTATGCTTTCAGGTGTAATCATTTGATTGGAAATACCTTGGTGTTTTAGTCCTCTTAGACATGAGTACTGAAATGCTTTACGAATCTCTTCTTTATTAAACTCAATATTGTTAACTTGTTTAATTAAATCCATAAGTTCTTTATTTAAATCTAAATCATCAGTGATTACTGAATTAGCTAAAATATTCTCACATGTTTTAATTAAGCCTTCCAAATAAGGCACCTTCAATTTTTCATAATATAAACTCGCAGATTGATTAAGACAATCAAAGAGTTTTTCGACATTCTTTTGGTCAACCATCTTATCACCACGAAATTATTGTAACATAATTGTTATAATATGACAATAAAATATCCTTTAAAACGTTTAAAATACGCTTTTTTTTAAATATGAATAAAAATTCATGTAAAAAGGTTTGTTTCTTAATAAGAAATCAAACCTTCATAATTAAAATGCTTATCTTTGACCTGGATCGTAAGGAATACCTTCGGCCTTTGGTGCTCTTGATTTTTTCGATGTAAATGCAAGCACAATCAAGGTGATTATATATGGTAGTGTTTTATATAAATTGTCTACTTTATTCAATCCAAAACTTGGTAGAAAACTTAAAGTAGCCGCAAAAACAGCGATGGTTTTAAATAATGAAAAGAATAAAGCTCCGAATAAAATTTTAAACGGTTTCCAGTTACCGAATATCATAACTGCTAAAGCTAAGAAACCATATCCTAAAACGTCAGGTTCATGGTTGCTACCATTTGCCATGGCAAATGCTAAGCCTCCTATACCAGCTAATATTCCCGATATAAAAACACCAGTGTAGCGCATTCTTGTAACATTTATACCTACACTATCTGCTGCTTGAGGGTGTTCGCCACAAGCTCTTAATCTTAATCCAAATTTAGTTTTATATAACGTAATAAAGGAAATGATAAGAATAATAATTGAAATCGGAGTTGTTAGATATAAACTGCTAAATACCATCGTATAAAGCCATCGTGGAATATTAGCGATTTCCAATCCAAAAATTTCTGGACTCATAACAATTCCTCTTGGTAATCTAATTGATGATACGCCTAAAGAAATTACTGAATAAGCTAATAAAATAGCAAAAGCTGGAGCGAAAATATTTAAAGCAGTACCACTAATAACTTGATTCGCCTTTAGTTTTATGGCCGCAAACCCCAAAAGTAGTGAGTAAATTCCACCACTTAATCCTGCAACTAAAATAGCTAAAAATACAACAAATTGAGGGTGAGACGCAGCTAAAGCAGAATCCATTATTCCTCTAGTCAAAAACAGAGCTCCGAAAAGAGAACCGAAAACCATTATACCTTCTAAAGCGATATTGATAATACCACTTCTTTCACTAAACATTCCCGCTAAAGCTCCTAATAAAAGCGGAATTGCATACACGATAGTTTTAGAAACTAAAATACTAAATATATCCATTATTTTACAACTCCCTTCTCATCGAGTTGCTCATCTTCAGATTGTTTAATTTCATTATCATTTTGATCAACTATTAAATTTTCTTCTTCTAATATTGACTCTTTATCTCTTTTTCTTTTTAAGGTCTTTTTAATAAAATGACCTACGATTAAAGCAAAAGCACTGAAATATATAATTACAGATAAAATAACGCTTGTCATTTCGTAACTGTAAAGACCTTGTAATCCAGAACCACTACTTTCCAAAAATCCAATAAAGATACTGGTAGCGATTATCGATAACGGATTAGAGTATGCCAATAATGCTACAGGAATACCATTGAAGCCCATAGCTAACAAGTTGGATTGCACTGTGAATTCAACTGTACCAGCAAGATAAACTACCCCTCCGGCTAAACCTGCCAACCCGCCACTTATCAACATAGTATATATTATTGTTGATTTAGTTTTTATCCCAGCATATAAACTTGCATTTCTATTTGAACCGCATGCTTTAATTTCATAACCAAACACCGTTTTTTCCAATACTATATAAATAAGAATCGCCACAAGAATAGCTATTATTATTCCAATGTTAATATAGCTCGTATTAAATATTTGATTAAGCCCAAAATCTGGAAGAATAGCTTTGGGATTAACCGATCTTAAGGAATCAGAACGATTTGGTAATACAGTATGCATCTGAGGTAAATTATAAAACAATAAGTTTGCTAAATAAAGGCCAGCCCAGTTAAGCATTATCGAAGTAATAACTTCATTAATATTAAAGAATGCTTTAAATAAACCTGGTATTACACCCCATAATGCTCCGGCAACTATTGACAACAATAAAGCTGCCCACCAAGGAGCTTGCCATAAAATGGCTGCCACAATTGCAAAGAAAGCTCCAAATGTATATTGACCGGTTGCACCAATATTAAACAAACCTGCTTTAAATGCAAATCCAACAGCTAGACCAGTTAGCATTAAAGGAGCTGCATTATAAAATATCTTGGTAAATGTTGTTGAACTAGTGAATGTATAAGTAAAATATTTTTGAATGCCTAATAAAGGTTTTGAAAAATCACTCTCAGCTGCAGCAAATTCTAAAACAAACAATAATAAAACGGCAACTAATAAACCAACAATAATTGATAATACTGCAGATAAAAAAGCATATTCTTTATCTTTTTCACCTTTTTGTTCGGTTGACGTAGATTTTTTTAAAAATTTAAAATCAAACATTATTTTCCGCCTCCACAACCTTATATTTATCTTGTATTTTAGCTCCTACCATGTAAAGCCCAATCTCCTGATAAGTTGTTTTGTCGGGATCTAATTCAGCTACTATCCTACCATTATACATGACTAGAATTCTATCACTGATATCCAAAACCTCTTCTAATTCTAAACTGATTAACAATACGGCTTTATTCTTGTTTCGTTCTTCAACCAAGGTTTTGTGGATGTTTTCAATAGCACCAACATCTAATCCTCTTGTAGGTTGAACAGCTACCAAAAGCATTGAATCACAATCAATTTCTCTAGCTATAATCGCTTTTTGTTGATTTCCTCCACTCATACTTCTTGCAATAGTATTTGCTCCTCTACCACTACGGATATCATAAGTTTTTATAAGACGATTTGCGTGATTTTTAATCATTTCTTCGTTAATGAAACCGTGATTTTGGAATCCTTCTTGAAAATATTTTTTGAGAGTCAAATTATATTTCAATTTAAAATCCAAAACTAAACCGAATTTATGTCTATCCTCCGGAATATGACTCATACCTGTTAGATTTCGTTCCCGAATGCTTTTATGAGTTATGTCATTCCCCAACAAATTTACTTGTCCGGAGGTTATTTTTTCTAAGCCGGTTAAGCCGTACACTAACTCACTTTGTCCATTTCCTTCGATTCCAGCAATACATAAAATTTCTCCGGCTTTAACATCGAAAGATACGTTATTAACTGCATTGTTTTTATGAAGTTTACTTGGAATAACTAAATTTTTAACTTCTAGAATAATTTCGTCCGAAACTTTACTTTTGCCTTTTTCAACACCTTTAATTTTTCTTCCTACCATCATTTCTGAAAGTTGATTAACATTAGTATTTTTAACATTTACTGTACCGATACCTTTACCTTTTCTTAGAACGGTTACGGTATCGCTGACAGCCATAATTTCATTTAATTTATGCGATATAAATAAAATTGATTTACCTTCTTTGATTAAAACTCTCATTATTTTCATTAACTCATCGATTTCTTGAGGAGTCAATACAGCGGTTGGTTCATCAAATATAAGTATTTCATTCTCACGATAAAGCATTTTAAGAATCTCAACTCTTTGTTGCATACCTACGGAAATATCTTCTATTTTAGCGTCAATATCAACTTTTAAATTGAATTTTTCGCTTAATTCAATAACTTTTTGACGAGTTTCTTTTGTCGTCAAAAAGCCTAAATTTGTTGGTTCAGCTCCCAAGATAATATTTTCCAAAACTGTAAAAACTTCAACTAGTTTAAAGTGTTGATGAACCATTCCAATGCCCAAATCATTAGCATCATTAGGATTTTTTATGTTCACAACTTCTCCATTTTTTCTAATTTCTCCTTTATCAGGAATATAAAGACCAAAAAGAATGCTCATCAATGTTGATTTACCAGCACCATTTTCCCCCAATAAAGCATGTATCTCACCTTTTTTAAGTTTTAGGGTAACATCATCGTTAGCAACAACCCCAGGAAACTCTTTCCTGATATTATTCATTTCAATAATATAATTTTCCATTCAAACCCCCGCTATTTATAATTTTTATAATGGTATTATACCATATTTAATTTCAAAAAAACATAAAAAAAGAAAAGGGTTTTTGACCCTTTTCTAAGAAATAATTTTTCTTTTTTTAAGCGGTGTAATTTACCGTTACAAGTGTAACTGTAGGTCGAACGTCAATAGCTGGGCTAACAACGATTGTACCATCAGCCACTAATGCATAAATAGCTTCGTATTGAGCGATTGTAAAGTTATCAAATCTCCAAGCTTCTGTATTGGTTGGTAAACCAACTCCATCATTTGCAGCACCTAATAAAGCTGTTTGACCAGCTAAAGCTGTAGGCCATTCCATACCTGCATCGTAGAATTCTGTTAAAGCATCTACTACTGATAAAGTTAATGCTTTCATAGCTGAAGTGATGATTAATTCAGATTCTGCTTTTTGATCCACGTCAACACCGATAACTACGCCAGAAGTAGTTCTTTCAGCTGCTGCGACAACACTAATATAAAGCCCACCACCACAAGCGAATACAACTTCTGTACCACCAGCGTACCATAAATCCATCTTAGTTTCTAAGTCTGTGTCAGGCCAGAAAACATCTGCATAATAATATTTGATTGTTACTGCACCAGCAGTTAAACCAAGTTCATCAGCTGCATATTCAGCACCTTGAACAAATCCATATCCGTAACGAACAACTGCAGGAACAGCCATACCACCAACGAAACCTAAAGATCTATAACCTTCTTTAACTGCAGCATATCCAGCAAAGAATCCAGCTTGTTCTTCTTGATAAAGAACATTATGTGTATTATCTTCGGTTACATAGTTATCTCCGTCATGAGGTTGTCCATCAAGCAATAAGAAGTAAACATTAGGATATTGTGTTTGCATTTGGAAAATAGCTTCTTCGAATAAGTACCCTGGACAAACAACTATTTTTGCACCGTTATTGATAGCGGCTTCCATAGCTTCGATTCTTGCCGCTGCACTATCTTCAGTTGGGCGATAATAAGCGTAAGTCTTGTTATTTGCTGTAGCATATTCTACAACACCATTCCAAGTTCCTTCATTGAATGACTTGTCATCAATGTTTCCGACATCTGTAACTAAAGCGATTTCAAAACCCGCTGCTGCTGTTGTAGAAGCTGTTGTAGAAGCTGTTGTAGAAGCTGCTGTAGTTGTAGTTCCACCGCAACCAACGAAAGCAAAAGCGAATAATGATAATGTAATTAAACCAAATATTTTTTTCATTTTATTTCCTCCATTTCAAATTATATATATTTTACCATAACAAAATATTATTAACAAGATAATATTGGCTAAAACAGTCTATTTTTCCAATAAAAGCTATTATTTTACATTTATTAATTGGTTAGTTAGCGATAACTGTAAATTGGATGACTTAAATAAAAAAATATGATATCATTATGTCAAGAGAGGTAAAAACATGAAAAAAACTCTTATCAAATTAATCAAAAATTATCAACAAGCCACAAAATATAAAAATCCTACTTGCAGGTATCATCCTTCATGTTCAAATTATGCAATAGATGCATATAAAAACTATAATTTTTTTACCGCTTCAATTCTTTCTTTATGGAGAATTTTAAGATGTAATCCTCTTTCAAATGGTGGTTACGATCCAATTCCAAAGAAAAAGAAAGTTTATAAAGAAAAAATGAGAAAAAATCAATTCAACCCTTTAAAATAAAAAACTGGTAATTTTCATAAATTAGCCAGTTTTTTTATTTAATAAATTAGTCTTAATCGTTTTTCCTATTCACTGAAGAAAAGTCGATATAAGTTACAAATTTAATGTCATCTGTAACCGGAATAAAAATTCCTATAAGGATAAATATCATAATGAATATGCCATAATGAGTATAGAAAGGTAATGGAATATCTACATCTTCCTCAATTAAATTATAAAGTGTCAACAAAGTTTCGTCTTCTTTAATTTCTAGTTGCATAAATGTGATGTTATCATCTATTTCCCTGTAAGTTGATACATAATTATAATCGTAATCATTACCCTTTATAAACTTATCAGTATCCATATGATTAAATAGTTGTATCTCGCTCATGTCTTTATTAAAAATTAATAATCTACTTTTATCCAATTGATTTCCATCAGTGAATATTATTTCGCTTTGAACCATTCCGCCAAAAGCTATTTTATTTGGTGTGAGCGATAATATTGTTTTTGTTTCTGTTTGGTCGTTTAGATATACCTTGATATTTAAGTAATAATACATAAGTTGCATTTCTTTATTATATATTTTTTCACCACTTATATTTTCAAACTTAATGCTCGAATCTTCAAAAAGATAATAATCCTTATCATTCCTATAAAAAAGCGTTTCTGAAATTACTTCTAGTTGTTGATAAGTATGTAAGTTTAAATCAATTGTCTCAACAAGATTCACTTGATTATCAAGCACTTCATAAATTTCGTAAATATTTATTCCACTTCCATATACAAGATTCATTGTATTATCATTATCAAAAAAGACTCTTGTATTCGTATAGGAATGTGTTGAAATCTTTTCGATGCTTACTTCATCAAGTAAATACAGTCCGAAATATCCAAAGAAATATAAATTATCATCATAAAAAATAAAGTATTTGTTAAATGGATTTTGTTCCATTGTTTCATTCTCACTATATTCTAAAGTGAATTTTTTAATTAATTCTGATTTAGATACAGAATAAACTTCAATATAATTCTCATAATTTAAATATAAGTAATCATCTTGTAAATAAAAATCTCTAATTCTTGTTGATAAATTATCTCCTAGTTTTAATTCAACTAATTGGTTTTGCTCATAGTTGTTTTGAATATCCACAGGAAGACCATCAAAAGACATGTAAATTGCGTTATTGTTTAAATTAAGTGTTTTCTTTAGTGAATTAACTGGAATCTGAAAAAAGAAACCAAAAAATAATATTATCCCAATAGATAACCAAATAATAACATATTTAATGCTACCTAATTCAATAAAATAATCTTTTAAGTTCTGGAAAAACTTTTCCATAGCTTTAGAGATAAAGACTGATAATAGAAAAATAATAGAAACTGAAACCAAACTAAGAAATAACTGTAAATACCAAGGTAGGTATCTAAAAATAGTCATAACAACATACATAGGTAAAACAGTTACTAAAACAATCAATATATTATTCTTGATTCCTTCAATTTTAATAACGTTATCAATCGCAAAAGAAAATTCTGTTTCTTTGATAAAATAAAATAAGCCAACTACCAACAATAATATGATTACGATTAATGCCACATAGAATCTGTCAATAAACCCTTGAAAAAGGAATAGCATTACAAATAAATATGAAGTTATTGACTGAAAAACTGTATGATAAATCACTTCACTAAGTAAGGATGTTTTCTTCAAAATTCTCGCTAAAGTAAAACCCAATATGACTAAATAAGGAAAAATTAAAAATACCCAAATCAGCAAAATATAATCACCTCCACTTTTTTATTTGATTTTATTATAACATAATTTTCTCTATAATAAATTATGGTTCCAAAAAAAACTAAAAAAATAGATTACTTAATGTATATGTTTTAGCCATAAAATAAAAAAACTCCCTTCATCAGAGTGGTATTTTTAGTATACCATATCTCCAACTTTTGGAAGTTATTTCATTATTCATTGATGCCATAGAAGCACAAATGAACTCGCATTTTTATATGAAAACACTTTAAAGTGTTCTTTTGTCCATCAACATACCTTTTAGAGGACACCAGAGGAAAGTGTAGGACAATGAAAGAAAAGTGTTCTTTTGTCCGCCAACATACCCTTTGGAGGACACGGTGGGAACCTGTGACCCTAAATCATTACTTACCATCACTTATCTTACAAACATACCATACATCATGACCGACAAAACCGCATCGTCTATATAAAATTTCAGGGTTTGTTTTATTGTCTAATTTACCTGATGCTGTAATAAAGCGAGATAGACCGGATAATCTATTGATAAGTTCATTGACAATTATCTTGCCGTATCCTTTTCCATGGTATTTTGGATTGACTTGAATCCACTCGAGGACTCCCTCTTCTGCATCTGAATCGTATTCAGCAATTCCGATAGCAATTATTTCTTGATTGAGAACTATCTTCACCCATAAATTGCTAAGATAGACTTTTCTGTTTAGCCAATCATTAACATCATCTTCATCAACAGAAATTTGTTGATCAGCATAACATAAATTAACCAATGTAATCAGCTCGTGCAAATCTTTATTGATATCAATAGTTTCGATCATAGGATTTGGTTCTGGAATTTCATTTAAGTGATGAATTAGTCGAAAATACTTTTCTACATGAAGTGGTTTTACTTCAATTTGATTGAATAACTTTTCATGATAGATTTTAATATTTTCAGGAATAGATATGACTTGTTGTTTCCAATAAGGAATGGATGATGTACCACATGGATTTTCTAAATATTTTATTAGTAACATGAAATAGCCTTCCTCTTCTTGATTTAGCATCTTACAATTGCTAGCATTTTACATCCAGATTTTTACTAAAAAAATTTGTTTTTGGTATCAATTTTCTTGTATCAAATCATAGAATAACTTTTCAGTCAACTCACCTCTAAATGAAGTTGAATCAACTTGTTGTGGTTCACTAATAGTAAGTAATTCTTTAACTTCATCGTTTTCTAAAAATTTAACATCAGTAATTTTTGTTTTATATACGACCCATATAAGTCTTTGTTCATCTTTTGTATAGGTTTTATAGAGAGCTAACTGAGTAATTGCCATACCTGTTTCTTCAAAGAACTCTCGTTTAGCGGCTTCTTCAAGAGTTTCTCCTAAGTCGCGATATCCACCAGGAAAAGTTAATTTACCCTCTTCTTTTCCTTTTAATTTAATCATTAAAAACTCGTTTTTATGATTATACGCTACAACAACACAAGAGACGTTAACCCAGTTATTCCAGTCAACATAAGTGCAAAACGGACACTCGTTCATCTGAGGTAAATGTGTAGATTCCAGTTTTCTTCCACAGTTCGAACAATAATTCACCTAAATCACTCCTCTATTAATGTAGTATATAAAACATTATTTGCTATTTCAGAAGCAACTAAAAAGTAGTTGATTCTCGAATCAATTGATAGATTGCCTAAAATCCTTTTGTTCCATTTGGTTGAATCTAGATTATCAGCACTATAAACAAATGTATATAGGTTTAGCTTTCTAAGATTTGCAAATGCTTGCACAGCACTAATCTCCATCTCAACACAAATGCACCCTTGTTCTTTTCGTTCATTAACAATGGATTCTGTCTCTCTATAAAAAGCATCCGTTGTCCATGTAAATCCTATTACATGATCAATTGTGATTTTATCTAAAATTCGAGATATATAGCCATAGTTATTGATATCAATGAAATCACTAGTGGGATGATAATGATAACTTGTTCCTTCATCCCTATACGCTTTACTAGGGACAATAATCTTGCCAGCTGTTATCTCTTTATCTAATACTCCTGCACTACCGTACATGATTATGTTTTTAACATCGAATGCATACGTGATTTCTTCTAATACGCCTACAACTGTAGGAGCTCCTATTGGTGATAAATAAAAGAGAACACTCGGCATTTTTGATAATCTATAAATTGGATACTTACCATGAGCAGATCCGATTTTCCGATCTTCAATCTCAATAATTAAGTTCTCTCTTAAAAGTCCTTCTAGTACCTTGCTTTGAAAGGTGATAATTACCGCTTTAAATGATATGTGATACTTTTTGATAATATCACTTGCTCTTAGTATTTCTATTGATTCTCTATACGTATTCTCTATTCCCATTCTCGTTCCCTTCACAAAAAGTATTATGTATTGTCGTATTAAAGAAAAATCTCTTTTACTACAATTGATTGCTCATCAGTCGCAATCTCTTCAATGATAATCTTGTTAATTCTACTTTTTAACATTATGTTTAGATTCTTTACATCAGCATATGCGTTATTTAATGAGCTAACTTCACTAAATCTTCCTACAGTTATATGTGGCACATATGTGTAATCTTCATTTAGCGTAGCAAAATTCACATTATAAAGCAAATTGTGAATGCTCTGTAACTCCATTGCCCCCATAATAACGTCAAGAAATAAATATGACGCATTTTCATCAATTTGTTTACTAAAACCCTGTAGAACTACTTCAAATGGCTTGATATACATAAGTTGCTTTTTGATAACATCTTCAAGAAAGTCATTGGAAACCTCTGATTCAAACGGAAAAACAAGAGTGATATGTGGTTGAATTAGTTTAGCTAACGGATCATATTTGTCTCTAATTTGTTCAATAACATCCATATTATCGAATTGTGGCAACATCATTATTGTTCGTTTCAATGGTAAGAGCTCCAATCTGGTAGTGTCAAGAGATATTATGAAACTTTGTTAATATCATATATCCTATTTGGACAGTAATATATCCTTTAGTAATATCCCATATTTGTTTAATACATAAAGTATACCGTTTGTTTCAAAACCTTCCGAATTTATTAATTTACCAAGTGATTCATTTAGATTATCTGCTCTAAATCTTACATCCATCAAAAATCCAAATCTATATAATTCTTCTAATCGTTCTTCATCATTTGTTGACAGTTGTTCATTGTCTTTTCTAAACAAAACTAATACTTCTAAATCATCGTAATATGCATCGTTAATTAGATGACATAATCGAAAATATATATTCTTCATATTGTCTATTTTATGTGTCAACAAGTATTTTAAGGATTTTCCTATAAGTTTAGCTTTTCTTAAATCATCCGCTCTATCTATGATTGCAAATAAAAGTTCTCCATTTTTTTGAAGATCATCTTCATTACTGAGTTGTGAATTAAGAAATTCATCTGCTTCTATTTGAAGTGATTCAATTTCCTCTAGAAATAATATCATTTTTTTAACTAATCTTTTATTTTTAAATGAATCGCTTAATTCCTTTAGCTTTTTAACAATGCTTAAAATTGGCATACCTGATGTAAAAGCACTTATTAGTCCATCAATACTTTCTATGCCAATTTCTACTAATGTATCTTTAGAATTTACCTTTGATATCATATATTTCCCCCTTTTACAATTCACTGCTTATATAGAATCTTTGTATTGCTTCTTCTAAATCAATAATATACACATCATATATTGAGTCAAATTGCTGTTCTCTCCAATAGTGCTTTAAAACTTGTATGTATTCGAAGACAATACCTAATAATACATCTTTTTTGTACACACTATATTCAATATTATAGGTTTCCATAACTAGTGAGTAATAGTCATCAATAAAACCAAATACAAAATCGTTTGGCATATACTTAACACCTTCATTGTCTCTATGTGCAATAAGTCTAGCAATGTCAAGAAAATAAGGTCCGTACTTAGGTTCCCAATCAATTATCGTTACTGTTTTAGAGTCTGTTAGTATATTAATAGGTAGTAAATCATTATGAATCAATGTCCAAGGAGTTAAAGCGATTTTTCTTAAAAAGTATTTGTATATCTCCTTATACTTTGCTGGTACCACTTTCAAAATATCTTGATAGTAGCCATAAGATTTAATCTGGGTATTAAAGTAAAAAAGATGAATCTCCGCAATTGCACCTGCCACTTGAGATGTCACTTCATCCATGTGAAATCCACGAATATCTTGATCTCCTGAATGGCTTAACAACAGCCATACATCGTTGCCCATCACTCGATAATTGATTAAATAAGGAATTCTGAAATTCCCATCCTTACTAAATTTTTGATAAACATTCAACTCATCACAATCCGAGTTTTTTTTCAAAATATATCTACATTTTTCAGTTTGAATATCGAACACATTGTAAACTTTATTAAGTTTGGTATCTTTTACTTGCGATACACTTAATATCTTATCGGTTGGTAAAAGAAAATGTAAAACCTCGTTTATATTTATTAAATCCATAAGATACCCCATATGACACTTTAATTTATTTTAACATTTTTATGATTATTTTAATACCTAATTTTAGATTATAAAGCTATATGTAAATCATTAATTTGCAGTTCGGAACCACATCACCCCTAAAAAACGGATGGAAATTAGTTCAAGCCCCACCCCGCTCCAAAGAAATAAGACCAATTTTCTTCAGAAAACTGGTCTTATATTTCTTATTTTTTGTGCTGATAACCATTCGTGAACGCCCACGGCAACATACCCTTTAGAGGACAACAGAGGACACTGTAGCCCATGAAGCAATCAAACATAAAGTTGGTGCGGGCGACAGGACTTGAACCTGCACTCCTAAGAACTAGATCCTAAGTCTAGCGCGTCTGCCAATTTCGCCACGCCCGCAAAAAGATGGTGACCCGCAGGCGATTCGAACGCCTGACCCTTTGATTAAAAGTCAAATGCTCTACCAACTGAGCTAGCGGGTCTTAAAAAAATGGCTGGGCTAGGTAGATTTGAACTACCGATCTCGGAGTCAAAGTCCGATGCCTTAACCACTTGGCCATAGCCCATTGTTTTAAGTAATTGGGGCGACTGATGGGACTCGAACCCACGAATGTCGGAGCCACAATCCGATGCGTTAACCCCTTCGCCACAATCGCCATATAATTTTTCGCACTTACTAGTTTACTAAATCATGGGTATTTTGTCAAGAAATATCTTTCCAATTTAACAAAAAGAAATTTCTAGGAAAAACCTAGAAATTTTCTTTAAGTTTAATAAGCTACAATCGCTATACCAAAACCTTTATTTCCTAAATGAACATAGAAAACCGGACTTACATAATTAGTTCTATTTATGTGAGCAGACTTATGATTTTCTTTAACATAATCTTCTATCTTTTGTGACCACTCGCTTGCATTTAAATCAATAATATCGATATAAACATTTTCGTATTTGTTAGTATAGTATTCGATTTTTTCAATAAAGAAATCTAGACAAGCATTATTGGTTCTTGTTTTTTTTACAAGTTCAAGTTTTCCATCAATCATTTCGATAATTGGTTTTATTCTCAGGACTGTACCTATCAAAACTTGAACTTTACTTAATCTTCCGCCCTTGAACAAATGCATTAAGTCACTTAGAGTAAATGTCACAAGCGGTTCTTTAAATAAATTGTAATATAAATCTAACACTTCGTTAAATTTACCGCCATTTTTTATTTTTTCCGCAATAATCTTTATCCCTATTGCTAACCCAAATGAAGCAGTTTGAGGAGAATGAATACTAATCTCCATTTGAGAATCTTCCAACATCGTTTTAGCGAGTAAGGCAGATTGATACGTGCCACTTATTTTTTCTGATAGAACAACAACAAGTACATGAGTATATCCCTCTGCTTTAAATTCATGTAACAAATCTAAAAAATTTTGTGGAGAAGGTTGTGATGTCAACATCTTATGTGTTCCTGATACAAATCCTTCCATATCTTCTTGAGATAACTGATTTTCAAGATATTCCTTTTGGTCAATAATCACTTTCAAGTGTGCTTCTTTTATGAAACCATATTCATAAAGATCTTTTCTAGTATATGATGTGCTATCAATTAGTAATCCTATTTTTTCCATGTCAAATTCACCTTTCTTTATTACTCTATCACGCATAATACTTTATCATTATTAAAATAAATTGTCAATAATTTTGAAAAAAAAATGGCAATCTATAAGACCGCCATTTATTAATTTTATTTGTGTTCTTCAACGAAACGTTTGTGTTCTTCAACAATCTTTTCAATCAAATTTCCTGGAACTTCTTCATAGCGAATAAATTCTCTTGAGAAAGTACCTGAACCCTGTGTCATCGCCTTTAAATCAATTGTGTATTTTGTGATTTCTGCTTCTGGAGCTTCAGCAACAACTTTTTGGTAGCCCTCAACAGCAGGTTCCATACCTAAAACTCTACCTCTACGTTTGCTTATATCACCTAAAACATCACCTAAATATTCATCTTTAATAGTAATTTCCAATTTGAATATCGGTTCTAAAATTGTTGGTTTAGCAATTTTGCAAGCTTCTTTGAAAGCGATAGAAGCTGCCATTTTGAACGCTAATTCATTAGAGTCGACTGCGTGGTATTTACCATCAGTTAAGATACCTTTAACACCGATAACTGGGAACCCTGCTAAAACACCATGTTCTAAAGTTTCTTGCAAACCTTTATCTACAGCAGGAAAATATCCTCTCGGTACTGCTCCACCGAATATTTCTTCAGTAAATTCGTAATCGGCTTTTGGATTAGGTTCAAATCGCATTACAACTACACCGTAATAACCAGAACCTCCTGATTGTTTGATATATCTACCTTCAGCCGTGGCTACTTGTTTAATAGTTTCACGATAAACAATTCTTTGATCTTCCGTTTGTAAAGCGACTTTAAACATGTTTCTCATCTTATCAATTATATAGCCAAGATGAATCATGCCTTGTCCACCAATTAAAAGTTGAGATGTTTCTTTATTTCTAACTACTTCTAATGTATTGTCTTCTAATTGCAACTTCGATAAAGCGTTAGAAAGTTTATCTTCATCCTTTTTGTTTTCGGGCTTAATAGCCACATACATTGTTGGAGTTGGTGAAACAATTTCTGGATAAACAACGATATTCTTCTTATCAGACAAGGTTGTACCAGTTTTTACATCAGCTACTTTTGCCATTGCGCAGATATCACCGGCATGGAAAGTATCCAAAGGAATTTGTGTCTTTCCAAGTAAAGTAAACACTTGCGATGCTTTTTCAGTTCCTTCCTTAGAAGAAACATATACTTCTTGGTCTTTTTGTAAAGTACCAGATTTAATTTGCAATATATTGATTGTTCCCACAAATGGGTCAATTAATGTTTTAAAAACAAAACCTGAGAATGGTTCATTGTCTTGAAAATGTCTTGTCACATCTTGATCTTTATCGTTTTTACCAACAATCTCTTTACCTTCAGAAACTGTAGGAAAATATTGACGAATCATATGTAAAAGAGTTAAAGTTCCTATATCTTTCAATCCAGAACCGACCATAACTGGTACAGCTTCTCCAGCTAAAATTGATTTTTGTAACCCACAACGAATTTCTTCCATCGTGAGCTCTTCGCCTTCAAAATACTTTTCTAAAAGTACTTCATCAGATCCAGCAACAGTTTCGATTAAATCTTGTCTTAAAGATTCAACCTTATCCATTTTGTCTTCGTAGATTTCTCCGTCAACACATGCATTTCCATCATAAATTCTCGCCTTTAATTCTACAATATCTGCAAATCCATTAAACTCATCGCTTTTTCCTAATGGCAAGCAAAATGGAACAGCTTGTTTTCCTAATTTAGTTCTAATTTCTTCTAAAACTTCTTCAAACTTAATATTTTCTTTATCCATTTTGTTTAAGAAAATAATCGCTGGCAAGTTTCTCTTTTTAATTTCAAGCCACATTTTTTCAGTTCCAACTTCTACACCGCTAGAACCATCAACCACTAAAACAGCAGCGTTAGCTACTGCTAGAGCGTGAGAAATATCACCAATCATTTCGTCAGCTCCAGGAGCGTCCAAAATGTTAATCTTAATATCCTTAAACTCCAAAGGAAGTAAACCAGTTGATAAAGAACTTAATTTACTTTGTTCTTCCGGAGTATAGTCTGATACAGTGGATTTTTTTTCGACAGTACCTTTCTTATCGATTGCTCCTGAAATAAATGCCAAGGATTCAGATAATGAAGTTTTACCACTACCTAAGTGTCCAAGTAAGATAACATTTTTTAAAGCATCTGCTTTATATTCATTCATATATTTAATATCTCCTTCCGTTTAAAACGCTTTCAGTCTATTACATTATATCATAATTGACAAAAAAGAAAAGATTTTAAAATCAGTTTTTTCACCTATAAAGCCAATCAAATAACCCAATAACAAAAAGACTAATTTTGTCTTGATTAAACAATAAAAAAAATAAACATTTGTTTTTTCAAATGTTTAATGTATTCTTGTAATTTGCGACTCATAATGGCAGGGGTGACAGGATTCGAACCCGTACAAACAGTTTTGGAGACTGTCGTGCTACCGTTGACACCACACCCCTAAAGAGTCATATAATATTATGATATATTTGCGGGGATTAGTCAAGAATTATCTTTCAAAAGTTTGTTTTGTTGATTGGACTTAATAATTTTTCTGCGAACAAATTCTTCTCTTTCTTTTTCTTCTAAAGTATTTGCTATAAACTTTATTTTCTCTTGATAATCAGGAATAACTATATTTTTTAAAGCGTTAGCTCTTTTTCTTGATTTTCTAATTGCATTAGCCAATCTATATAGACTATTATCCACTTCGGCTAAAATCAAAATTAGGTCTCTGACCTTTAAAAAACTTTTATAAGCATAGTCAAATTTGGTATTTGTACTTGATATACCATACCTAATTTTCACTTCATCTTCTTCATACAAAACCTTAGGAATTTCTACGCCCATAACTGAACGATAAGTAATATCGATATTATTATCGATGGGTATCGCTTTTGCAATATCATTAATAACACCTAAAGTTATATTAGCCTCTTGTAAAGTCAAATAAGCCCTCTGATAAATATGAGATATTTCATCTCTCAAAGTCCTAACTTTTTCAATCTGCTTCATCATTTCCCTGATTAGAATATTTCTTTTTCTATCCATTAAGTCATATCCCAATTCGGCTAATTTAACAGATTTTTTTAAGGCTAACAAGTTACCTTTAGTAGGAAAAACCTGTTTATTTGCCATTTTAAATCGCCTCTTTATTTAATTCTTTAATAAATTATGCTCTAAATCAAATTCTATCACAGCTTGTTGGTGATCATAGAATTCATCTAAAATCTTTTCATCGGTTCTATCAAGTTCTTCTTTAGAGAAGATAGATAATAATTTCCATCCCAAATCAAGTGTTTCATTAATATCGCGATTAATATAACCTTGTGATATAAAATGTTTTTCAAATAATTTACCAAATTCAATATAATTTTTATCAACAGGACTTAATTCGTCTTCTCCGATAACAGATGCTAAACTTCTAGCATCCATAACTCTAGCATAAGAAGCAAATAACTGATTCATCAACGGTTGGTGGTCAGATCTTGTGTATCCAGCACCAATACCATCTTTCATCAATCGTGATAATGACGGCAATACTCCTATAGGTGGATATATTCCTTTTTGATGAAGATCTCTATCCAACACTATTTGACCTTCTGTAATATAACCAGTTAAATCGGGAATTGGATGTGTAATATCGTCATTAGGCATTGATAAAATTGGAATTTGAGTGACAGATCCTTTAGCATTTTTGACAATCCCAGCGCGTTCTAAAAGAGAGGCTAAATCCGAATATAAGTATCCGGGGTATCCTTTTCTCCCTGGAATTTCACCTTTACTAGAAGAAAATTCTCTTAAAGCCTCACAGTAAGCTGTTAAGTCAGTCATAACTACCAAGATATGCATGTCATGTTTATAAGCAAGATACTCAGCTGCAGAAAGAGCACACCTTGGAGTCAATAGTCTTTCAATAATGGGATCATTAGAAAGGTTCAAAAACATTACAACATTATCCAATACGCCAGCTTCTTCGAATGATCTTCTAAAATAATTAGCAACATCATTAGTAACACCCATTGCCGCAAAAATAATACCAAAATTAGTAGCATCTTTTCCGGTTAGTCTTGCTTGTTTAACAATTTGAACCGCTAAATCATTATGTGGCATACCTGATCCTGAAAATATCGGCAGTTTTTGTCCACGAATCAAGGTTGTCAATCCGTCAATACTAGATATACCAGTATTAATATAGTTTTTAGGATAAACTCTTGAAACCGGATTCAATGGTTGACCATTAATATCGAAATACTCATCAACATAAACAGGTCCCAATCCGTCGATAGGAGTTCCAATCCCATTGAAGACTCTACCTAATACATTCTTTGATAAACCAATTTCCATTGGTCTGCCTTTAAATTTAATAACTGTGTTGTTTAAAGACAAATCTCTAGTACCTTCAAAAACTAAAATGGCAGCTAAATCTCCTTGGATTTCAACAACTCGACCATGTCTAATTCGACCGTCATCCAAACGGATTTCAACCATTTCTTCAAAGCCTATACCTTTAACATTGTCTAAAAAGATTAGTGGCCCATTAATTTCTTTTAATCCTATATATTGAAGATTCATAAACTGGCCTCCTTACTTTATAGCACTAAATGCTTCATCAATTAATTTATAATAATTCTCAAATAGATCCAAATTATCATTTGGAATATCATATTTTACTTTTATAACTTTTTCAAACATGTTGGTATTTAGCAACAAACTAAAAGCTTTTCCTTCTTTTAAAACCTGAGAAGCGACTCTTTCTAGATAGAGTATCAACTTCATCATCTTCATTTGTTTTTCTAAAGAAACGAATGTATCCTCTTTATGAAAAGCGTTTTGTTGAAGATAACCAACTCTTATAACCCTAGCTATTTCAAGAATTAACTTTTGATCGTCTGGCAAAACATCCTTACCAATTAATTTAACAATCTCCATCAATTTATTTTCTTCAGCCAATATAGTTATAAATCTTTGTCTATCTTCTAAAAACTCGATTCCAATTTGTTTGTTATACCACTTTGCCAAGTCACCGATATATTCAGAATAACTTATATTCCAATTAATCGCAGCATAATGTCTAGTATAAGCTAATTCTTTATCTAAAGCCCAAAAAGCTCGAACAAATCTTTTGGTGTTTTGTGTAACCGGTTCAGAAAAATCAGCACCTTGGGGAGATATCGCCCCGATAATTGAAACAGAACCATGCTTTTCGCTTAATGTTGTAACATAACCAGCTCGTTCATAGAATTGAGATATTCTACTAGGTAGATAAGCAGGAAAACCTTCCTCAGCTGGCATTTCTTCTAGTCTACCGCTTATTTCTCTTAAAGCCTCTGCCCATCTTGAAGTTGAATCAGCCATCACAGCAACATGGTATCCCATATCGCGATAATACTCAGCTATTGTAACTCCTGTATAAATACTAGCTTCTCTTGCTGCTACAGGCATATTAGATGTATTAGCAATCAAAACCGTTCTTTCAATCAAAGGTTTATTGCTTTTAGGATCGATTAATTCAGAAAACTCTTCAAGAGTCTGAGTCATTTCATTTCCTCTTTCACCACAACCGATATAAACGATAATATCCGCATCACACCATTTTGCAAATTGATGTTGCATCATTGTTTTACCTGTGCCAAATCCTCCAGGAACAGCAGCGCTTCCTCCTTTTGCGATAGGGAATAAAGTATCTATAACTCTTTGTCCGCTTATAAGAGGAATTGTTAATGGTAATCTACTTTCAATTGGTCTGGGTTCTTTTATCGGCCATTTTTGAACCATAGTTAATTCCTGCACTACGTCATTTTTATCTCTTACTTTAATTAACACATCATCTAAGATATAAGATCCATTTGGTTTAATTAAAATAACTTCACCAAAAACATTTTTTGGAACTAATAAACGATGTTCAATTAACGAAGTTTCTTGAACAACTCCAAATATTTGGCCAAAACGAATATAATCGCCTACTTTAACTTTAAATTCTACACGCCATTCTTTTTTCATGTCTAAACAAGCGACATTTGTCCCCGGTTTGATAAAAGATCCACTTTTATCATAAATAGTTTGTAAAGGCCTTTGTATACCATCAAAAATATTACCCATTAGTCCCGGACCTAAAACTGCAGAAATTGGTTCTCCTGTATTTATAACTTCTTCTCCAGGCGTCAAACCCGTGGTTGATTCATAAACTTGGATGATTGTAAAGTTATCACTAATCGAGATAACTTCGCCAAGTAATTTTTCCTTACCTACAAATACCTTTTCCATTATTTTAAAGTCTGTAGCATTTTTAACCTTTATAACTGGACCGTTAATTGAATAAACTTCATTCATAAATACACCTCAAATCATCGTTTAGCTGTTAAATCAGAATGTTCATAGAACCATAATTGTTTTTCTTTAAGTTTATAATCAATAGTTTGATTTGTCATGATTCCCATTTCGTAACAAACTGCTGAAAAACTACCAATTTCTATGTCATTGACTTCTTTTATTTCATATTTACCATCAAAATGATTTTTAATGGCTTCAATCATAACTGTATCGCCTTTTTTAACTTTAAACTCAATTTCTTTTTTACAAAAATCTTTATTGACATGCTTAACTTTTTCAACAGCAAAATCTTTATATTTTTTACTATCAACAAATTTAATACATTTCTTTCTCACTTCTTCGACGATGGAATCAAGTAACTCACGGCGTCTGTTCATTAAAATTCGTGTGTACTCGTTTTTAACCCTATTCATGTTCACGGAAAAATCAGCATTTAATTCATTAAGTTCTAAATCAAGACCTCTGAAAATGCTATTATGTAATTCATTTTTAATTCGGTTGATATTCTTTTCTTTAGTTGATGCGATTTCATCTTTTAGTTTATCTATTTGATCATCTGCTTTAGCGTTGATTTCTCTAGAAAACTGACGATATACATCATCATTATTAAAATACGGCATTTTTCACCTCACAATTTAACGCCAATGGCATCACTTACGTACTCATCGATACTAGTACCTATCTTTTTCCCACCATGGCGATCTGGAATCTCTACAATTAACGGTTTTGACCTTTTTAGTTTCAATTCAGAAATAACATCTGGACATAAATCAACTAATTTAGTAGTAATTAATAAGATTCCTATACTATCATCATGCAAAACTCTTTCAATTTCCATCAATACTTTCGTTCTATCATGCAAAACAACGCCTTCTATTCCAACAAGACGCATACCCATTAAAGTATCAATATTATCAGTTATCAAAAAGAATCTCATAAAACCCCTTCTTTATAATTTATTGATAATCAATATGGAAATTAATAAACCGTAAATTGCAACCCCTTCACCAAGAGCAACGAAAATTAATGATTTACCAAAGTTTTTTTCGTTTTCAGAAAAGGCACCAATAGCAGCAGGGGCTGCTGCAGCAACTGCGATACCAGCTCCTAAAGCTGACATTCCGGTAGTTAAAGCTGCACCGATAAATCCTAATCCTTGAGCAATTGATCCAGCAAATCCGTCAGCGACTACATCGCCTTCAGCAGCTAAAACAGCTACACTACTAGATTGCCAAATAAAAACAAAAAGAACTAAAGCGAAAAACAACGAAACATGAGTATATAATCTCACTTTCGCAGATTTCTTTGTTGTCTTACCCATAAAAGCTTTTACTAACGGTAATGTGATTAATACAACCAAAACCAATGGCAGAATAATTTCTAATTTACTTAACATAATTAAATCCTCCTAATTAACATTATATTTGAAAGGAATTCCATTTCCTTCAAAGTATCTAGAAAACATTTCGTAAAACTCTAACCTTAAAACTTGAATACCGACAATCAAACCTTCTAATCCCATAACGAATAAGTTACCTAATATAAATGTTAAACTTTGTCCGACAATGCTGTTCATCATTTCCATCAACGTGAATACAACCAGCATCATACCTGCATGAGATAGAACGAATCCACCGACACGCAAGAACGACATTGTATTTGTTATATATGATAAAACAACCTCAAATACTTCAAAGAAAGCTTCTGTAATAAAACCACCAAAACCTGTAGGAAACATTTTGTGGCCATGAATCAGTCTTTCCAAAGGTTCTTTAAACATAATAATCAATATTGGTAAAACCGCAAAAAGAACTACGAATATCGGTTGCAAAACATTAATATTAGTTGTAAAGCTTAGTGCTATAGCCGTCAATACAAAACCATAAAAAATTAAACCACTTAAACCGTTATGTGAAAAGAAAACTTCCGCATAATGTTTTCGTTTTAGCGACGTAATGATGTTTAGAACCATAGCTGTTAAAATAAATATTGATCCCAATCCCACAGTAGCTATCAATAAAGTCATTGTAAAATTAGAGTCCATAACATGAATTGGTTTATCAACTAATCCGAATACATTTTGGAAAACTGGTATCAATATTTCTTCATTACCAAACACTGAACCATATAAAAATCCGAAGAACGCTGATGCGATTCCTATTCTCATTCCAATCGCGCCAAGTCTCATGCCTTTAAATTTGAATAATAAGAAACTTAATAAAACCAATAACAATCCTTGTCCTAAATCACCAAACATAATACCAAATAACAAACTGTATGTTATTGCAACTATAGGTGTTGGGTCCATATCGTGATAACTTGGAACTCCATACATTTCAACGAACATTCCAAAGGGTTCTGTGAACCAATTATTTTTAAGTTTGGTTGGTGGTGTTAGACGTTTATCATAATCTGGTGGTCTAACTTCAATTTCGACGCCTTCCATATCTTTGAAGTTTTCTTCAAGCCTTTCTACATTTCTACTTTCCACAAATCCGTTTATATTAATTTTGCTTCCTAAGCCAACCACATATTTCTTCGCTTCGTAAAGTTTGTTTAGGAATGTTAATTTACTCTTCATTTCAATGAATTGTTGCATATTCTCTTCAATAATTCTTTTGATATCTTCTTCAATTTCACTCAAAGACTGTTCAGCTACTTCAATTTCCATTCTTAGAGTTGATTGAGCGCTTTGTGGTGTCCCGTGCACAAACTCCGGTATATGGATACGATTAAAGAACAAGGAAGAAAAAATATTATCAATTTCTCTTTCATTATCATTAGTTGTAAGATAAATACACCATGCATAACCTTTTTCAACATGGAATGACTGAAAAATAAAAGGCTTAGCATTATAAAAATTTAACTTTTCGATGCTGTCTAAAGGCATTCTTCCAACCCTAGCACTAATATATTCACAAGAAAACAAATCGTCTAATGAAATATTAAGGTTTTCAATGTTATTAACCTGCGTCAAAGCATCTTGATATTTTCTTATCAGTTCTTCAGTATCTTTTTTATGATTTACCAGTTGTTTAATTTCTTCATGATTAGTATGGATATACTCTTCCATGTTTTCTAATGAGTAATCTAAAGAACAGACTTCTTTCTCTGGTATTGTTATTTGGTTTTCTTTTTCAATATCCAATATCTCTTTTAAAATAATATTACATGGATTATGGGTAGAATATGATTGTAACCCATGGACAGTATCAACTATATCGCTAGCTGGAATCGGATGAATATAGTCCAATTCGACAAATCTAGCTAAGATAGGATCTATGTTTTTATTACTTGATGAAATATTAAATAATTTTAATTTAGCAATAGCCATCAACTTCACCTCAATATATTAACATTTTACGAATGCCAGATTTTTCAACATCATATCTTAAGCCCTTTATGATATTAAAAATATTCTTTGTTCAATTTCATTTAAAAATGTAAAAACAGTATAAACAATTGCTGGCATAGTAGAAAAATACATATATCTTCATGCAATATTATACTTGATTTTTTCTGTTTGATATTTGCCATAGTTAAAGCTTTTTTTCTTCTTTGGAACCGTCATAGAATTTTTTCAATCGATAAATTTTAATTATATTATCTACTTCAACTTTAGTTTGATAAATATCCATTAGATTAGTCCTGATTTTACATCCCAAATGGTTCTGTGAACCAATTATTTTTGAGTTTGGTCGGTGGCGTTAGACGTTTATCATAATCTGGTGGTCTAACTTCGATTTCGACACCTTCCATATCTTTAAAGCTATCTTCAAGTCTTTCAACATTGCTACTTTTCACAAATCCGTTAATATTAATTTTATTTCCTAAATCAACCACATATTTCTTCGCTTCGTAAAGTTTGTTTAGAAATGTTAGTTCATTCTTCATTTCAATGAATTGTTGCATATTCTCTTCAATAATTCTTTTGATATCTTCTTCAATTTCACTCAAAGACTGTTCAGCTACTTCAATTTCCATTCTTAGAGTTGATTGAGCGCTTTGTGGTGTCCCGTGCACAAACTCCGGTATATGGATACGATCAAAGAACAAGGAAGAAAAAATATTATCAATTACTCTTTCATTATCATTAGTTGTAAGATAAATACACCATGCATAACCTTTTTCAACATGGAATGACTGAAAAATGAAAGATTTAGCATTAAAAAAAATTAACTTTTCGATGCTGTCTAAAGGCATTCTTCCAACCCTAGCACTAATATATTCACAAGAAAACAAATCGTCTAATGAAATATTAAGGTTTTCAATGTTATTAACCTGCGTCAAAGCATCTTGATATTTTCTTATCAGTTCTTCAGTATCTTTTTTATGATTTACCAGTTGTTTAATTTTTTCATGGGTTGCATGGATATACGCATTCATGTTGTCTAGAGAGTAATCTAAAGAACAAACTTCTTTCTTTGGTATTGTTATTTGGTTTTCTTTTTCAATATCCAATATCTCTTTTAAAATAATATTACATGGATTATCGATATAATATGATTGTAACCCATGGACAGTATCAACTATATCGCTAGCTGGAACCGGTTGAATATAGTCCAATTCGATAAATCTAGCTAAGATGGAATCTATGTTTTTATTACTTGATGAGATATTAAATAATTTTAATTTAACAAAAGCCATCAACCTCACCTCAATATATTAACATTTTACGAATGTCAGATTTTTCAATATCATATCTTACTCCCTCTATGATATTAAAAATATTATTTTGTTCAATTTCATTTAAAAATATAAAAACTGTATAAACAATTGCTGGTATAGTAGAAAAATACATATATCTTCTTGCAATATTGTACTTGATTTTTTCTGCTTGATATTCTATATAAACATAATCATCTTCATCAATATATGAAGCGTAAACAGACTGAGAAATACTCATCAAAACATCATTAGGATCCGATAATTTTATAAGACTCTCTAGATCAGTTTTTTTCATCCTGATATTTTCCGTAATTAAAGCTTTTTTTATCTCTTCTTCGGAACCATTATAGAATTTTTTCAATCGATAAATTTTAATTATATTATCTACTTCAACTTTAGTTTGATAAATATCCATTAGATTAGTTCTGATTTTACCTTTAAAATACTTATTAATTCTTTCTATAACGAGATTATGATATGCCAAAAACATACTTTGTTCAATGTCCGTGTATCTGATATCAATTGGATCCTCAGCATAATAAGGGTTGATAATATCAAAATATCTAGTGTTTTTAAGTGCAAAAAGTAAATCACGAAAAGTCAGAGATTTTGTTAACTTTTCAATATTAAAACTGGCATGTTTCCTAAAGAAAAGTGGTAAATCTCTGACAGACGATTCTATATTACCTGATATTATTGATCTTAAGCTAGATAAAACGATTTCTATTTCTCTTTTGACCATATCTAGCTCATAAAACTTTCGATCCTTTGTGCTTACGAAATTAACAATCTTAACAACATTATTAAAATAACTTTTCTTTATTAAATCTTCTAGCTGGCCTCTATGCATAGAATAATCCATTACTTTATCCAATGTGTTAGTGTACTTGTCAGCTTTTTTAAGGTATGCAACAATTTCAGGAATACTATTAAATTTCAATAATTCTTCATAATCCGCCGGTAAAAGTCTTTTGCTAAACATTGATTTAGCTTTAGAAATTACTGAATTTCCTGCAAAATTTGGCATATTTACTCCTTGTTTTCAATCTCTATACAATACTCATATAAATCATCAATCCAAGTATCTTTATTATCTTTATAGGCTTTTTCAAGTTCGTTCAATTTCTTTTCATAATCTGCTTTAGATTTAATTTGAGCATCATGAATAGAATTATCTATTTCCTTTTTTCTTGCATTAAAGATTTTTTTTGCTTCTTCTTTGTATTCTTTTTCCAATCTTTTCCGTTCCTCACGAAAAAAAGAACCTAGCTGAGTTTTTTCATCCTCTAATTTTTTTAGTTCGAGCCGTTTTAACTTATCAAGTTCAACAACTTCTCTAATTAAATTTTCCAATACGAAACACCTTCTTATCAAAATAAGTCTATTTTATTATAACATTTTAATTTTTTATTCCAAGTAAATTTTATAGTTTATAAAATTAAAAAAAGCTCCAAGGAGCTTTTTAATCTGAAACAATTTTATCTACTTCGTATTTTGTTCCTTCTAAAGCTTCAAGAATTACTCTATTCGATACATACCCATCATATGTCACTGCACAATCATCTGTCGACACTTTAACATTTGAGATGCCATATATGTTATTAAAGATACCTTCAAGCTCTTTGGCGCACCCTTTGCAGCAGATGCCTTTTATTATAACAGTTTTCACCAGTATTACATCTCCTATCTCTACACATAATTATATTACTAAAGCAAGATGATGTCAATTAAGTATACCTTTCAAAAAAAATATCAGCATAAGCTGATAATTAAATGGTGGAGGGGGACGGTTTCGAACCGCCGAACCCGATGGGAGCAGATTTACAGTCTGCCGCGTTTAGCCTCTTCGCTACCCCTCCATATTATTTTTCGCTATTACATTATAACAAAACAACATTTAAAATGCAACAATAATTTTCTTAATTCCAATTTGTAATATATTTTACCTTTCCTTTATCTAAAAAAGGAAAGATATATTGCTTTTGTTATGGTATAATTTACTTAATAAATAAAATAAAAAGGGGTATTACAATGATAATTGCACTTATTGCTCATGATAAAATGAAGCCTGAAATAATAGATTTCGCAAAAAAATATAAGACTGTTCTAAAAAAACATTCCCTAGTAGCGACCGGAACGACCGGACACAAGATTATTGAAGCAACAGGATTAAACATAAGATGCTTTAGATCAGGACCTCTTGGCGGTGATCAAGAAATCGGAGCTGAAGTAGCGAATGGGAAAATCGACTTAATCTTTTTCTTTCGCGATCCACTAACAGCTCAACCACACGAGCCAGATGTTTCAGCGTTATTAAGATTATCAGATGTTTATAAAATTCCTTTGGCAACAAATATATCTACAGCAGAACTAATAGCACACGCTCTAGAATAAAGATTCTCATTTTGAGAGTCTTTTGTTTAATATAATCAAAGGTATCATCATTTCATCTTTTAAAAGACCTGCATGAGTAGCTTTATGTATATGTTTAGCATTTTGTAATCTAAAACTATATTTATCAATTGCTATTGCAAAGAAATCTCCTAAAAAGCCTTTTGTTCGAGGGCTTTTTTCACCTTTTCCAAACAAATTCATTTCTAAAACTTCTTCGCTTTTATATAAAACAAACTTATTTTTGAAGTAATTGTTAAATGTTTTTTCAAAATCTTCAAACTTGTCCTTGTTTATATAAAAAGCAGTGGCTCTGGCTTCTATTGCTGGTTGATGTTTAAACATTGAAGTCAAATCTTCATATTCCCATAAATTGATTCCTTCTATATCAACGTGACCATGATCAGCTGTAATAATAACTAGAGTATCTTCATCAATTCCATCATACAATGTTTTTATCGCATTATCTATTTCTTTTAAGTGATTGGAAATTACTTCTGAAGTAGTTCCGTATTCATGAAGAAATGTATCTAGCTTATCCCAATACGAATAAATAAAATTCTTATCTTTATTTTTGATTGTCTTTAGAATAGTTTCTACTTGATTTTGAATTGTCTTGTGTTCTTTAATTCTAAACTCAGGAAAAATCTCGTGTGACTTTACATTTGGATTTTTTTTGGTTATTTTATCATAGATATAAGTAATGCTTGCGTATTTTTCAGAAACATTGTAACTGAATTTGTAATCTTCATCGTAATAATCTTGATTAAGAAAGAAAATAACGTTCTTATCTTCTTCTAAAACATATTGTTGCCACCCAATCCAACCTGTTACAGCTGGAGGTAAACCGGTGATAGCTGTCGTTGTAGCCGCAACAGTTGTTGATGGAAAAACTGTTGTTAATTCATCAATTTTATTTTTAGTCAAAAATTGAACTTGTTCAGGGTGTTTCTTTAATATCTCACTTCCCATAGCGTCAATCAGATAAAAAACAATATTTCTATAATCGCCTTTAAGAATTTCATCTAAATTATTTAATGTCTTATAACCAGAATCAATATTATATTTTTTCAGTATTGAACTGGTAATATTTAGTAAAGAATGATCATAGTCAGGGAAAACAAGTTTTTCCATATTAAACCACCTTTCTAGTTTTTGGTAAAAATTTGACTTTACTGTAAAGATAAGCTCCTAAAAATGCTGCTAAAACATTACTCGCTAACATTGCATACCATATTCCCATCGGTCCTAAATCCGTATATTTGTTTGCTAGAAGAATCATAGGTAGTCTAAATACCCAAAGTCTTGCAATCGCTAAAACAAAAGACTTTTTAGTTTCTCCACTTCCTTGGAAAGCTGAAAGATAATTTTGGAACAACGCCATCAAAGGCAATCCGATACCAATATAAAATACATAAGTAATTGCATGTTGAATAGTATCCGAATCATGACTGAATAATTTAACGATACTTGCACTAAATGGTAACAAAAGACTAATACCCAACGCCATCATAATAACCGAAAGAATAGCGCCTTCTCTAACTGATCTTTTCGCTCTTTTAATATTTTCTGCACCAACATTTTGAGCAATATAAATCGCCACAATTGACGATATCGCTGAAACAGGAAACATTACCAAAGAACTTATTCTATTACCAATAAAGAACGCTGCAGAAACATCAGTTCCATAAGCGTATATTAAAGAATTTAAAATAACAAACCCAACCGCTTGGATTGATTGACCAGTTGAAGCTGGTATTCCGATATCGAATATATCTTTAATAATAGTTTTATTAAGTTGCTTAATGCTAAAATTAACAGTAATACTTTTTTTGGATCTTAATAGGAAATATATTACAGCAGGTAAAATCGCTACATGAGCAATTACAGTTGATAAAGCAGCCCCTGTAACACCCATTTCTAAAACAAGCACCAAAATTGGAGTTAGTATAATATTCAAAATAATCCCTACTGCACTAACTATAACTGGAGTTGTAGTGTCTCCCGTTGCTCTTCTAACCGCTTCAAAAGCAAATATAAGAAACAAGATTGGTAACTCAAAGCTTCTTATTCTTAAGTAAGTAATTGCATATTCTAGGTCTGACCCTTGAGCGCCCATAAGTGTCAATATATATGGAGCTAGAATGAATGCTAATAAAGCAAAAATAGCTCCTAAGAATAAAGCAATATAAACTGTATTATTAGAATATTTCTTAGCACTTACATAATCACCTTTACCTACATATTGACCGATTAGCGCATTACCCGCTACACTTAACCCCATGCCGAAGGAAATAAATATAAAGAAGATTGGCCAAGTCAATGCGACGGCACTTTGCATTGAAGTAGCTATTTCTGCCCCTTTTACTTGTCCAAGAAAAATACCATCAACTACATCGTGTAATGTTTTTAAGACATTAACCAAAAAAACAGGAAAGCTAAGATAAAGTAATCCTTTCCAGATTGGATCTTTATATAAAATTATTTGAGTTTTTTGATCAATTTTTGCGTTCATATTTTTACCCTTAAAAATCAATTGTGGCGTACTGTTAAATCAGTACGCCACTAGAATGCTTAAAGCATAATTGGTGTAAGTGGTGCCGAAAGCAGGAATTGAACCCGCAACCTACTGATTACAAGTCAGTTGCTCTACCAGATTGAGCTATTTCGGCATGGTGGAGATTGACGGGCTCGAACCGCCGACCCTCTGCTTGTAAGGCAGATGCTCTCCCAGCTGAGCTAAACCTCCATTTTTCACTCGCATAAAGATTTTACTATTTATTAGTTTTATTGTCAAGAAAAAATTTCTAAAAAAAATAATTTTTATGCAAATGAAATCATCATGTAAATTTAAACAAAAAATCTTGGGTTTTTTTAGCAAAAACAGTTAAAACCAATAGATCGGCACTGCCTCCAAAAGACAAATGATTTTTTATGCAATAATCATTTAAAGATTTAACTTCATCAATGTTATCACTGTTCAATTCGGTGAACATATCCTTAACTGAATAATAATATTCCAAGCTCTTCGCTCTTTTTAAAAAAGAAGTATCTTCTATATTAGTTATATAATAAATAAGAGTTTTGATTCTACTGTCCCAAGAAAAATCTTTTAATATTTTTAATCCTTCTTGAACATGAATAAACCCTGTGAGAGCTTCACCTTTGACTCCTGATAACTGGTACTTTCTATAAATTATGTCTCCGTAAGTATTAGCATCATACTTATAGTCTTTAAATAGTAATTTTGAAAAATCTTTACTCAAATCAAAAATATTTTTTGTTGTGAATTGTGAAATTTTATAACCAAAGCAAGAAACCATTAATCCTAAGTTAAATATCAAGCCCTTATAAGCATTGACGCCTTTAGTAATTGAAAACATATCTGTTTCAGCCCTTAACCCAATTTCTTGTAAGGTGTTAATTAATTTACTTATGTCTTTAATTTGGCAAGACACGAAAAACATTTCAATTAAATAAGGTATAATCGCATTCTTTGCCTCAATCATTAAAGAATAGTCCATATCACTATGGCTACCAGAAGAATCTGGTGTTACCAAACCAAATTTAGGATCTAAATTCAATTCCGCTAAAATACTAAAATCAATTAAATCATATATTCTTTTTTGGTAATATTCATTTGTTATATCGGTAATATATTTCATAACTTCTTCATATTTATGCTTGTTTGTTCTAATACAATTGAATGCATCATCATCACAAAGGTAACATTTTCTTTTTACATTTCTTGATATTTTGCCTTTTTTATCATAAACGTCAATATCAACTAACCTACCAAGTTCATGCTTTTCTTCAATCTCAATAATTTTATTTTTAATACTCAAAGCGTTTCTTTCTCTGCAAACAATAATAATAAATGGTCCATCATCGTTTGAATGATAATAGTGCTTGGAATCTTTGAAGTCATTAATCAAAAAAGTAAAAGCGTTGATAATCATGTATGATAGAAAATTTTTTTTATCTCCACCAGGTATATTAGCTTTTATAGAAATTACGATTGAAAAATCAGTGAGATATCTATTAATTAGAAGAGCTCTTTCTTCTCTTCCTTTTAAAACTTTTTCTTTAATATCCATTTTTAACTTTTCTTATACAATCGAGGTATGTCCCATCACGATATTCAACGTAGCCAATGATTTGTTCATTGGTTTCAATTTTTTTAGGAACACCTGTTATTTTATGAGAAATTTCAAGCAATTCAGCAATTTCAAAAATAGGAAACTGACTATTTGCTAACTTTTCATGCAAATCTGTTCTTTTAGGATTAATTGCTATACCTCTTTCAGTGATAAGTATATCAACGTCTGAACCTGGAGTAGTAACTGTCATAACTTTTTCTTTAATTATCGGTATTCTCGATTTAATTAATGGTGAGATTATGATGGTTACATTAGAACCATAAGCAATATCAGCGTGACCACCGCTACCGCCAATCAAATTACCCATAGAATCAGTAGTTACATTTACATTAAAATCTAGATCTATTTCTGTAGCGCCTAAAATGACGAAGTCTAATTTATCACAAATAGGTTCCTTCTCGAATGGGTTTCCGTACTCACTAGCTGTCATAGCAATATGATTTTTATTTTTAGCAAATGATGATACAGCTTCTAAATCAAAACATTGAACGTCGTAAAGTTGCTTAAACAGCCCAGCTTCTAACATACCAACATATGCTTTTGTGATTCCGCCTGAAGCAAATGACCCGATAATATGATTTTTTTTCATTATTTCTTCAACATATTTTACAACAGCTAAAGAAGTTTTTCCCGCACCTGTTTGCATCGAAAAATCATTTCTAATTAAACCCAAATAATTTAGTAGATTAGCACAATCTTTAGCAATTTTTAAACCAATTGGGTCTTTTGTTATTTCAGTAGTTCCCGAAACAATTCCCATTCGATCGCCGATAGAATCTACAATCAAAACATAATCAACAAATTTACTATCAAGTTGATAGTTCTCTAATTTTTCTACCACAGTGTCAGTTACTAAAACTACTTTTTTGGCATATTCAAGATCGCTTATACTATATCCTAAAGTGCCACAAGCACTTTTCCCAGTAGCTCCATGTCCGTTCCCGAATTTATCAACAACTGGACAAGCGATAAAAGCTACATCAATACTTAAATCGCCGCTTTCAATTGCTCTAGCTCTTCCGCCATGAGTATTCATTACTAATTTGCCTTTTAGATACCCTTGACTAATAACTTTTGCTACTTCACCATTTAAATAATTCGTGTGAATCTCATTCACGTTACCTTTTTTTATCAAATCAACAAGTTTTGTATAACTAGGAAATATAGAGCTAGGAGCAAAATGTAAATTTTTAATGTCTCTCTTTTCAATTTCTTCTGAAACCATTTTAATTACTTTATCACCATTTCGCAAATGGTGATGGAAAGATATTGTCATATTTGAATCAATTCCTAAAACATCAAAAACTTCTTCAATATTATCTAAAAAAACAGTTTTAGACTGTTTGGTTTTTTTAGATATTAATCTTCTTTCCTTAGTTAAAAAATTGTCACTAGAGACAAAAGGTTGCATGCCATTCGGTATAAATCTTCCTACTCCATTAATCATTAAATCACCTACATCAAATTAAAATGTTTCGCCTTCACTAAAATCTTTTCAGCTCGATCTAAAATTGGCTTATCAATCATTTTGCCTTGAAATTGAAATGCACCACTTCCAGGTTTTTCTAGAGATATTTTTATAACTTCCTTTGCCCATTTAATTTCTTGCTCACTTGGTGAAAACACCTTATTAACTACTTCCAATTGATTAGGATGTATACACGCTTTTGCTTTCATTCCTAAATTTGCAGCATACGTAGCATCTTTTAATAATCCTTCAAGGTTATTAATGTTTGTGTAAGGTGTATCGATAGCAATTAGATTATGGTCTACTGCTGCATAAATGATTTTTGATCTCGCATAAAAGATCTCTTCACCTGTTTCAGTTCTTTTTATTTGTAAATCGCTAGCTAGATCTTCTGCTCCCAACAACAAAGCGATAAGCCTTTTGTTTTCGGCAAAAAGAGGCAAATCATTAACCCCACGAGCTGTTTCTACTAAAGCAATAATTTTAGTTTCCACCAATTTATTTTCTTTTTCAAAAGCGCTCAAATATTCTTCTATATTTAATAAACTTGACTTATCCGTTTTCGGAATTAACAAATAATTAATCTTATTTGTTTTTAGTAATTCTATATCTTTTTTAAACCATTCAGTGTTAATTGAATTAACTCTGAGTATGATTTGCTTGGGTAAGACGCTAGAAGTTAACAAATAGTTTTTAACCAAATTTCTAGCATTATTTTTTTCGTTTATGCTTATAGCATCTTCTAAATCAAAAATAATAGCATCTGCCAAAAAAACATCAGCGTTTTGTAACATTGATGGGTTATTACCCGGAATAAATAACAATGATCTAAACATCTTCTTTCATCCTTTCAATCGCAGTTAATAACCTTGATTTGATAGTATAGTCTAAAGCGCCTTTATCTTCAACAATCACGCTGACGTTTTCAATATTTTGTTCTTTCAAAGTATCTTCAACAGTTTTAAGAATCTGATCATAGAAAAATTGACCAACAATGCTATTGATTTCGATTGTAGTCTTTTTGCTCGTTTCAATTGTAATTAAACAATCATTTGATTCTTTGCTACCAGCGATACCCTTCATATTTATTACCTCTTTTTAGTTATTGCTAAAACTCTGTTCATTTCGTTTTTAACTATCATATATCCAGCGTCTACACCCATACCTGGTTTAGCTAGACATTGATTAGCCATACATGCAATTGCTATATTAGTAGTAACTTCGGCGGAAATATTTGTTTCATTACAAGTTCCACCGCAATAACTGCCAACTCCTACTTTGTTACAATACAATATTGCTTCACAAATATTGTTTATTCCACCCAAATCAGGCGTTTTTATTTGTAACATGTGCCCAGCTTTTCTATCCGCAAAGTCAATTACATCTTCAAGTGTATTACACCACTCGTCAGCCACTATCTCGACTGTAGATTTTCTCTCATCAAGAATTCTTGTTAAAATAGCTAAATATTCAATTGTATCTTCTTTATTTCCAGCATCAATTGGTCCTTCAATTCTTAACTTGAATGGTGAAGCTGTATTCTCAAGAACCAATAGATAATCAATTATTTTATCGACGTCATTATTAAACACTATGCCAATAGTCCCATAAACATCTATATGAAGGACTGGATTATAATCTTCTCTAGATCTATGTTTAATTATTCTATTTCTCAACCAGTTTATGTAGTCTTTTAATAATTCACCATGTCTTCCTAGTTTTTTATCTACATTATTAATTAAAGCGTGTGGTAAAACATCAGCTTCCTTTATAATCATTTTATCGACATTATCGTATCTATCATCGCCACTTTGTGTAAACACTGGTACTTTTTCATAAACCTTTTCATTAATATTATACTCTTTACGTATAACTTCTGCCATAGTCACTCGAGAATTTTTAGCGACCGCAGATAAGAATGCTTGAGTTAAACCATACCTAATTGCTGTGTGCAATTTTTTTCCGTTTATTGATATTTTATCAAATTTTTCTGCTAAAGGTCTAAACTCATTAACCTCTAATCCTATTAACAACGGAACAATATTTTCCTCGATATAAGGAATGTAATAATCAGCTAGAAATAATGGGTCTCTACCACCAGTTCCTGAATATTGTACAGCTGCACAATCTCCTATTCCTACTTCATCGTTTTCTAAAACCAATTGAACAGAGATTGCTTCGCCTCTTTGTCTAATGCTCTGAAACCCTTCTATTATCGGCGTTCCTACATAAAAGAAGCCATCGTTAACGGCTCCATTTTTAATTGCTTTTTGATCATCAAAGAAAAATCCAGTGTATGATTTTGATAAGATTACATCTTTTATTTTCATTTCGAATTCCTTAATGGCCTTCCTATTAATTTTCCTTTACTTACTGAATAAATGTCATCAACGGTCAACTGAAAAGAAACATCTCTCCCTTCAGAATCTGCTCTTTGCTTAATTTTATTATAGTGAAACATTTTCAAATCATCATCCATGGCAAGATTACCAAAATCCAAGATTCTAATCCTACCTTCATTGTCTCTTGCCGGGAAAATTTTTCCAGCATTATATTTACTTGGAGCAAACGGAATATCTAATAACCCTTGTTCGAAAGCTCTGACTGTACCAACAGCCAAATCGCCTTCCCCAACTTTAAGAACTGTATCAATTAAGCATTTAACTTCTTTCTTAATTTGGTTCATCTCTAAAGTCAGATCTTCACTTTCATATATGCTTTGATCTTTCAACATATTCACAATAAATTTTGAAGCTTTTACTCCTAGCCCATTAGCTTCCATTGTTGGTATTCCAACTGATTCATGAGTAGATTTCGTAATCAATTTAGTAGCTTTAGATAATGCAGCTACTGATGAACTATATGATATTAATGCCATAGCTTCCGCTTCATCACTTGGGAAGCCTCCCATCCATTGATGAAAAACCGTCGATATTTCCATATCTTTATAGCCAAACATATCCAAATATTCAATAGTTTGATCATATAAAGAATGTACAGCAGCCACGTCTTGAATTAAATTTCCTCCCATGCCATAACCAACTGTAATATTTTTAACTCCTTGTTCAGCTGCTAATAATGCTTCAATAATCATAACTGTATTCGATATTGAAGGTGGAACCAAAGTTCCTGTTAAAGGTCCAAATGGTTCTCTGTTGATTTTAATTCCTCTTTCTTCATAATAGCCTACTAATCTATCAACGTACTGCCAATTCTTTATAGAAAGTTCTAAAGGAATAGACTTAGCGTAAGGAATATTATAAGAAATTCCTCCGCCTTCATTAGATGTCCATCCGGATGCATGTATAATTTCTGACAGAAGTCTAGCGTCAGGGGTGCCGTGCCTAGCTTCAATCGGTTTACTAACAGCTTCAAAAACTGCTTTACAACCTTTTACACCGTGATTCACAGCGGGAAAGCCATTTAAAAGCGCCCTATTTTTTTGTTCGGATTCTTCTAAACCCCTCTGCGCTTCTTGATAACGATTTTGTCTTGTATAACTATCAATTGTCGAAGGCAAAAAATCAGCACCTGATAGTGCTAAATAATTTAATAACTTAATGTGTTCTAAAAGAACTGGTACTCCACCTCTTGGTTGAATTAAAGTATCATTATTTAATTTTGCTTTGTTAAGAACTAGTGCAAAATTTTTTTCTTCTGGAACTGACTTCAAATAAGCAACTGCTCTTTCTAAATCTAAATCTTCATCATTTCCCGTTGGCCAAGTTTTAAGTACTTCTTTCCTTTGCTCAAGAAATTCAGCTTCTGTCATTTTTTTATTTGCTAGTTTCATATTGATTGCTCCTAATATGACTTATATGCTTCTTCATAATTTTCAAAGCGACCATTGGCTTTATTTTTGATAAAAGACCCATAGCTGCCATAATATATTCATTATCAATCAAAAAATCCGGATCATTTGGCCTTAATTCTGTAGGATTATTCAAAATGTTTGTTGTTTGTCTCAATATTTCATACTGTTTTTTAGAATTGATGATTACTCCACCGGTTCCAATAACGTAATTCACTTCCGATAAATCTTTTCCTACTTGATTAAAAACTTTTCCCATAGGCGTTAAAACTTCAGTAATTCGTCCACAATGTCTATGCATAGCTCTATAAGCACACATCTCAGCTAAAAATTGATCAATAAATTCATCATGTGTATTTTCTGGTAAAAGTTTTACATCATTATATCTACGATTCACTTCATTAACAATATCTACGCCTTTATCTTTATTTATGTAATTAATTTCTCTTTCTGATAAAGACTTGACTATTCCAGGAGCTGAATATCTCATACCCAAATCTCCCTCAACAGTTCTTTTAGCAAAAGGTTCTTCTAAACCCTGAATTATTACATCACTTCTTTTTGAAGAACCACAAATAGAATATAAATCAGTAGTTGCTCCACCGATATCAACAACAACAATTTCTCCAAGTCCCTCTTCGTCCAAATAGCCTTCCGATAATAACTTAGCCGCTTCTAAAACCGCTGAAGGTGTTGGTAAAATCACTTGACTAATTTGACTTTCTATCTTTTTTATACCTTTAGCCTCAATAATTTGTTTTAAAAATATTTCCCTTATTTTTTCTCTAGCACTAGTAATATTCAATACATTGATAGCTGGCATAACATTTTCGCAAATATGTCCATTCATGCTATATTCTTTAAAAATTTCATTTATTCGATCTTGAGCCGATTTGTTACCAGCATAAACTATTGGTATTTTAATCCCTGCTTTGCCTAATTTATCTGCATTGTGAATTACAGCTTCAGAATTACCACCATCTGAACCACCAGCTAATAAAATTATATCGATTTTTTTCTCTATAATTTGTTCAATTTCACTTTGATTTAAGTGATGAGAAAATACTAAATCAACCTTAGCGCCCGCTCCTAAGCAAACTCGTTTAGCCGCTTCAACAGTAAGCTCTTTAACTAGACCAATAGCGGCCATTTTTAGGCCGCCAGCAGCTGAGGAACAAGCAACAATTTGCTCGAATTCAATTTTCTTTCCGATTTTATGAAAGAGCTTAGTCAAAGCTCTTTGATAACCATCATTAATGTCTGTTTCCACTGTTGTGAAATCGGCTGAAGTTCCTAATATTTCATATTTTTCAGTGTCTACAGCACATAATTTGGTAAAAGTTGAGCCGAAATCAATAAGCAAATAATTTGCCATTTTACTCTCCTAAATCTGTTTTGATATCATTTATTGCTTCATCAATTGATATCCCCGGTGGATAAACACGATTAAATCCCATTTCCAAAAATTTTTTCTTAACTTCAGAAAAATCTTGTTTGCCGACAACAATGTTTCCCCCGACATAAAGTAATATGTCTTCTATACCTGACTCAATACACTTATCCCTAATACCCCTACAGTCAATTTCACCATGGCCATATAAAGATGATACCATGATCATATCAGCATCAGTTTCAATGGCTGCATTAATAAAGTCTTCTTGAGAAGATAGAACGCCAATATTAACGACATTATATCCTGATTTAGTCAATGTGTATTCAATTATTTTATTTCCAACCGCATGAACATCGGCACCTATTACTCCGATTACTATTGTTTTCAAACTAATCTCCCTGTATTTTGTAAGCGTTTTTATAACATATAACATTATAACATAGTCGATATAAGATTTAAAGGAAAAATCTCAGAAATTGACCATAAAATTTCAAGTGTAAATTTATACATTAAATGATAGTACAAAAAGATAATCACTTAATCGATTTAAGTACTTTTTTGCTATTTCTAAATCTTTTCTTTGCTCATGTTCAACGAAAGCGTTAAGCTTTCTTTCCGCTTTTCTTGCCACAGTTCTAGCGATATCAACATAAGCTCCGGCTTCCGTTTTTTCGCTTCCAGGAAGATAAAATTTAGCTTCTAGAGGTTTCAAGTCTAAATATCCTTGTATAATATTCTCTAAAACCAGTACATCTTCTTCTTTTATTTGGGTAATTATATTATAAAGATCTGAGTTATATTCACTCGCTATTAAAGAATTGATATTTTGAAGATTCATTTGAATTGCCTTTAGAAAATCTAATTTACAATAATGAAAACACAAGCCCAAATAAGAACTTAGTTCATCCATTGTTCCCAAAGTTTCAAACAAAATGTGAGTTTTTTTAAAACTCTTATTTTCAAAATTTTTTGACAACCCAGAATCTCCATATTTAGTAGCTATATGTTTTAATTTATCAATAGGCATTTAATTTTCACCTCTTTTTTTATTTATCATAGTAGTTACTGCAAACGTGGCAACATCTTCTGCATAACTTCCTGGACCAAATCCAGCATCATATCCCAATTCTTTAGCCAATGAGTGTGTAACCCTTGCTCCACCAGCTATAAGTACAATATGATCTCTTAAGCCTTCTGACTCTAATAATTCTACTAAATCAATCATATTTTTTAAATGCACTTCTTTTTGCGTCACAGTTTGTGACACCAGTAAAACATCAGCGTTATTTTCTCTAGCAAATTTTACAAAATCTTCGTTAGTCACTTGTGATCCTAAATTGTATGCAGAAATACCATGATATCTTTCTAAACCATAATGTCCAGCAAAGCCTTTCATATTCATTATAGCATCAATTCCAACCGTATGTGCATCAGTTCCTGTAGAAGCACCAACAAAAACTAAATTTCTTCCAAATTCCTTTTTAATCAAATCTTCTATCTTTTCTCTCGAAAGTGTTGTAGAAGTTATTTCTTCAACTTGGATATTATCAAACTCAACCACTGCTTTAGTACTTCCATATAATATATAAAAACTAAATTCATCACTGATAGCTTCTGCATGAACAACTGCAGGGGCAATCAAACCCATGCTTTTAGCAAGTTCTTTAGCAGCAGCAATTCCTTTCGCGGTTTTTGATACGGGTAAAGTGAAACTAACTTGAACTTTACCGTCATTAAAAGTATCACCGTAAGGTTTAATCTTCATTAAATGATTCCTCCATCTTTTCTAGGACAACATTTATGTAATTATCACTCTTTTTAAAAACGCCACCTAAACCTTTACCGCCAGTCATAGTTCTTTTTGTTTGAGCAAAGACACCATTCGACAAACTATTAAACATTCCGTCGTTAGCTATCTGTTTCAGCAGTTTTTCGGCATTATTCAATACTTCCTTCGCGCGATTTTGAATAGCACCATTTTCTTTATAGAGAATTTCATCTCCCAAAGATTTCATAGATCTTTGTATCATCTTTGCATTTTTTATTGCTAGATAACGATCTGACATATAAGGAGTATGAATTGCTTCTGTCATCATTCCCAATAAATGAATTGATTGATTTGTCATCGTTGTGACCATGTTGAACATCGCGTTTTGTTGATATGCTCTAAAGATATTTCCATTAATGTGTTTGGTTGGTGGCATATACTTTAATGGCGCTTCTGGGAAAATTTCTCTAGCCAATTGAGCTTGAGCTAATTCCAAAACAAAACTATCTTCAACTTCAGGATCTATTTCAAATGCATGACCTAAACCCATTAATTTATTTGGTAAATGTGCAAGTTTTGCAAATGCTTCGTTAATAAATTGCGAAGCTGTAACAGTATGCGCTTCTTCAACAGCATCTGCTGTAGTTAAGTAATTATCCTCACCCGTATTTATAATAATACCAGAATAAGCATTAATAAGACGAGAAAAATATTGATCAACAAAAGTTCTCTTCATATTAATATCTCTAAAAATAATTCCATACATACTATCGTTCAATAAAACATCTAAGCGTTCTAAAGCTCCCATACATGCAATTTCGGGCATACATAAACCAGAAGCATAATTTACCAAATATATGTATCTTTTTTCTTCCTCACTTACTTTGTCCAAAGCTGCACGCATGATTTTAAAGTTTTCCTGAGTAGCAAATGTGCCACCAAAACCTTCAGTAGTCTTACCATAAGGAACATAATCTAATAGAGATTGCCCAGTTGACCTTATCACAGCTATAATATCGGCTCCCGCTTTGGCTGCAGAAACAGCTTGAATAACATCTTCGTCAATATTTCCAGTAGCAACTATAACATAAATATCAGTTTTTTCACGAGGATATTTTTTAATATAATTTTCTCTGATAATTTTATTATCTCTGATTTTAGTTAAATTCGCTTCATAATAAGGTTTAAGTATCTTGAATGTGCTAGCTTTATCAACTAAATCATAATCACAAATACTTATATTATTATTTATATAGTAAGTAACAAAATCGTCCAAACTCAATTTTGTGGAAGTTAGTGCACTAGCGATATAAATGCTAATCCCTAAACTAATATCACCATTTTTGATAACATCATCTACTAATCTGTTTGGAATAGGCGCTGAAAAATCATCAACACCATCCACACCCAACAATCTTAAAACTGTTCTTTCTACACTGACTGTAGTATGTTTGTTTATGAATTCTTGAACATCATTAGCTATTATATTAGCATATTTTCTGCATGATTCTATTTGTGTCTGATTTAAATTTAATTTATTCATTTTGAACCATCCTTTAAAACATTTATAACTTCTTTATTAAATACAAATTCTAACTTCTTTTTAAATTCTTCGTCATTAAATTCATATCCTTTTGGTGAAAATGGGTTATAACAAATAAGTGCAAGATTAATTGGATTAACTACATATAATTCATTATCCAACAGAAATAATTTATTCAAAAGGTCATCTTTTATTTGAATATTAACTGCAGAATCCAAAATTATATTGAATTTACATCTTTTTCTTTCCGATATTAGTTTTTCAACAAATAAATTCGTTAGAGATTTAGGGAAATATACAGCTTTGATATCGTTGAATGAGTTAGAGAAAAAATCTTCAACATTTCCAATGATACTAGCATATGGTAATTTTTGATAATTTCCGTTAAAATCTACTAAAATAATTTTATCGTTTGAATAAAATTTGTAATTTGGATTTGGTTTTAAACTTAATTTTCGGTAAGTTAAACTGGCATCTCTAACAACTAAATCAATGTTTCGTGAATAATTAGCGCCAATAACCAAAACTGTCGCTTGGCTTATTTTCACAAATACTTGTCGTGAAAAAGCGCCATCAATTAAAATCTTGGATAATTGATAGTTGTTTAACTGATTTATAAGTTCCGCCATATCATTAACTTTTGCCGGTCCAGCAACTAAAGCTTTTCCTTCAGACAATATCTTAACAATGATAACTTTACCAATAGAAGTATGTATATTAGTTTCTTTTACGACTGCATATTTACAAGTAAAATTGGTTAAAGTTTCATTTGCGGTAGCAATATAATATCCCTCTTTAACAATTATTTGAGGTTTCTCAAGCAAAGTCACTTGATCAATTTCTTCACCATCTAAGCCAATCGATGTGATGGCTATATTATTATAGTTAAGATATTTTAAATAGGAATTCATAACTGTAGTTTTACCAGCATTTTTGACATTACCGACGAAACTTATTACTTTAAATTCATTTAATGTGTCATTTAATCTTTTAATGTCCTTTTCCTTCTTTCTAAATCTTTTGGTTCTAAAGAGACTTTTTTCCCAGCTAAAAGCCCGCTAACACCATTAGCGCCTTCGTAATTATCCTTGTTTTCATAATTTGTAGGCTCTGAGTAAGTCGAAATAACGCCTTCATAATTTCTTAAGACTATCTTTCCAGGAGCTTGAGATATAACATAATTTGGCATAACTGGAATTTTGCCTCCTCCGCCAGGAGCGTCAATCACGAAAGTTGGAACACAATATCCCGATGTGTGGCCTCTTAAACCTTCTATGATTTCAATTCCTTTTGAAACTGGAGTACGAAAATGTTCTATTCCTAAAGACAAGTCACATTGATAAATGTAATAAGGTCTTACCCTTATATAAGCTAATCTTTGCACTAGTATTCTCATGGTTTCAACTGAATCATTAATGCCTCGTAAAAGCACAGATTGATTGCCAAGAGGAATACCTGCATCAGCCATACGATCAATTGCTTGTTTTGACTCCATAGTAATTTCATCATAATGGTTAAAATGTGTATTTAACCAAATTGGATGATATTTTTTTAACATATCGACAAATTCTTGAGTTATTCTTTGCGGCAGAACCACAGGAGTTCTAGTTCCTAATCTAATAACTTCAACATGATCAATTTCTCTTAATTTTTTAATTATATCTTCAAGAATTTCATCACTTACTAACAAAGCGTCTCCACCAGATAGTAAAACATCCCTTACTTCTTTGTGTTCTCTGATATATTCTATGGCCAAATCAATTCGATCTTGAGGCATTCTTTGATCATGTTGACCAGCAAATCTCCTTCTTGTACAATGTCTGCAATACATGGAACACATATCGGTAATTAAAAACAAAACTCGATCCGGATAGCGATGTGTTAGCCCAGGAACTGGTGAATCAGTGTCTTCGGCAAGAGGGTCTAACATATCATTTTTTCCAACATTCATCTCATATAAACTAGGTACCGCTTGTTTTCTAATCGGACAATCAACATTGTCAGGATCTATAAGACATAAATAGTAAGGTGTGATTGCCATTCTAAACTTTGAAAGTACGCTAGATATATCATTCATTTCTTTTTCGGTCAAATTGATATATTTCGCTAATTCATCTACAGTTTTGATTCTATTTCTTACTTGCCAATGCCAATCAGACCAATCGTCATCACTAACATTGGGGAAATATTTTGCTTTTCTTATCAAATAACTGTCATTAGTTATTTTCATACTTGATCACTTCCGTATCTTTCTTTAAAGATCTGATATAAAACCTTAGATTCCCTTAAAAGATTTAATGTAAATTCAGCATGATTTTTTGTATAACCATTACCGATAATCATCAAAGCTTCTGAAGCAATACCTTCAGCTCCCAAAGCAGCTTTAGTGAAAGATGTCGCCATTGAAAAGAAATAAATAGTGCCAGAGCTTTTAGTAGGTAAAATTGATGTCATTTCCGTGTTTGGTACATTAACAACATTAATGGTAACGTCAATCAATTCTGGAACTACTTCTTTAACTAAATTATAAATATCCATTGGTTTTGTAGCATCGCCGACGATAATATGATCACATACTCCTAGTTTTTCTAAATCTTCACGATGTCTATTTGAATGAATCAAAGCAACTACTTTACCATTCTTACCCGCGCTCTTTTTAGCTTGATATGCACAAAGAATTCCAGATTTGCCACCAGCACCTAAAATTAAAACATTGTCATCTTTTTTCACTAGTTTTTCAACCTGAGCTGCGGCTCCGGCAACGTCAAGTGCAGATAAAACAATATTTGCTGGTAAATCTGATGGTATTTTTGCATAGATTCCTGTCTCAAATAGAATAGCTTGACCAATAATATTAACTTGATCTTTCGACAAATCAATACTTAAGATTTTTTCTATTTTTAATGGTGTTAAAGACAGAGAAACAAGTGAAGTAATTTTATCTCCTAGTTTAATATCAACTTGAAGGTTCTTACCTATTTCTTTTATTCTTCCCAAAAACATCCCGCCACTGCCCGTAACTGGATTTTGCATCTTCCCCTTATTGTTTACGATGTTTTCGATCATTTCTTTCATCTTCTCAATATTACTTTCACAAGCATTTTTGATTTGTGTGAAAGATGCTGAATCTATATTCAGTGTATCTACATCAACTAATATTTCATTATCTTGGCATACCATTTCGTTATTGATCTTATCTGCTGTTTGAGGTAAAGTTCCTAACGGAAAAATTACTCTGTGTGTTCCATATTTACATAAATTATTCATCTTATTTCTCTCCCATTTGTAATATTTTTCTTGTTTCTTTAGGATTAGCTATTTCACGATTATGTTTCTTTGCTAATTCAACTACTTTTTCAACTAACTCTCTATTTGACTTTGCTAAAACACCTTTATCAAGGTAAATGTTATCTTCTAAACCCACTCTTACATGACCTCCATGTATGATTGAAAGTTCAGCTAAAGTAAATTCATATTTTCCAATTCCAGCGACACTATAAGTAGCGCCTTCTGGTATACTGTCTTTTAAAAAGATAAAATCTCTTTCTTCGCCTGTCATTCCACCGTTAACACCTAAAACGAAGCTATAATGTAAATGACCTTTTATAATGCCTTTTTTAATTAATCTTTTTGTGCTGTCAATATGTCCTTTTTCAAAGCATTCCATTTCATACATGACCTTTAACTGATTCATTTTATTTGCAAAATAAATAATATCATTTTCCGTATTTATGAATATTTCATCACCGCCAAAATTTAGGGTGCCGCAATCTAAAGTTGCCATTTCCGGGTTAATATTCAGTACATCACTACGTTCTTCTCTTGACATTCCAACCGCGCCTCCAGTTGAAATTTGTATTATCAATTCCGGGCATTTTTTCTTTATCGCTCGATAAATTTCTAAATATCTTTCTTTCTTCTGAGTCGGCGTCCCATCATCTTCTCTTGCATGAAGATGAATAATTGACGCCCCAGCCAAAAATGCTTGATAAGCAGCTTCAACCATCTCATCAACTGTGTAAGGAACTGCTGGATTATGCTCTTTAGTAACTTCAGCGCCAGATATAGCACATGTAATTATAAGTTTATCCTTCATATCTTTGAAGATCCTTAGGAACAATGCAAGTTCCTACAGCTTTGGTGGTTAAAACTCTTTCCTCAAGAACATCACAAGCACTAGGAGATATTTCTAGTCTAGCTGCTATGATTTTGTAACAATAAAATTCCATCTTTCTAGATGTATTTCCTGCCTCAACAATCTCAGCTTCAATTTCCAAGAAATCTCCAGCATAGATAGGCGCTAAAAAATCAACTGATTCATAAGCTCTAAATAAGCCTTCATCTCCGTCAAGTCTAATTAAAAGTTCAGTAGCAGCATCACCAAATAATGCTAATATTTTAGCTCCGTCAACTAAATTGCCCCCATAATGAGCATCCTGAGTAGACATTCTAACTTTAAATGTAGTTTTCATTTTAAACCCCTTTCATTCTTTCCACTTTATTAATAATTAAATCCGCATCCGTGGCTTTAACCACATCATCAATTGTGTAACCTGGATGTACTTCTAACAAATGTAGTCCATCGTTTTCAACACTTAAAACCGCCATTTCTGTGACTATTAGGTTAGCTTGATGAGCTGCAGTTAAAGGTAGAGAACATTTTTTCATAATTTTTGATTGGCCTTTATTAGTATGAGTCAAAGCAATTATTACTTTTTTAGCTCCTGTTACTAAATCCATGGCTCCGCCCATCCCCGGGACTTTCTTCCCCGGTATAATCCATGAGGCAATAGAGCCTTCTTGATCTACTTCTAAAGCTCCTAAGACTGTAATGTCAATATGACCTCCTCTAATAAAAGTAAATGAGGTCAATGAATCTATAAAGGCTCCTCCCTTTTGAATCGAGGCTTTCATTCCTCCAGCATTAACAATATTTGTATCCTCTTCAGTTAATGGACCAAGTCCAATGATGCCATTTTCAGCTTGAAAAGTAACTTTCTTTTCTTTAGGAACGTAATCGGCCACTAAAGTTGGTATTCCAATTCCTAGATTTACTAAATCTCCATCACTAAGTTCTAAAGCAATTCTTGAAGCAATTATTTCTTTATCATTCATCATTTTCACCTACCAAAATATAGTCAACAAAAGGAAATGGAGTTATAACGTCTTCAGGGTTTATCTCTTCAATGATTTTATAAGGTTCTACAACAACTACCTCTGCGGCTGTTGCCATAACTGGATTAAAATTTCTCATCGTTTCAATATATTTAAGGTTTCCATACTTATCAGCTACTGCTCCACCAATCAAAGCCAAATCAGCTCCTAAAGCTTCTTCTAAAAGATATTTCTTACCTTGAACTTCAATAATTTGTTTCCCTACTTCTACAATTGTATCTAACCCTGTAGGAGTAAGCACTCCCCCTAAACCAGCTCCATAAGCTCTGATTCTTTCAGCAAGAGTTCCTTGAGGAACTAATTCTACTTCGATTCTATTTTCTTGCATCAATTGTCCCACATAAGGATTTGTGCCAATATGAGAAGCAATTAATTTTTTTACTTGATTATTAACAATAAGTTTTCCTACTCCTTTATCAGTAAATCCACCATCATTACATATGACAGTTAAATTCTTTACACCTGATTCAACCATCAAATCAACTAAAGTTTCGGGAGTTCCATTAGTTAAAAATCCACCTACTAAAACAACCATTTCATCTTTTAATATCCTAATAAATTTATCTTTTTTTATAAAATCTTTCATATTTTATCCTTCTTTAGGCGGCATGATTTCCGCTTCCCCTATGATAACAACTTCATTATTTTGATTTCTTGCTTCACAATCAAATACGACCCTGTTTCTTTCTAAAATCAATTCTCTCACAGTCACAGTTGCGGTGATTTTATCGCCAAAATAAACAGGTTTCACAAACTTGAGAGACTGTTTAGTATAGATGCTTCCTAACCCCGGTAACTGTACACCAAAGATAGAACTAAACAACGATCCAACCAACATTCCATGCACAATTTGTTTTTTAAACATTGTTTTTTTAGCATATTCCTTGTTCACGTGTGCCGGGTTAAAATCAGTCGATATTTTAGCAAAGTCTAAAACATCCGTTTCACTAAATTGTTTTTTTGTTTCGGCTTTGTCACCCACATTGATTTTGTCAATAGTTAAACTTTTCATTTTCTCCTCCTATATAAAANNAATAAAAGAGCCATTATATTTTTTAAAAATATAACAGCTCTCCATTTATTAAATGGCAGTACTTAACCTGTATGTTTAAATACCAAGATTTTGATGTATAGACTAATCAAATCTTTCGGCGAAATACTCCTTCTTAAATCTTTATCCGTCCAAAATAAAAAATTAGATTTAATACCAATATTTCGCGCCTCTGCGTCTATTCAGTTACACAGTAATTATACTTAAAAATGAAAGCGTTGTCAACAGTCAAAATTTAGAAAGAAGATAATATTTTTTTGGCTTAAATTTACTTCAATATTTTGATTTTATGGTATAATTTTTATGTATATTACAAGGAGGGTATTATGTTTGCTGTTATAACTGGAGCATCTTCAGGAATTGGAAAAGAATTGGCTTATCGTTTTGCTAAAAAAAACTATGACTTAATTCTTATTGCTAGAAGAGAAGAGCGATTAACTGAGATAAAAAAGGATCTCGAAAAACTAAATGTTAAAGTTGAAATTTTGAAATACGACCTTGCTAACCTAGAATCATGTGCTAACCTAGTTGAAAATTTTAAAACAAAGGAAATAGAAATCTTTGTTAATAATGCTGGATTTGGTATATACGGTCACTCTATAACAAACGAAACTGATAAAGAATTTAATATGATTGATTTGAATATTAAAACACTTCACTTTCTTACTAAAGAAGTGGTCAAAATAATGAATAAAGGAACAATCATTAATATAAGTTCAATGGCTGCTTTTCTTCCCACACCATTACTTGCTAGTTATGCTGCTACAAAAGCTTATGTTTACTCATATTCTGAAGCACTCCGTTATGAGTTATTTAAAAAAGAAATACCTGTTAACGTTATGACTGTGTGTCCCGGACCAGTTAAAACAGAATTTAACGAAGTTGCTAACGCCAATCCGAAAATGAAAGGCTTATCTGTAGAAAAATGTGTAGATAGCATAATAAAAGGTCTAGATAAAAAAAGTGCATTAGTTATTCCTGGTTTTAAAATGAAATTGCTTAAATTTTTCATAAGATTTACTCCTAATTGGCTACTTTTAAGAACTTCTTACAAAATACAAAGTAAGAAATAAGTGATACCATCTATATCCCCTGCGAGTTTATAACTCGCTAAAAGCACGTGGAGGTAAAATGAAAAAAATAATTAACCTTATTGGCAATAACGATGACCTCAAAAAAATAAACTCATTGTTTAAAAATAATAAAGAAATTTATATTAATAATACTAATGAAGACAATGCTTTATTAGTTCTTTTGGCTCTCTTTTATCAAAATGAGGAGAGTATTTTTGTTGCTACACCAAATCTTTATAAGGCACAAATGCTTTATGATAAACTAAGTAGAGTTCTTGATAAAGAAGAAATTAGTTTTTATCCTCAAGATGAATTCTTAACTAATGAGCTATTGGTTAGTTCTATTGAATTCAGATTAGAGAGAATGAACACTATAGCTAAGATTCTTAAAAAGAAAAAGAGAATTATAATCATAAATCTTTATGGCTTATTGAAACCTCAGTTTTCACCAAAAAAATGGAAAAATTCTGAAATGCTTTTGGAAACAAATAAGTCTTACGATATTAAAAACTTAAAAGAAAAATTAATCGAATACGGATATAAAAATGAATATACTGTTGAAAAAATAGGTGATTTTGCAATTAGAGGAGGAATTATAGATATATTTCCATTAACTCATAAAACACCTTACAGATTGGATTTTTTTGGAGATGAACTAGAAAAAATTAAAACCTTTGATATTGATTCACAAAGATCAATTGAAAACATTGAAAGTTTTTCTATATACCCAATTACAGACTTCTTCTATTCCGATGATGAATTAAAACTTTTGTTAGAAATAATCAACAAAAAAACAAAGGAAATTAAATTTTCTTCAGATGCTTTAGAAACTATCAAAGATGATATTGAAAAACTTCAAAATCGTGAGGAGTTAGATCGCCTTAATCGATATATTCCTTTTATAACTGAAGGACACTACAAAATTGTTGATTTACTCGATAATGCAAAAATATTCTTTTTAGATTATCACCGTTCAATTGACCAAAATGAGATTCTTGTGGAAGAGATAAAAGAATGGTATATGCAAACAAGTGATTATCCTAAAATGAATTTTGATATTCTCTATGATTTTAACGAATTAATCAATCTAGGCGGAATAAAGATTGATTATCTTGATTATTCTTATAAATCTGATTTTAAAAATGTATTTTCTATATTTGGCGAAGAAGTAATTACATATAATAAAAACTTAAACTACTTATATAGAGAACTTAAAAATAATCTTGATAAAAAAACACAAATCATCGCTTTTGAAAGCAATGATTCACTATCAACTTTTAAGAAGAAGCTAGAGGTTGAACAAATACCATACTTAGTAAATGATTTGAAAAACAGCGAAAACAGTAAGGTTAATTTAATTGTTAGTGATGATGTTTTTGATTTTGTTTCTCGTAGTTTTAATATTAAGTTAATTACTGAAGAGGCTTTAACAAGAAAGAATATTAGTCGAAAACGAGGAGAATATATATCTGTTTACAAACGTTCAGAACGATTGAATAGCGTTAATGACTTAAAACCCGGTGATTATGTTGTACATTATGATTACGGAATAGGTAAATTTCTTGAAATTAAAACAATGCAATTTGGAAATGTTCAAAATGATTACATTCATTTAGAATATAAAAATGGTGATAAGTTATATGTAACTCTAGATGGAATAGATCAAATTCATAAATACTCCGGTAGTGAAGGCTATAAACCAAAACTATCTAAACTAGGGGGAAAAGATTGGTCTAATGCAAAAGAAAGAGTAAGACAACAAGTTCAAGAAATTGCAGATAAACTTATAAAGTTATATGCTTCAAGAGAAAAAGCTAATGGTTTTGCTTTTCAAGATTTTCCTAAAATGGAAGATGAATTCGCTAATAATTTTGAATATATCGAGACAAATGATCAACTTAAGGCTATCGAGGAAGTTTTCTTAGACATGAAAAAACCCATTCCTATGGACAGATTAATTTGTGGCGATGTTGGATTCGGAAAAACGGAAATCGCTTTAAGGGCAGCGTTTAAAGCGGTTTTAAACCAAAAACAAGTTGCTTATTTAGCTCCTACTACCGTCTTGTCTAAACAACATTTTGAAACTTTCAAAAAAAGAATGGAAGATTTTGGAGTCAATATATCTTTACTTAATAGATTTATAAGTTCAAAACAACAAAAGCAAACTTTAAAAGAAGTTCAACAAGGAACTGTTGACATCCTTATAGGTACCCACAGAATTCTTAGCGATGATATAAAATTTAAAGACTTAGGATTACTAATTATTGATGAAGAGCAAAGATTTGGTGTAATGCATAAAGAAAAAATTAAAGAATTCAAAATAAATGTCGATGTTTTATCTTTATCAGCAACGCCTATTCCAAGAACTTTAAACATGGCAATAATGGGTGTAAAAAATATGTCAATTCTAGAAACAGCACCCGAAAATAGATATCCAATCCAAACTTATGTTTTAGAAAAAAATGACATTATTCTTCGGGATGCAATAGAAAGAGAACTAGCTAGAAATGGACAAGTTTTCTACCTATATAATCGAGTAGACAATATTGATTTTATTGCAGATAAAATTAAAACTCTTGTTCCTGATGCTAGAATTGATATAGCTCATGGACAAATGAAAAAACATTATTTGGAAAAAGTTATCGATAATTTTGTCGAAAAAGAAGTTGATGTCCTTATATCAACAACGATAATAGAAACGGGTATAGATATCCCTAACGCAAATACTTTAATCATCCATGATTCTGATATGTTGGGCTTATCTCAGTTATACCAAATCCGGGGTCGAGTTGGTAGATCTAATCGTATTGCTTATGCATATCTAATGTATAACAGACATAAAAAACTGACAGAGGAAGCCGCTAAACGACTCCAAGTCATTAAAGAATTTACTGAATTAGGAAGCGGATTCAAAATCGCATTACGAGATTTGTCTATCCGTGGTGCCGGTGATGTTTTAGGACAAGAACAAAGTGGTTTTATAGATACGGTCGGTATTGACATGTATATGCAAATACTTCAAGAGGAAGTATCAAAAGTTAGAGGCTCAGACAATTCTCAAGAAAAAATAAAGAAAATAAAAGCTAATGTATCTCGTTTTATCGAAAAAGACTACATAGAAGATGATTATATTAAGATTGAAATACACAAAAAAATTAACTCCGTAAAATCGATTGCAAATGTTAAAGAAGTTTTAAGTGAAATAATCGATCGATTTGGAGACTATAACGTTGAATTAGAAATATACGTTTATGAAAAATTATTTGAGTATTTTGCAAGAGAACTTGATGTCGAAAAAATTAAAGAAAACAAAGCAAGAGTTACCTTAATAATTTCAGAAAATAAAACAAACTCTCTAGCAGCTGCAAATATTTTTAAGAGTAGTTTACAAGTATCCAAAGATTTCAGATTTTCGATAGAAAAAAATCAATTTCATATAATTTTAGATACCGTTAATTTAAGTCAACATTGGCTTTATTCGATGGTGGATTTCATGGAAAAACTCATAAACATTAAAAGCGCATGAAAAAGCGCCTTTTTAATAGTTAAATATAATGATTTTCATTGAAAAAAACGCTCATATATTATATAATATATTATATATATTATAATATATGGTGACGATTATGAAAGATGTTAAAATCAAAACTGAATATATCACTTTAGGCCAACTGATAAAATTTCTAAGTCTTGTTGGTTCAGGCGGTGAAGTTAAGTTTTTTCTAATGGAAAATCAAATTTTACTTAATGAAGAACCTGAAATAAGACGAGGGAAAAAGTTATATCCTGAAGACGTAATTAAAATCAACAATCAGTCTTATCGGATAATAAAACAATGATTGTAAATACTATATCTTTGTCTAATTACCGAGGGTACAAAAAGACTGATATTGTTTTTGGAAAAGGAGTTAATTTTTTTATTGGCAATAATGGAAGCGGTAAAACAAATTTGCTTGAAGCAATTTATTTTCTCGCACTAGCAAAATCATACAAAACAGTGGATAATTCTACTATTATGTCTGAAGCAGACTTTGCTAGAATAAATGCTAAAATTATTTCTGAAAGAGATTTTTCAGCAAAAATTGTCATTACAAGAACTGGCAAAAAAATTAGTCTCAACAATAAAGAAATAGATAAATTAAGTGATTATATCGGAAAAGTCTTGGTTTTAGCTTTTTTACCCGAAGATATGGATCTAATCAAAGGACCGCCTAAAAATAGACGATATTTTATTGATATGATTATTGGGCAGATTGATAGAAGTTACTTGATTGAACTAGCAAATTACAAAAAAATTCTTAGACAGAGGAACGAATTGTTGAAACTCTTGTCAGATACCCGGAGTAAAGATTTCACTTTATTGGATATCTATACAGAGCAATTGGCGAAAAGTTCTCGCCTAATAATTGATTATAGAAAACATTTTGTGGAAAAAATCAACTTAGAATTAGTGCAAATGTATCACTATTTGGCGGCTAATAACAAGACTATTTTTTTTAAATACAACCCTTTAATTGAAGATAATATTCTTAAGCAATTTCAAGATAAGTATGACAAAGATTTAATATTTAAAACAACAAGTCTTGGACCACATAGAGATGACTATGATTTTTTTATAGATAATTTGTTTGCAAGAGATTTTGCATCTCAAGGAGAGCAAAGGGTTATTATTTTAGCGATTATTCTTTCTATTGCCAACATTATTATAAAAGAGAAAAAAGCCAAACCTATCTTACTGTTGGATGATGTTTTCTCTGAATTGGATTACCTACGGCAAAATCAATTGGTTAAGTATTTAAATTCAGCAGACATGCAATCAATAATAACAACTACAAATATCAAAGACATCAATAATAGTTTTTTAAATAACTCAAAAATATTCAGCGTGAAAAATCACATTGTTAAGGAGGACAAAATTAATGGATAACAAAGAAAACAATAAGTACGATTCCAGTAATATCCAAATTCTAGAAGGTCTCGAGGCTGTAAAAAAACGACCAGGAATGTATATTGGAACAACAGGACCTAGAGGGCTTCATCATTTGGTCTGGGAAATTGTCGATAATGCAGTTGACGAGGCGTTAGCTGGTTTTTGCGATAGAATACAAGTGGAAATCTTACCGGGAAATGTAATTAGAGTTACAGATAATGGACGCGGTATACCAGTAGATATTCATCCTAAGACAGGAAGACCATCTGTCGAAACAGTATATACAACTCTTCATGCTGGTGGAAAATTTGATCATAATTCATACAAAGTTTCCGGAGGTTTGCACGGTGTTGGTGCTTCTGTCGTTAATGCTTTAAGCGAATATATGACAGTAGAAATTCATAAAGACGGAAAATTCTATAAAATCGAATTCAATCACGGTTTCTTAAACAAAGAGTTAACACTTCTTGGAGATACAGATAAATCAGGTACTATTGTTACTTTTTTAGCTGATCCTAAAATCTTCGAGGAATCTCAAGATTATGAATTTGAAACTCTAAGAACAAGAGTACAACAGCTAGCTTTTTTAAATAAAGGTATTCAATTTTCTATATCAGATATGAGAGATGAACTTAAAATAGTTCATAAGGATTATTGTTATCAAGGTGGAGTAAAAGAATATGTGTCTTTCCTTAACCAAGATAAAAAAGCAATTCACCCACAAGTTGCCTATTTTGAGGGAGAACAAGAAAATATCATCGTTGAGATTGCTATGCAATATAATGATGGTTATGCATCCGATAATATTTACCCTTTCACTAATAATATAACAAATCCTGAGGGCGGAACTCATGAAGAAGGGTTTAAAACCACTTTAACAAGAGTTCTTAATAATTACGGCAAAAGTGCAAATATCTTTAAAAAAGATGAGTCATTAGCTGGTGAAGATACACGTGAAGGTTTAATTGCAATTGTTTCCATTAAACATCCAGACCCACAATTTGAAGGCCAAACGAAATCAAAATTAGGATCTAGTGACGCAAGAAGGGTTGTTGGTGCGGTTATGAACGAAGGTTTGGAAAGATTCTTATTGGAAAATCCAAGCGCTGCTAAAATAATTATCGAAAAAGCTTTAATGTCACAAAGAGCCAGATTAGCTGCAAAAAAAGCTAGAGAAGCAACAAGAAGAAAGTCACCATTAGATAGTTTAGGATTTGCTTCTAAATTAGCTGATTGTCGGTCAAGAGATTCGGAAAAAGCTGAAATATATATCGTGGAAGGTGATTCTGCCGGCGGTTCAGCTAAGCAAGGCAGAGATTCAGAATTCCAAGCTATTCTGCCTTTAAGAGGTAAAGTCTTGAATGTTGAAAAAACAAGAATTGACAGAGCCCTACAAAATAAAGAAATCTTATCAATGATCCAAGCATTTGGTACTGGAATCGGAGAAGAATTCAACATCGTAAACTTACGTTATAAAAAAATTATAATTATGACCGATGCCGACGTTGATGGTGCCCATATTAGAACACTTCTTCTTACTTTCTTATTTAGATACTTAAAACCTTTGATAGAACAAGGGAATGTTTATATAGCTCAACCACCTTTGTTTAAAGTTCAATCTGGTAAAAGCATTCAATATGCATATCATGAAAAAGATTTAGATAGAATTTTAGGTGAAATAAACGGGAAGCCGACATTGCAAAGATATAAAGGTCTTGGTGAAATGAACCCTGAACAACTTTGGGAAACGACTATGGATCCTGAAACAAGAACTTTGTTATTAGTCAATATTGATGATGCTATTGAAGCAGATAGAGTTTTTACAATGCTTATGGGTGATGATACAGAAAGCAGAAAGATATTTATTCATGAAAATGCTGAATATGTTAAAAACTTGGATGTATAGGAATGGAGGAAAAAATGGAAGATAACAATCAAAATATCGAAAAAGCTACTTTCGATAAAATAACAGAAATAAATTTAACAAGTGAGATGAAAAACTCCTTCTTATCCTATGCAATGAGTGTAATTGTAGCCAGAGCTATTCCAGACGTAAGAGATGGCTTAAAACCAGTTCATAGAAGAATTTTATATGGAATGGATGAATTAGGAGTATATCCTGATAAAGCATTTAAAAAATCAGCGAGAATCGTTGGGGATGTTATGGGTAAATATCACCCTCATGGTGATAGTTCGATATATGATGCTTTAGTTAGACTAGCACAAGATTTTAGTACAAGATATCCTTTAGTTAATGGTCATGGTAACTTTGGATCAATTGATGGTGATCCACCGGCTGCAATGCGTTATACTGAAGCAAGAATGGAAAAAATAACACAAGAAATCTTAAGAGACCTTAAAAAAGATACTGTTGATTTTACCGACAACTATGATGGTTCGGAACAAGAACCAAAAGTATTGCCTTCAAGAATTCCTAATTTGTTGGTTAATGGTTCAAGTGGTATCGCGGTCGCTATGGCAACAAATATACCACCACATAATCTTAACGAAGTTATTGATGGTTATGTTGCATATATAAAAAATAAAGAAATAGAACTTGATGAAATGATGGAGTTTATCAAAGGACCTGACTTTCCAACAGGTGGCGTAATATTAGGGCAATCTGGAATTATGTCAGCTTACGCAACTGGTAGAGGTTCTATTAGAATTAAGGCAAGAACAGAAATCATCGATATGCCAAGCGGTAAAAAACAAATTATAATTAAAGAAATTCCTTATCAAGTAAATAAAACTACTCTAATAGAAAGAATTGCCGAATTAGCAAAAGAAGGAAAAGTCGAAGGCATCACAGACTTAAGAGATGAGTCAAGCCGAAAAGGAATGAAAATCGTTATTGAAATTAGACGTGATGCGAACGCTGAAGTTGTTCTAAATAACTTATTTAAAAATTCTCAATTACAAACAACCTTCGGTGCTAATATGTTAGCTCTAGTGGATGATAAACCTGTTGTTTTAGGCATTATCGACATGATTAGATACTATTATAATCATCAAGTTGAAGTTCTTATTCGTAAAACTAAGTTTGATTTAGATAAAGCCCAACAAAGATTACACCTTCTAGAAGGCTTTATAATTGCCTTAGACAATATCGAACAAGTAATTAAAATAATTAGGGAATCATACGATAATACCGAAGAATTATTGATGCAAGCTTTTAATCTTTCGGACATACAAACAAAAGCAATCTTACAAATGCAGTTAAGAAGGCTTTCAGGAATGGAAAGAGAAAAAATTGACCAAGAAGTTCAATCGTTAAGTGAAATGATTACCGACTTACAAGAAACTCTAATCGATATAGCAAAACAAGATAACCTCTTGATAACTGATGCTTTAGAGATGAAAGAAAAATACGGAGATCAAAGAAGATCGGAAATAGATCCTTTTGGCGATTTTGATATTGAAGATGAAGATTTAATTCCAGTTGAAGATGTTATTATCGCTATCACTACAAATGGTTATGTCAAGAGAATGAACCTTGACGTCTATCGTTCGCAAAATCGTGGTGGTAGAGGCAAAACCGGTATGAATTTGAATGAAGATGACGTTATCGATTCAATAATTTTCACTCAAACACATGATTATCTTTTATTCTTTACAAACCTTGGAAGAGTATATAAAATGAAAGGCTACAAAGTCCCTAATTTTGGTAGAAATTCTAAAGGGCTACCTATCGTAAATCTTCTTGATTTAAATGAAGGTGAAGAATTAGCTGCGGTAATGACTATCAAGGATTTTGAATCTGGTTATTTGTTCTTTACTACTACTAATGGAATTGTAAAAAGAACATCCGTTACTAATTTCCAAAATATTAGAGTTAATGGAATCCGTGCTATTACTTTGAAAGAAGATGATTACTTGCATTCAGTTAGATTGACTGACGGATCAAGAGATATTATTATTGGCGCTTCTAATGGTAAAGCAATTAGGTTTCACGAAACAGATGTTAGAGAAATGGGAAGAACTGCCGCTGGTGTAAAAGGCATTAACCTTAGTGAAAAAGAATGTGTTGTGGGTGTCTCAGCCGTAACAGAGGATAGAAGCCAAATTCTTGCTATAACTAAAAAAGGTTATGGTAAGAGAACTGAAGTTGATGAATATCGTTTACAAAAACGTGGTGGTAAAGGTGTTAAAACAATTAATGTCACCAGCAAAAATGGAAATTTAGCTAAACTAATATCTGTTGTTGGTAACGAAGATTTGTTAGCTGTTTCCGATAAAGGTATTATTATTAGAACTCCTATTGATCAAATTTCTATAACAAAACGTGCTACCCAAGGGGTAAGGATTATTAATCTTGTTGAAGACCACGTTGTATCAACAATAGCTTTGGTAGATAAAGAAGAAATTGAAGATGAAATGACACTTCAAGATAATATCAATGTAAATTCCGAAACTGAAACAATTGAAAAATCTTTAGAAACGCCTAAAATAGAAACAATTGAAAAACAAGACGAAGAGGACGAAATTGATGAAGTTCAAGAAATTTTAAATAACACATATTAAAAAAGCATAGGCTAAATATCTAATCGATATTTAAAAAGCCTATGCTTTTTTTGTATTTATTTAGTTTTATTTTGCTAATTACTTATCCTAAAGCCACATCCAGAAACATCATTACAGCAAAACCAACCATAGCTCCTATAGTAGCAATTTTAGTCGTCTTTAACATCTGCGATTCAGGAATAAGTTCTTCTATAACAACATATATCATAGCCCCGGCAGCAAAAGCCAAAGCGTAAGGAAGGATGTTTCTCATCGTCAAAGCCATTATGGCTCCTAGAACCCCAGCTATCGGTTCAACAACGCCACTATACTGTCCAATGCTGAAAGCTTTCATTTTACTCATTCCTTCACGTCTTAAAGGAATGCTGACTGCAGTTCCTTCCGGTAAATTTTGAATACCAATACCAATAGCCAAAGCTACAGCTGCTCCAACTGTGGCTCCAGGTATGCCTGCTGCAGCTGCTCCAAAAGCAACACCTACTGCTAAACCTTCTGGAATATTATGTAAGGTTATTGATAAAACTAGTAACACTGATCTACGCCATCTACTTGGCAAACCTTCTTCGTGATGAGTTTCAAGATGCATATGTGGTAACAATCTGTCAACCAACATTAAAAATGCTCCTCCTGACAAAAATCCAATCACAGCTGGAACCCATGGAGTCATTCCTATTTCTGCAGCAAGTTCAATTCCTGGATTTAATAAACTCCAAAAAGAAGCCGCAATCATAACTCCTGCACTAAAGCCCAACATTCCATTCATAAAGGTTTGATTCATATTTTTAAAAATGAATACCATACCCGAACCTATGGCTGTCATTGAATATGTGAATAATGTACCGATTAAAGCTGCTAAGATAGGATTTATATTACTAAAAAAATCAATCATGTATATCCTCCTTTGTACTATTATATCATTAAAAAATTAAATATAATTTTTCAAGAAAATAATTTTTTTATATATTCTTCATATTTTTGTTTTTGATAGATTTTTAATATATACAAAACTCTGTATGTGTTATACGGCGACAATTTATTAGTTCTAGTAAAATGATTATGATATTTCCCCACTGATCTTTTATCCGCTTTTATTCTTCCATATTCATCTAAGCGATTAATTAATAAATCTATCCCTTCCTGCATCCTAATATCATAATTAATATTAATCTTAGCCATTATATATAAAGCTCTTAATACATCATATTTCCAACCATAAGGAAATGGAAAATTTAGCATTTCTTTGTTGATAACTTCATTTGATGAAACTGAACGAAACAATCTTTTAGAAAGTATATATTCTACACCTTGAGGAATTATCTCATAAATTTTATTCTTTTGATAATTATAACCATTCCTTAAATAAGCTTCAAAGGCCTCTATAACTGCAAGTGTAGTATGTAGTGATGATTGCTTAGGTTTAATTTTTCGCTCCCAGGCACAATTCCATCCGCCATCACTCATTTGGTATTTTAAAATATAATCAACCATTTCAGCAATTCGAGAATCATCAATCTTTGCCTGAGATGCAATTCTTAACATCATAGCAACTACGCACATATCCTGGTGTCTATATGGTCTAACTTTTCCTTTATTAACCCACATAGTATTTAATAATAGTTCAATAGCCAAAATAAATCTTTTTTCACTAATTTTTGCCTCTAATTGGCACAAACTAAGTAAAGTATAGTGTGTAGAAGTATATTTAGGGGAATAGACTCCATCTCCCCACATGAATGTTTTCAAATCTTGCTTATCAACTATACTTAAACCAAAACCTTCGCTTGTAATCTTATTTCTTAAACTTTCTAATTCTTCTTCCTGAATATTAAGCAAATCTCTTTTTGCTAAATAATCAAGGAATACATCATGCTCTGATATCCATTTTATAACATCCATAATACACTCCCTGATACTCATTATACTATTTACTCATGAGTAATAAAATTCGAATTAAAAAAACGCTAAATTTTTAGCGTTTTATTTTTTAGCTGGCGGAGTAAGAGAGATTCGAACTCTCGCGCCGGTTTCCCGACCTACACCCTTAGCAGGGGCGCCTCTTCGGCCTCTTGAGTATTACTCCATTTTAACAGTCAGCCATTTAATATTACTAGATTTTAGGCTGACTGTCAAGAATTTTTTAACTTATGTAAGTTTCAGGTTGTTCAACTTCATCTTCAATATGTTTTGGTAATTCTTTTTCGATTTTGGTGTCTTTAGCTTTCTCTTTTTCTTTAGGTTGATTGATTGATTTAGAGTATTCTCGATACTTTCGATATCCTCCGTATCCATCAAAACTAAGATACACAGCTCCTCCGATAGAAATGAACATAAATATCCAACCAAGAGTTTTAGCTTCAAAATCACTCCATATTGCAAATATTGCACCTAATGTTAAAGCGATAATATGAAAAATAAATTTAGGTACTTCAGTCTTTTCTTCAAAAAATGAGGTTGAAACAAAAAATACTAACCCTCTAATATAGAAGAAAAACGCTAAAAACCATCTGTATAGTCCATCCCATGGAGCGTTTAGTTGACCGTCCACGCTTTGAGTAAAACCTGCGTATATCATTATAACACCAAGTACTGTTGCGATTAGTATTTCAATTAAATTTATGGTTCTAAGTACTTCTCTGTTTAAAGATTTTAGTAAAGGATACACTCTGAATACAGAAAAGATAACAATTGTCATACCAGTAATGATATAAACTACATCTTCACTTAAGACCATAAAAATGCCAACAGCTACTAGAATAGCTGCTAAAATAAATTTTAATACCCATCCATAACCATATTTAGGCTTTGCCATTTTAAACCTCCTTTAAAATGTTTTATATAAATATTATATTACTTATATCTAAATTTTCAATAACTCTCCATCAATTAACAAAACTAGGCTTATCTTTAGGGTCTATCATTGTTAATTGCAATCTCTTACGCTCTAAATCAACGCTAATTACCCATACCTTTACAATGTCGCCAACACTCACTACATCAAGCGGGTGCTTCACATAAGATTTACTAAGCTTTGAAATATGAACTAGCCCAGCCTCTTTAATCCCAACATCAATAAAAGCTCCAAAATCAACAACATTTCGAACTGTTCCTTGTAATTCCATATCCACTTTTAGATCCTCTAGACTCAACAATTCACTTTTCAACAATGGTTGTGGGAAATCATCACGAATATCTCTTGTCGGAGAAACAAAAGCTTCTAAAATATCTTCTATCAATATCGGACTTTGATTAAAACGACTAGCTAATTGGTTTTTATCAACATTATTGATAATAAGTTTGCATTTATCGCTGCCAATTTCTTCAGCGTTTAGGTTCAAATACTGCAAAATTTGATAAGCTAAATCATAGCTCTCTGGATGTATCGGCGTCTTATCTAGTGGATTTATTGAATTAAAGATTCTCAAGAATCCAATAGCTTGCTCAAAAGTCTTTGCACCAAGATTAGGTACATCCATCAATTCTTTCCTGCTCTTAAAAGGACCGTATGCTTCTCTTTTATCAAAAATGTTTTTAGCTACTTTTCCAGAAAGGCCAGATACATATTGTAACAATGAAGGTGAAGCTGTATTTACATTAACACCAATTTGATTAACAGCTGTAGTAACAACAAAATCTAAAGAATCTGATAATTTAGATTGTGTTACGTCATGTTGGTATTGCCCAACTCCAATCGATTTAGGATCTATTTTCACTAACTCACTTAACGGATCTTGCATCCTTCTAGCTATTGAAACAGCTGATCTTTCTTCAACTTGGAATTCAGGGAACTCTTCTCTAGCTAAATCCGAAGCTGAATAAACTGAAGCTCCGGCTTCATTAACAATAACATATTTAATGTTGCGTTCCGTCTCTTTAAGAATTGCCACAACGAAGCTTTCCGTTTCTCTAGAAGCCGTTCCATTTCCTATAGCTATAATATCTATTTTATATTTTTCAATAAAATTCTTTGTGATTTTCTTAGCTTCTTCAACTTGCTTAGGGTTAACGTTTTGGCCAATATAAGCTTCATGTGGATATATTACACCTTTGTCAATAAACTTTCCATATTTGTCAATTACCGCTAATTTACACCCTGTTCTAAAAGCTGGATCGACACCTAAAACCATTTGCCCTTTCAAAGGCGGTTGCAATAACAATGATCTTAAATTTTCCGAAAAAATATGGATAGCTTGATTTTCAGCACGATTGGTAAAGTCACTTCTAACTTCACGAGAAATCGAACCACTTATCAATCTCTTATAGGCATCTATGTATGACTCTTCAATCAACACATTTACATTAGATTTATGATCTTGGATAACTTTTTTATTTAAATAGTTATAAATATCATCTGTACCGACATCAATCTTTACCGTAATTATTTTTTCTTTTTCAGCACGATTTATTGCCAATATTCGATAAAGTTTAATTGTTGATAAAGCTTCTTCATAATCATAATAGTTTTTATAAGTTTGATATTTGTCTTCTGCATCTTTTTTTATTTTAGTTATTATTCTTCCGTTTTTATAAGTATAATCCCTAATCCATTTACGATAATCGGCATTGTCTGATACCATTTCGGCAATGATATATTTAGCTCCTTGCAAAGCATCATCAATTGTTTTTACTTCATCAGTCAAATAAGGTACTGCCAATTGTTCTACATCGTCAATATCAGGAAATAGTAAAATTTCGTTTGCCAAAGGTTCTAAACCCATTTTAATGGCTTCTGTTGCCTTTGTTTTTTTCTTTTCTTTAAACGGACGGTAAATATCTTCCAAGTCCACCAATTTATCGCAGGCATTGATATCTTTAACCAAATCATCAGTTAACATACCCTTTTCATCAATCAGACGTATGATATCATCTTTTCTTTCCCGTAAACTTTTACCATACTCATACTCTTTTTGAATTGCTCTGATTTGTTCTTCGTCAAGAGAATCAGTTTTTTCTTTTCGATATCGAGCAATAAACGGGACTGTGTTACCTTCTTCCAGTAATTCTAGAACAGTCTGAACTTGTTTAATGCTTATTCCTTGAGTTTTAGCAACTTGCTTAATTAATTCTGCATTAATATATTCCATTTTAATCTCCTTTTACACACTAATATTTTACCATATATAAGCAAAAAATGCTAAAAAAAGGAGCTATTTATAATAGCTCCAAAAACATTATTCATTAAACGGTGTATAATTACCCTCTTCTATTAAAGTGAGTGTATCCAATACAGCAGTAGACCCTACAAACAGTTCATAAAACTCACCATCATTTACAACAACGAGCATTGGTGTTGCGATAGTAGTTCTTTCAACAGTTTCTAAAAAATCAGTGCTTTCGCCTTCAATAGCGCCAGTGTCTAACAAGAAAAATGTGTTATCATCGAATTTGTTACCAAGTTTCAATACATCATTTTTAATGGTAGCGCAACTTTCGCATGTAGTCGAATAAACATAAATAACATAATCATCTAGTTCTTGTTCAGAAGCATTCTTCAATGCAAACACATCTGCGTAATCAGCGACAGTTTCATAATTATTATAATTTTTCCACTTTGTTACCGAATCATAGACAAAAGCTACAGCCACGATTAGTATTACCGATACTATTATAACTACTATTGTTTTTAATAGTAACATCTCTGAATTTTGTTTTTTAAATCCTTTTTTATAAGTTGCCATTTCTTCACCTCAGCATTATCATTTTATCTAATTTTACTATTTTTTGCAACAATTATTTTTATTATCTACTTTTCTATATAGTTTCTACAATTGCATAACCAACACTATATTCTCTTTCATGTGATAAAGAAATAAGAATTTTCTTATCAAGGAATATCGGTTGACTCAAATAAGGTATCCCTTTTTCATCATTTAAAACAACTAGATTTCGTATGCCAATTTCATAATCTAAAGAAGACAGAGCCTTAATGATAGCTTCTTTAACAGCAAATCTACCAGACAAAAACTCAACCCTCCTAGTTTCTAATTTAATTTGGTCAAATATTATTTTTTCTTCACTGCTTAAAATCCGCTCTGATAAAGTGGTCTTAATCCTATTGTTTTGGCAAATATCTACACCTACACCTAAAATCATTTCCAACCCTCTTCTATTAAAATCTGATTAGCTAAATCTTTAATCGCACGAAATCTATGATTTAACGCTGATTTAGAAATTTGTTCATCAAAATGCTCTAATGAAGCATACGAAAGTTCTAATAAGCTTGCCTCAGGATACTTTTTTCTGAGAAATATTGCTTCTTGCATACTCTTGGATAAATTACTAATTTGTGATTTCTTTTCAATTATTTCAATATATTCCAATTGTTTATTAGCCGCATCCATCGCTTTTTTTTCATTTGCAATATCGCAATTAATAACTCGATTAATCGAATTTCTAAAATCTCTTTTTATTCTCGAATCCTCAAAATCAAATAAAGAATTGCTGGCACCAATAACTCTTAAAAAGTCAGCGATTTTTTCAGCTTCTTTAATATAAGTAATATAACCTCTCTTATTTTGAGATGTCTTTGCATTCAAATCAAATTCATTGCTAATAGCTTTAATAACATTTGCTTGAGATAATGAAAAGGATTGAATTTCCAAATGATATGCGCTTGTCTCTGGAGAATTAATCGATCCAGATGCTAGAAACGCACCGCGAAGATAAGCTTTTTTGCAACATTCGTTACTTATTAAATTTTCATCTACATCTTGAAAAAACACTGAATCTTTATTTATCAAAGACAAGTCTGATATTAAGTAATCAACTCTTCGACTTATTTTTACAACAAACAAATCATGTTTTCTAAGTTTGTTGATTTGTTTTTGCAATAATGTTACTTCAATTTTATATAAATCCTTTGTTAAAGACATAAATCTACGTACCACAGCGTTATTAGTTGATTGAAACACCAAACTTATACCTTCAGAATTTTTCTCAATAGAGCCATTTATATGTAATAAAGCTGAAAGTTCAGCTTTATTACAACAAATATTATGTTTAAGACTTTGAAGTTCAGTTTTCACTTTTGTGGAAAAAGACATTTAAATCACTCCTATTTTTTTAAAACCATGGCCTTTCAGCTGTTGAATAATCCATACCTTTTCTTGTAAGCCTTATAAATATTGAAAGACCAATTCCCGCTAAAATCATTATCACAGAAGTAACAATTGCTGATTTTAATGTTAATCCAAAAATTTCGAAAACCAAAGGGTCAGTTCGCATTGTCTCAATAAATATTCTCACTCCACCATACCAAATTAAGTAGAATGACAATAACTCACCAAAATAAATTTTTTTATATCTTCTTAAGACTAACATAATTGCAAATCCCACAAGATTTAGCATTGATTCATAAAAAAATGTAGGGTGATAATAACCTGTGAAAGGTTCAACTGCAGTAGAGTGTAATCCTCTTGTTATATACATATTATTAACAATAAATTCTGGTATATGAATTGAATTTCTTAAAAAGTTAAATTGTTGTTCAATAGATAAGTTCACAGTGCCGCCTATCGCACCACCAACTATTCCTCCGTGAGCTTCTTGATTAAAGAAGTTACCCCATCTGCCAAAAGCTTGAGCTATAATAAAGCCTACTGCAACGATATCCAACATTTTTAAGATATCGATTTTTCTTTTTCTAGTATAAATATAAGCGCAAATAATCGCTACAACAAAAGCTCCATGAATCGCAAGCCCTGAAAGCCCAAAAGATGAAAAATCTAAGGTTCCACTAGAAAAGCCGATAATTCTTAATAGCGAAGGAAAGAACCCTCCACCGGTGAATTGGTCTAACTCAAACGCTACATACCATAATCTCGCTCCTAATATTGCAATCGGTACAATCCATAAAAATCCATCAAGTAAATCATCTTTTTTTAAACCAATTCTTTGCGTTTCTTTAAGGCCTATACCTAATGCAACAAAAATACCAGTCATGATAAAGAATGAATAAAAGTATATGGATCTACCAAATATTGTAACAAGTTTATTATCTAATGTGTAAACGGGTTTAATAACAGTATCTTCTGAGATTTCATCCCATTGACTTTCCCAAATAGACCATCTAGTAAAATACCTGTCTCCAACATCCTCTAAATCACCGGGATTGGTAATCTCACACTGACTAACTCCGCCGCAATTAATTTCCTTAATAACATTTCCTTCATAATCAACAAATGTAACTGTATATGGTAAATTATCTTCATTGTTATCATTTTGACATCCAATTAAATTGACAGCTATAAAAACTAAAAATACCAAAAACAATATTTTTTTAATCTTCCTCATTATGATTCTCCCTATTTCTTTTAATTTGGTCATTTAATTGTAAATTAAATTCAACAGCTGAATTATAACCTAAATTTTTAGATTTAAAATCAAATGCTGCTGCTTCTACTAAAGTAGCTGAGTTTCTAGCTTCTGTAATAGGTAAAGCCGCAAAAGATACATATGTATCGAATATTTTTCTCTTATCAGTTTTTAAACCTAATCGATCATAATCTTCAACTTCTTCATCCCATTTTTGAAGTTCAACTATCAAAGATATTCTTTTCTTTTGGCGGTAAGACTTAACACCATAAAGATATACCACATTAACGATTCCAACACCACGAATTTCTAGATATTTTTTGAGAACATCCGGAGCTTCACCGACAAGCATTCCTTTTTCGACCTGATAAATTTCAACTATATCATCAGCAACCAACATATATCCTCTTCTAATTAATTCCAGAGCAACTTCACTCTTCCCTAAACCACTTTTTCCAGTGATTAGAACACCTACTCCATTAATGTCTAGTAAAACTCCGTGCATAGAAGTTCTTTCGGCTAGAGCCGCTTGTAAAAAAGAATAAAGTTCGCTAAAAAGTGAGGTAGTTTTATAAAAACTCTTTAGAATCGGTATATTATAAACATCTCCATAATGAACGAATAACTCAGGAACATCAACGTTTTTAGTAAATATGAATGCAGGAGCATCCTTTTCAAATATAGCTTTTACTCTTTCTTCTTGAACTTCTAAATCAAGTGAATGGAAAAAAGCCGCTTCTTTAGATCCAATTATTTGAATTCTATCATTCTCATAAAATTCTAACATGCCTGCTAATTCTATACCAGGCTTAACTAATGCGGGATTAAAAACTTTTCTAAAAATCCCTTCATGGCCTGCTACAATTTCAAGTTTTAGACCATCAATAATCTCTTTAACTGTAATTGAAGTCATCTACTTCACCTTCTTCGTTTCAATTTCTTTAGTACTAATTTTCTAATCATTTGTAAATATAAACTTCGAACAATTATTCTTACAAAGTGCAAAAACATCACAAAAATTATCGGATCCCAATGACTATTAAAATAGAAATTATTTCTGAATATAGCTAAATCTAAAAAATAGAAAAGCAATAAATTCATCAAAAAGAAAATGAGTCCTGATGAGAAAATAACTATCGACATAAAGTTTCTAACTAAATATTGTCGATATAATTCCTCATAAAAAGTTAAAATTAATGATATTAATATTACATATGTAATATCAGATACATAGGCAAAATCAAAAATATTTAGTAAACCAAAAATTATGAGAAAGTTTATCAAAAAACTAATTAGAAGATTTATGAAAATATTACCAGAATACTCCATTCCTAAATTTATTTTCATGACAATTTGTCTTCTAGGACCTAAGTTTTTCTTCTGCTTTTTCTTTTCTTCTTCATTTTGTTTTTTTACTTGCTCAATTAATTTTTCAAGTTCTTCAATTTCTTTTCTAATATCTTTATCGTTTTTATCCATAATCAAACCCAACTTTGTAAACTACAAATATAATATCACATAATCAAAAATATTACGAGAGTTTGCCTGCTTCAACTAATATTTTTTTTAAGTATTGCCCAGTGTAAGATTTCTTATTCACCGCTACTACTTCAGGAGTGCCTTTAGCGATAATCTCGCCGCCTCTATCTCCACCTTCCGGCCCTAAGTCAATGATATGGTCAGCTACTTTAATAACATCCAAATTATGTTCGATAACAATTACAGTTGCTCCTTTATCCACAATATCATTTAAAACTTCAATTAGTTTCTTGATATCATGCGTATGCAATCCTGTAGTAGGTTCATCTAAAATATAGATAGAATGATCAGAAATTCTCTTATAGAGTTCACTTGCTAACTTAACCCTTTGGGCTTCACCGCCTGAGAGAGTTGTTGAAGATTGCCCTAGTTTTATATATCCTAATCCTACATCATTGATTGTTTTTAATCGATTATATATTTTAGGCAAATTTTCAAAGAATTTTAAACTTTCTTCAACACGCATATCAAGAACATCAGCTATTGTCTTTCCTTTATATTTAACTTGTAGCGTCTCTTTATTGTATCTTTCTCCGTGACATTCTTCACACTCTACATATAAATCTGGCATAAAGTGCATTTCAATTTTAATAACCCCATCGCCTTGACAATGTTCACACCTTCCACCTTTAACATTAAATGAAAATCTTCCTTTGTCGTAGCCTCTTAATTTAGCTTCTTTTGTTTTTGCGAATAAATCACGTATATGATCAAACACACCCGTATAAGTTGCGGGATTTGATCTTGGTGTTCTTCCTATAGCGGATTGATCGATATCAATAATTCTATCAAAGTTTTCATAATTTTCTAGTTTTTCTACTTTACCAGCCATTTCATTTCTTCTCGTTATTAAGTTAACTAAGTTCGTATATAAAACATCATTAACTAAAGAAGACTTTCCGGAACCAGAAACACCAGTTACAACAGTGAAACAACCAATAGGGAAATCGGCTGAGATATTTTTTAGATTGTTTTGCGATGCTTTTTCAACATGTAAGTATCCATTTTTATGTATTCTTCTTGATTTTGGAATCGGTATTTCTAATTCTCTCCGTAAATATTTAGCGGTAATGGAATTCTTATCTTTAAGGAGCTTTTTAGGAGTTCCAACAAACACAATTTCGCCACCGTGATCACCAGCCCCTGGGCCGATATCAACAACTAAATCACTCTCTAAAATCATTTCATTGTCATGTTCTACAACAATCATCGTATTACCTAAATCTCTCATATCTTTAAGAGTATTAATCAGTCGACAATTATCTCTTTGATGCAATCCAATTGATGGTTCATCTAAAACATACAAAACTCCAGTCAATCTTGAGCCTATCTGGGTTGCTAATCGGATTCTTTGTGCTTCACCACCCGATAGTGTTCCCGCCAATCTAGACAAAGATAAATAGTCTAATCCTACATTTATCAGAAATCCTAATCTAGCTTTCATTTCTTTTAATATCGGTCTTGCTATTTCGTGTTCTTTTTCAGTTAAGTTTATTTTCTCCAAAAATTCTACTAGATGGAGAATACTTAATTCTGATAACTCATGAATATTTATTCCACTAACGTAAACAGATAAAGCTTCTTCATTCAATTTTTTCCCATTACAAGTTTCACATTCGATATCATTCATCATTGACTCGATCCAATTTCTTATCGATTTTGATGTTGATGAAAGATATCTTCTTTCTAAACTAGTAATTACTCCTTCAAATGGTTTCTTTGAATTATGATACATATTACCCGTTCTTGATATATATCGGAAATTGATATCTTCTTTTGATCCATACAAAAGAATATTTTTTTGTTTTTCTGTTAAATCTTTAAAAGGTTTATCCAAAGGAATGTCTAATGAGACAGCAGTTTGCTCTATTTGTTGGTAATAAAGAGAATCCATGTTAGCGTATTTACGGAAAGCATTCTCTCTGAGACTTAGATTTTGATCTGGAAGTAATAAATTAGGATCAATTTTTCGTTTAAAGCCTAACCCCGCACAAGTTTCGCAAGCTCCATAAGGAGCGTTAAACGAAAACAATCTAGGTTCGAGTTCAGGGACAGTAAACCCACAGATAGGACAAGAAAAATGCTCGCTAAATAAATGTTCTTCTTTGTTTACTAAAATTTTTACGTGTCCGGACCCTAATTTAGAAGCGACCTCTAAAGAGTCATATAACCTTGAAGTTATACCTTCTTTGACAATAACGCGATCAATTACTACATCTATGTCGTATCTAAGGTTTTTTTCAAGGTTGATTTCTTCGTCTAGTTCGTGTTCTTCTTTATTAATTCTTATTCTTGTGTATCCATCTTTTCTTAAACTATCGATTGTCTTTTGATGAGTACCTTTTTTGCCTCTTACAACCGGAGCTAAAATAATAAGTTTTTCACCATCAAATTCTAATACTTTGTTTGTCATTTCTTGTATCGTTTGAGATTTAATCTCAATTTGATGCGTTGGACAATATACTCTTCCGATTCTAGCATATAATAACCTGACATAATCGTATATTTCAGTCACAGTTCCAACAGTTGATCTTGGATTATTGGATGTAGTTTTTTGATCAATTGAAATTGCAGGTGATAGGCCTTCAATTGAATCCACATCCGGTTTTTCCATGTTCCCTAAAAATTGACGAGCATAAGAGCTTAACGATTCAACATATCTTCTCCTACCCTCTTCATATATAGTATCAAATGCCAAACTGGTCTTTCCGGAACCGGAAAGACCTGTCATAACAATTAATTGATTTTTTTTAAATTCGAGGTCTATAGATTTTAGATTATTTTCTCTAGCCCCTTTGATTGTAATAAAATCACTCAAAATATCACCCTATCTTAATCATCTCAATGAATTCTTCTTCATTAATTATTTTTACACCTAAGGTCAAAGCCTTATCATATTTTGAACCAGGACTTTCTCCGGCCAAAACATAATCGGTATTATTAGAAACAGAGGAGCTTATATTTCCTCCGAGCTTTTCTATAATCGCTTTGGCTTCATTTCGTGAATAATTAGTAAGAGTTCCCGTCAATACAACTGTTTTAGCGGTAAATACCGTTTCATCGTTCATTCTATTATCAATAAATATAGTATTAACTCCTAAATTTTTAATTTCATTCAACATATCAATATTTTCTTTTTTGTGGAAATATTGATATACACTATTTGAAGTAGCCTGACCGATATCTTTGATGTTTTCTAATTCTTCAATAGTAGCATTAGCAAAATCGAATAAATCATGATAATTTCTAACCAAAATCTTAGCAGTTTTAGCTCCTACTTGTCTTATACCTAATCCAAAAAGAAGTTTATCTAGATTATTATTCTTCGAGTTTTCAATTGCGTTTAACAAATTATCTACAGACTTTTCGCCAAATCTTTCCTTCTTAATTAACTCATCTTTATATTGCTTTAATTTAAAAATATCAGCGATATTTTTTATATATCCATCGTTAAACAATTCTGTCAGTATTGCTTCTCCCAAACCGTCGATATTATAAACTTCTCTAGACGCAAAGTGTATCAAACCTTCCAGATGTTTTGCCTCACAATTAGGATTCAAACAATAGTAGTCAGCTTCTCCTGTCTTTCTTTCTAAATGACTATTGCAAATCGGACAATAATCAATCATCTTAAATGGTAGTTCTTGTCCCGTTCTTTTTTCTTTAACAACTCTTAATACTTCCGGTATTATTTCGCCAGCTTTTCTAACTACAACATGGTCTTTAATATGGATGTCTCGATCATTAACAAAATCTTCATTATGTAAAGTCGCTCTTGAAACAAGAGACCCTGAAATCATAACTGGTTGTAATTTAGCTACTGGTTTAACCACCCCAGTTCGACCAATTTGAAAATCGATAGCTTCTAAAATTGTTTCAACTTCTTCTGCAGGGAATTTAAATGCAGTAGCCCATTTTGGGAATTTGGAAGTATATCCAATTTTTTCATATAAGTCAATTTCATTTACTTTAACCACAACACCATCAATTTCATAATCTAAGGTCAGTTTTAAATCACTGACTTTTTCGATAAATTTAATTACATGATCAATACTTTCGCAAAAAACAGTGTTTTCATTTACTTTAAAACCCAGTTCTTTTAAGCATTGGATTATTTCAAAATGATTTGATTTGTCAATTCCAAATCCATAGTATAAAAAGGCGTCAAGATTTCTTTTAGCAACAATCTTTGGATCAAGTTGTCTTACACTTCCGGCAGCTGCATTTCTTGGATTTTTAAAAGGTTCTTCTCCATTTGTAATTTTTTCTTGATTGATTTTATTAAAACTTTTCTTACTGAGAAAAATTTCCCCTCTAACTTCAAGCGGTTTTTTAAAATCAATTTTTAACGGTATTGATTTAATGGTTTTAACATTTTCTGTTATGTCTTCACCAAGAATTCCGTTGCCTCTCGTAGCCGCTCTTTCATAATATCCATTATTATATTTTATAGAAACTGATAATCCATCTATTTTTAAATCAACGGTGTAAGTGTATCTGTTTACGGCCTTTTTGACCTTTTTGTCAAAGTCTCTAAGTTCCTCGAAACTAAAAACGTTATCTAAAGATAACATAGGAATGTCATGATTTACCTTCACAAATTTTTCACTGATTTCTCCACCAACTCTTTGTGTTGGAGAATCTGGAGTTTTAAATTGAGGATTCTCACTTTCTAACTGAATTAGTTCTTTCATCAATTGATCAAACTCGTAATCAGTAACGCTTGGATTATCCAAAACATAATACTCATAACTGTATTCATTAATTAAGGTTTTTAGTTCTTCAATCCTCTTCAAAATATCCATTATTTTTTCACCACCTCATAGCTAGGATGATCTTTAATCAATATCTTAATTCCAATAGGCCTAGGAAAAGCTACACGAATTTTATCATCTTCGATAGCGACCACCACACCCTTACCAAATGTCTTGTGTTCAATTTTATTCCCAACGCTTACATTTTGTTCTACTTCTCGGTAAGTATATTTAATCTCATCAAACTGAATAACTTTTCTTTGCAGAGGCTTATCAAAGATTTCTTTCTTCGGTTGATATACGCCTTTTCTTTCTAAGTATTCTTCTTCAATTTCTTTGATAAATTGAGAATCTAAATTTTCCATAAACCTACCATACATAAACCTTGTTCGTGAGTTGGTCAAAAAAACGTAATCCTTTGCTCGAGTAAGAGCGACATAAAACAAACGTCTCTCTTCATCGACATTAAATGATTCTGTTAAACTTTGACTAGATGGAAATAGAGCCTGTTCTAAGCAAGTAACAAAAACTACTTTAAATTCCAATCCTTTAGCAGCGTGAACGGTCATTAAACTAACGTATTCACCAGAGTCATCTACTTCTTGGGCTTGTTCATGTAAGGCTAAATCATTAAGCAAATTGACTAATATTTCATAATTAGAAAAATTAATATCATATCCAGAAATCTTTTCCATCATAAGACTCTTAAATTCATTTAAATTATCAAGTCTTCTTTCAGATTGAAAACTTTTATCTAAAGTGGAGTCATCATTTTCTAACATTGCTTTATACCCAGTCTTTTCAATTAATTCATCATAAGTATCAAGCAAAGATTGTTGATTGATTTTTTCTTTTAAACTAATAATTGTATTTTTTAAATTAAGTAAATTTTCTTTTGATTTACCTTTTAAAATTTCACTCTCTTCATCAACAACATCGATTAATTTGAGGTTGTTTTCCTTTGCTTCTTCAACTAATCTAGCAAATGTAGCGTTGCCAACACCACGTTTAGGTGTATTATAAACCCTTGAAAAAGCATAATCGTCACCCATATTGATGACAAGATGCAAATAAGCAATAATGTCTTTAATTTCCTTTCGTTTATAGAAAGATATGTTTCCAATAACTCTATGTGGAACATTATATTTTAAAAATATATCTTCAAATCTTCTACTCATCGCATTATTGCGATATAGTATGGCTATATCATTTAATTTTATACCGTTTTTCCAGAAGTGTTTGATTTTTTCATATACATAATAAGCTTCCTCTTCATCAGTGCCAGCTTTAAAGTGAATTATTTTTTCTCCAGAGCCTAATGTCGAGTAAAGTTCTTTTTTAATTCGATTTCGATTATTCTTTATAACTGAATTAGCTGCTTTTAAAATTGTGTCTTTAGATCGATAATTTTGATTTAACATAATTGTTAAATACTCAGGGAAATCTTTTATGAATTTTTTTATATTTTCAATATTCGATCCTCTAAAAGCGTATATACTCTGGTCTTCATCGCCAACAATAAATAAGTTTCTGTGTTTTTTTGATAAAAGTTTCACAATTTCATATTGCAAATCATTCGTATCTTGGAATTCGTCAACTAAAATATATTCAAATTTATCTTGATATTTCTTTAATACTTTTGGATAATTTCTAAATAAATCTAATACCAAAACTAGTAAATCTTGAAAATCTACTAAATTATTTTTTTTCAAATAAGCATTATACAATGGATATAATTGCATCACCATCGATCTAATCGGTTCGCCTAAACTGTTAAATGACGTATGTTGACCTTTTATTGACGCAAATAAGTTTGATGTAATCTTTGGAGAGAAATTCTTTCTGTCATAATTATGTTCTTTCATTAAGTTTTTAACAATTATTGCGCTATCTTCATCATCGATTATTTGATAATCACTTTTATAACCCAAGTGATGAATTTCGCTTCTTAAAATTTTAGCTCCCATGGCATGAAAAGTGGATATCCAAGCTCCTTCAACTGGCATTTCAATTAAATTAAAAACCCTATTTCTCATTTCTTCCGCAGCTTTATTTGTAAAAGTAATGGCTAATATGTTTCCAGGAAAAATACCTTGATCTTCAATTAAATAAGCAATTCTTCTTGTTAAAACCCTCGTCTTACCAGAACCCGCTCCAGCAACTGCCATTATAGGTCCGCGAACTGTTTTAACAGCCAAAACCTGTTGTTGATTTAAATTTTCAAGTATCTTTTCTTTCACATTATCACCTTTAAATATTATACCATAAACAGCTGTTAATATAATATATATGAACGATATTTCTTATAAACTAACTCCTGAGCATATGTTTTGAATTCGAAAGACATTTATGAGATAATGAAGTTAGAATTAAATAAAAGGAGTGATACATATGAAACACATTTTACCAGATTTATCTTTTAAATATAATGCACTAGAACCTTACATCGATGAAAAAACTATGGAAATTCATCATACTAAGCATCATCAAGGGTATATAACTAAATACGTTAATGCACTCGAAGGTAAGGAAGAATTATTATCCATAGATGTTGAAAATGTTCTAAAAAACATTGAGAACGTTCCAGAAAAGACTCGCCAAGCTGTTATCAACAATGGCGGGGGATATTATAATCACCGCTTATTCTGGGAAATTCTAACACCAGAAAAGACTAAGATGAGCAATAAGCTTGAATTAGCAATCAATGAAACTTTCGGATCTTTAGATAAGTTCAAAGAAGAGTTTTTTGTCGCAGCAGCTACTAGATTTGGTAGTGGTTGGGCGTGGTTATTAGTAGACAAAGCAGGTAAACTTTTAGTGACCTCTACTGCAAACCAAGATACCCCATTTGATAAGGGAACCCCAATTTTTGCTCTAGATGTATGGGAACATGCATATTATCTAAATTATCAAAACCGACGTCCAGATTATATAAATAATTTTTGGAATGTCGTAAATTGGAACAAAGTTTCAGAGAATTTCGAAAAAGCATTATAAGTTAATTAAACGCCTTTATGGCGTTTTTTTCTTGCAAACTATTAAATTTTTTTTATAGAAGATGATATAATAAACATAGAAATGAGGTGTGATTAAATGAAAAAATGTTTGATTATCGTTGATTATCAAAACGATTTTATTGATGGTGCATTAGGTTTTGAAGATGCAATAAAAATCAAAGAAAATATTGTAGATAAAATTAAAGAATACAGATTAAGAAATGATGACATTATTTTTACTATGGATACTCATTCCAATGACTATCTAGAAACTGAAGAAGGAAATAACTTACCTATTATTCATTGTGTAAAAGGAACAAAAGGTCATCAAATTCAAGAGGATGTTTCTTCACTAAAATCCCCAAAAGATAAGGTTTTTGAAAAACCTACCTTTCCTTCTTTAGAGTTAGGAAAATATTTAGAAAAAAAAGAATATGAAGAAATTGAACTATGTGGATTAGTATCAAACATCTGTGTTATTAGTAATGCAATAATCGCAAAAAGCGCATTACCTAATACCCATATTTTTGTCGATGCACTCGCAACTGATTCTTACGATAAAGATTTGCATAATAAAACCTTAGATGTTCTTCAAGGACTACATATAGAAGTGATAAATAAATGAAAACTTATAATGAAGCAATGGCAATTGATTTTTATGAGTTGACTATGGCAAATGGATACTTTTTAGAAGGAAAAATGGATGAGATTGTTTACTTCGATCTCTACTTTAGAAAAGTTCCTGATGATGGTGGATATGCCATTTTTGCGGGATTAGAAACTTTAACTGATTATATTGAAAATATCCATTTTTCTGTTGAAGACATTGATTTTCTAAGAAAGCAAAAAACTTTTAACGATGATTTTTTACAATATCTAGGCAATTTTAAATTTACTGGTGATATATATTCTTTTAAAGAAGGCAGCGTTATGTTTCCAAACGAGCCTATCATAACAGTAAAAGCTAAATTAATTGAAGCACAAATTATCGAAACTTTTTTTCTCCAAACCGTTAATCATCAAAGCTTAATCGCAACCAAAGCTTCAAGAATTAAGTATGCAGCAAAAGATAAAAAAATCCTAGAAATGGGAGCAAGACGAGCTCACGGACTTTCAAGTAGTGTCTTAGGCTCTAGAGCAGCATATATAGGTGGGGTTGATGGTACCTCTAATATCCTAGCTGATCAAATGTTTGGCGTTCCTTCGGGCGGTACAATGGCCCACTCATGGATACAAGTCTTTGAAAATGAATATGAAGCATTTAAAGCTTATGCTACACATTATCCAAATTCTTCTACATTTCTTGTAGACACATATGATACGTTGTTAAGTGGAATTCCTAATGCAATTAAAGTTATTAAAGAAATATTGTTACCACTAAACGCAAAAAGTTACGCTATCAGGATTGATTCAGGTGACTTAACGTATCTAGCAAAACAAGCAAGAAAAATGCTTGATGAAGCTGATTTAACAGATTGTAAGATTGTGGTTAGTAATGCTTTAGATGAAAAAATAATTAAAACTCTGTTGGAACAAGGAGCCCCAATTGATCTTTTCGGTGTAGGTGAGAGATTAATCACCGCAAAAAATGATCCTGTATTTGGTTCTGTTTATAAACTTGTGGCTGTGCTTCAAGATGACATAATCATCCCAAAAATTAAAATAAGTGACAACGTCGAAAAAATAACTACTCCACATTATAAAAAAGTTTTCCGAATTTATTCAGAAAACAATAAGGCTGAAGCTGATTTGATTACCGTTAATGACGAAACAATTGATACTTCTGAACCTTTAACAATATTCGACCCCCACAATACCTGGAAAAATAAAACTTTTAACAACTATTCCATTAAAGAACTACAGATTCCTGTTTTTATAAATGGTACAAAACTATATAAATCACCTTCCTTAAAGGAAGTACGAGAATATGCTTCTTTGGAACTAAATAGTCTTTGGGAAGAAATTAGACGATTTGATTATCCACATGAATATCATGTCGATCTTTCCGAAAAATTATGGAATATAAAACAAGATCTAATCAAAGATAA
>DDWA01000023.1 GCA_002345425.1 Caryophanales bacterium UBA2298 | reverse complement strand
TCAGACTGTTGACAAAAACAACTTAGTTATCGTAAAACTAGGTTGTTTTTTTGTTTTATTGATAATTTCGAGAAAAAACGACGTATTTCAGTTAAAAAAGACAGTTTTAAAGAAGATATCTTTGTTATCTTTATCTCATGTTTCCAAACTAATAAAGCTAACTTCTTAATGTTAGCTGCACTATAAACTATTAAGTTCCTATTATGGTTTTTCTCTTGACCTTTAAGAAGAGTAAACCCTAAACAATGACTCATCTTGCATTGAGCGAATAATCGCTCAATTGTATATTTTCTTTTCCTGTATAATTCTTTACCTTCATCAGATAACCTAAATTCAGTTGTGCGTTTTTTGGTGTATTCCAATAAATGCCTAGTGATGGTTTTACTATTTTGATTAGTACATTTATGCTTATATGGACAGTCTCTACAGTCTTTTGTTTTACTTCTATAGACTCTATAACCCCCTGTATCAATCCCTCGATAAGTTAAAAGTTTTAGGTATGGACAAACATAAAAATCTTCTAATTCGTTATATTTGAAATAGTGCTTTGTATACGTAAATTCAATTTCTCCATCTGCTTTTTCTAATTTTTTTCCTTTTGGTTTTATGTAGGGTATAACTGGCATTATACCTTTACTTAATAGAATATCTTGTAGGAGTGGTGAAGTGTATCCTGCATCCATAACTACATGTTTAGTTTCTCTATGTTCATCGGTTAACTTATCAACGAATTCCATTCCCGAATTATTATCATTTACACTAGCTGATGTAGTCTTACAGTCTATAACCCAGCCATTTTCATCTACTGCAGTTTGAACTGAGTAAGCTAATTGTTTTTCTTTCTCTCCCTTATGAAACATTCCACAGTCGGGATCTGTTCTACTAATTGCGACTTTCTTTTTTTGATTAAAATCGATTGGTTTCTTATTTTCTTTGACTCTTTTTTTGTTTATCTCGTCATGTAAGTTTTTGGTATAGATATTATAATCTACATCGATATATGCATTATCAACTCTTCTTTTATTCGCATAAGCTTTTATATGCGTTGAATCCACAAAGTATGATTCTTCTTTGATAAGGCCATTCTCAACTAAACCTTCAAAGATATGTTTGAAGATCTTCTCAAAAATATCAGTACCTACAAATCTTCTTCGATAGTTTTGTGAAAAGGTTGAATAATTAGGTATTGTTTCCGTAAATCCATATCCTAAAAACCATCGATATGCGACATTGACATTTATTTCTTTAATTGTTTGTCTCATAGATTTTATTCCAAATAAAAACTGGATAAAAACTATTTTAAATAAAACCACTGGATCTATCGATGGTCTGCCTTTATTTAATGAATACATATCGATTACATATTCTCTTATAAACTCGAAATCAATTACCTTTTCAATTTTTCTAACTAAATGGTTAGTTGGGACTAAGGTATCAATATCAATCATTTGAATATTTTTTCTTGATTGTTCATTCTTTTTAGTTATCATATCTATCACCAATTATATTATACTACTTTTTGTGATAATTGTCTCACCCCTCCTCTATATTTGGCGCTTTTATTTATGTTTTTATTCGTTATTGTTGACACATTATTTAAAGCTCTTTTCAAAAAGAAAAAGTACCCATAAAAATGAGTACTTTGTCAACAGTCTGAAAAACCCTGAACAGGGTTTTATTTGTCTATTTTGCATTTCACATGATTAGTTTCATACTTTAGCCATAAAAATCCGAGTATTAATAATAATAGAGCTAAGAACTTATAAGGTAGTCCAGCTAGAGGTAAAACCGCAACTGCGAATGTGATTCCAATTACTGAAAAGAATGCTATAACACATGGTGTGCATCCATATGTCAACATTCCAAAAATAACTGCTAATCCCGACATAAAAGATCCTTTACCTTCTTTTCCCGTTAATTTAACTAAAACCGTTGATACATTCCACATAAAGGCACTTATGAAAGCCATAATAACATTAAGGAAAATATTGCCAATAACCAAAAGAATACCATATTCATCTATCATGCCTGAATAGCCAATATTTAAATAGTCTAGAAGTGTATATAAGCCAAGAAAAACTACAAACACAATTAATCCTTGAATTATAAACTTCTTTTCTTTTTGCATCGATAATATTGTTGTAAACATATTAATCACCTCGTATTTTAATAACATTATATCATAGTTATAATTATCTATTTAATTTTTTGCTTAACTAATAAGTGATATAGTATTATCAAAAACCTTTTTTATTTCTTTGTAAGGTTTAGAGCCTTCTAGTAATGGTTTCCCGAGATTAATGTAATCGATGATTTCCTTATCATAACTTATTAATCCAACAAACGAATAATTGTTAATATTAAGATATTCAATAATTGACTGTGTTAATTTTTTGTTTAAGTCATACTTATTAATACAAACAGCTATTTTCAAATGAAAACTGCTTGCCGTTTTAATAATTCGTTTTAAATCAGATATACCTGACAAAGAAGGTTCAGCAACTAATAAAACTAAATTAACCCCTGACATTGATGCAATTACTGGACAACCAATACCAGGAGGTCCATCTATGATAACCAAATCATCTTTTCTGATTAGTTCATGTATATTCTTTTTCACTCTGGTAACAAGTAAACCGGAATTACCACTACCCATATTAAGTTTAGCTGTAGAAAAAGCTCTATCTTCGTCTTTATATAAAAGAAGTTCTCCATCAATAGACTTAACAAAACTTATTGCCTTTTGAGGGCAAACGTAATTACATACTCCGCAGCCTTCGCAAAGATGTAAATCAATTTTATATTGATTATCTTTATAAACAATTGCATTGAATTTACAATGGTCGTAACAAATACCACATTTTAAGCATTGTTCTTGGTCAATCACGGATTTGTCTAAACCATAATAGTTTTCGCGCTCTTTTAAGTTTTTTACCATAGATATCAAATGAAGATTAGGCGCCTCAACATCACAGTCAGCAAAAATCTTAGCTTTTGATATATTGATAAAATTACTGGCAATAGTTGTTTTTCCAGTCCCACCTTTACCACTTAAAATCAATATCTGCTTCATTGTTTTTTCCTTAATATTTTTTCTGCTAGATTATCAAAAATAGCTTTATATTTTATTTTTTTTGAAACTATTTCGCCCATAGAATTAAGTCGTCCCATTTCTCTATCAAAAGGTATCTTCATTAAAATTTCTATATTTTTTGACATAGCAAATTGATTTATAATATCATTGCTTTCGGCTTTATTGATTACAATACCAATTTTTTTATCAAATACTTGAGTAAGCTCATAAACCATTTCTAAATTATGAAGACCAAAGATAGTCGGCTCTGCAACTAGAATACAATAATCAGTTTCTTTAATACTCGCCATAACACTACATCCATTGCCTGGAGGACAATCTATTACAACATCTTCGTTAAATGTCTTAATTTTTTCTATGATTTCATCAATTATTTTTACTCCAGTTTCCTCTTTTATGTTTAAAACTCCAGAAACAATGTGATGATTTTCATAATAAGATTCCTTAATCATACCGATATTTTTTTTCTTTTCAGTTATAGCTTCAACTGGGCAAACCAATTTACAGCCTCCACATGAGTGACATAATTGCGAAAAAACTCTAACTTTATCAATAATAATTGCTAGAGCATTAAAACGGCAAAAGTCACTACACTTACCACAAAGAATACATGAATTATGGTCTATCACAGGAATTTCAACTTCAACTGGTTCCTCGGTATAATTGCCTTTGAAAAACAATTCTCCATTTGGTTCTTCTACGTCACAGTCAACGTAGGCTGAATTAGCCATTACATAAGCTAAGTTCACAGAGACAAAAGTTTTACCAGTTCCGCCTTTGCCACTTAAAACTGCAATCTTCAATTAATGTAATTCCTCAAGGTCATTGTTAAAGAAACTTGCAATATTTTCCTTAACAATCTTATCTATTGATTTATAAATCTTAACCTTACCTTTTAGTAACTCTAAAGATTTTTCGCCTACTCTTGGAGTAATTAATACATCTGAGTGTTTGTTAAGTATAAACTCAGCTGTTTTTATTCCTACTCCATGAGGGTTATCTAAATGCTTATTAATATAAACCTCTCCTATATTCTTGTTTGAGTCAAACACGTAAAAATAATTTGCTCTTCCTAAATTATCTGAAATAAAAGATTTTTCGCCACTTGTTTTTGTTGGTATAATAATTATCATAATTTTTCTCCTATAACTGCAAAAAGCGACAATAGTCGCCTTTTACTAATCACATATCTTCTAATTTTTTGTCAAGATCTTTAAGTCTTTGTTCTACTAGGTCTTTTTCTCTTTTTAAATTTTCTTTTGTTTCTGGGTAAAACGCTTGGTTTCTTCCTAAACCTTGTCCATATCCATAACCTCGAGCGCAATTTCCCATTCTTCTTCCTGTCAAAGGTCCATAACCATTTGGTCCAGTTCCATCTCTTCTAGGCATAATCTCACCTCCATTCTTGACATATGTCAATAACTTCAATTTAATTATACCACTTTAAAAATATTTGTCAACTATTCTCTTACAAAAGGCATGGACATACATCTAGGCCCACCTCTGCCTCTTGATAACTCGCTTGATGGCATCTTATAAATTTTTATTCCATGTTTTTCTAACAAACTATTCGTAATATGATTTCTTTCATAAACGATTACTTCTCCAGGACGTATAACTACAGTGTTAGCTCCGTCATTCCATTGTTCTCTATCGCTAGAAACCGGATCATCATCGCCTCCACACGGTATTAATGTTATTTTTCTCTCTAGATACTTAGATAGTATTTCATCCAACATCCCTTCGATAGGAAGCACATCTAATTTATTTTTGTGGGTTTTGGAACGAGTAATTTCATACGCTTTTATTTGATGTCTTAATTCCTGATGAATTAAGAATTTATCATAATCTACTTGAGTAAAAACGGTGTCCAAATGCATAAAAGCTCTGCTTTTAGGAATATCGATCGCTAAAACTATTTCGTAATTTGTTTTATTGAAATAGAATAAATTCTTAGCTAATTTTTCTATAGCGGCTGGATGAGTTCTTTCGGACACGCCAACTGCCAATATTTTATCAGAAAGAACTAATATATCTCCGCCTTCTAAAGTAGGAATCATTTGCCTATTATAATAATGCGGTATTTTTTCATCTCCATAGATAGGATGATATTTAAATATATACTCCCCATATATAGTTTCCCTAGATCTAGTTACTGAGAACATTTTAGAGATTGATACGCCATTATTAATTATCGAAAAAGGGTCTCTCGTAAAATAAAGATTAGGCATAGGATCAGTAATAAAAGGATAATCTCTAATATAATCAGATAAAGTTCTCTTGGTAAAATTAGGAACTTCATCTTTTCTGATTCCTGCCATAGTAACGCTTATCATATCTTTCGTTCGTTTCATTGATTTTAAATATTTAAAAACCAGAAGTTTTAATGTATCACTTGTGATAGACGCTTCTTCGATAAATTGATTGATAAATCTATCCTTAATTTCTTCTGAAGTATTTAAAGCTTCAGCAACCAAATCAACTAAATACAAAACTTCAACACCGTTTTTACGAAAAATATCAGCGAAGGCATCATGTTCTTTTTGCGCTAAATCCAACCAAGGTATATCATCAAATAATAGTTGGTTTAACCATTTAGGCGTCAGATTTTCTAATTCTCGCCCTGGCCTATGTAACAAGACTTTTTTTAATTCCCCTATTTCCGATTTAACATTTAACAAATCCATAAAATTCCCTCTTTCACTTTATCGGTTTAAATTCCGCAGTAAAATGTCTTAGAATCGGTGATTCATACACAAACTCTAAACCTTTTAGTTTTGGACCTTTTTGAGCAACTTTAATCAAACACTCAGCTACATAATTCAAATGTTCTAATGTATATGTTCTTCTCGGAATAGTAAGTCTTAAGAATTCTTTATCAGCTTTTATGTTTATGTGCGTATCAGGGTCTCTACCAAGTAACAATGATCCGATCTCCACCGCTCTAATCCCACCTTCAAGATATAACTCATTACAAATAGCTTGTGCAGGAAACTGATCATAAGGTATTTGCGGACAAATAGCTCCACAATCAACGAATACAGCATGCCCCCCAGTCGGGTATTGGATTGGGACACCACCAAGTCTTAATTTATCACCTAAATATCTCACTTCATCTAATCGATACTTTAAATAATCTTCCTCTAAGGCTTCTTTTAAACCGACAGCTAAAGCATCCATATCTCTTCCTGATAATCCGCCATAAGTAGGAAATCCTTCCATGGGAATCACACGAATTTGACACTGTCTAAAAAATTCTTGATTATCTTTAATTGCTATTAATCCACCGATATTAACTAAACCATCTTTTTTACTGCTCATTAAAAATACATCAGCTAAATCAAAGGTTTCTCTAGCAATTTCACTAACAGTTTTTTCACTATATCCTTTTTCTCTTATTTTAATAAAATAGGAGTTTTCAGCATATCTAGCACCATCTATTACGATAGGAATTGAAAAAGCGCGGGCAATTTTATTCACTTCTCTCATGTTTTCTAAAGAAACAGGCTGGCCCCCAGCACTATTATTTGTTATCGTCATTATTATCGCTGCGATGTTTTCTTTACCTTTATCACTAATTATTTTTTTAAGTTTATCAATATCGAAATTACCCTTGAATGGATAATCTAACTCCAAATCAAAACACTCTTTACACACACAATCTAATGCTCTTCCACCCGCAAGTTCTACATGTGCTCTCGTAGTATCAAAATGAATATTTGATATAACATACATTCCTTGTCTCTTTATAAGGTTAGGTAAAGCAACTTGCTCTGCACCCCTTCCTTGATGAACCGGAATGACATATTCATATCCTGTAATTTCTTTAACTGTTTTCTCTAAGCGGAAAAAACTTCTTGAACCCGCATAAGCTTCATCTCCCATCATTAACGCCGCCCATTGGAAATGAGACATCGCTCCAGTTCCCGAATCAGTAAGTAAATCTATAAAAACATCTTCTGATTTTAATCTAAAAGGATTAAAACCTGCTTGTTTTAGCTTTTCTTCTCTTTCGGCTTTTGATATTAACTTAATCGGTTCAACCATTTTAATTCTAAATGGCGGTAATGAATATTTTTCCACTGCTATAATCTCCTCTTCTATTTTTAGGTTATGAAAACCCTTTCTTTACTTTAACAATTATACTATAAATACCTGTTTTAGTAAATGACATCTTAATTGAAATAAAGATTAGAACTTTAATTTTCTAATCTTTAAATATTTTATCTCGGTGTAATTTATAAATAGCTATCATATGACCAATGTTACCTTCACCGGCATATTTTTGATTATTGTAAAAATTTTCTGTGATATCAACCCAATACAATTTATGAGCTTCTTCAACTAATTTAATATCAGTATCTAATCTACCGATATAAACCATCATTTTCATTTTAATCGGATGCCAATGAAAATCCAAAAACGGCTGTAAACAAACATCTTTTTCGCTTATACCCGTTTCTTCAAACAGTTCGCGATAAGCGCTTAGCAAATAATCTTCATTCTCTTCAATTTTACCGCCGACTAAATTTAGTTTTCCTTTATAGGGATCTTTCGAGCGCAAACACATAAGTATCTTGTTTTCAGCATTGTTTAATATCAGAATTAGGTTAAATAATTTCATTACATCGGCCAAATCCAATTATATATAAGGTAAGTTAATAGTGTTATTGTCGTTGATAAGAAAGTTCCCCAAATTAAATCAACAACAGTAACCATAATAGGCCAATCTTTTAATGTTGCTAAGTTTGTTAAATCATAAGTTGCGTATGTCATAAAACCAAATAAAGCTCCTGCTAATAAGGCCTTACCAATGCTGCCAGTTTCAATCGCTGGCATAATAGCAAAGTAAACTAAACCAACGATAAACAGAAGATAAAATACTCCTGCAGCTATAAAATTTGGCTTTTCAGCCATTAAATGACCAATCTGAGTTTTGTAAAACTTTGGTGCAACTAACCCTAACCAAATTGCATCGATAGCCAAAAATATAATAAATGCTACTAGATACATCTTAAAAAAGTTCATAAGTTTTCCCTCTTTTCAATTTCTTCCATTTTTCTTACATAATCTTCAATATTAAACTTTCTTTCTAAACTTTTAGAGTTCATATACCTAAGTTTACCAAAAATAGGTCTTTCTGTCCATGCCCTATCGTGTTTTCCGAAACACCAAGCAACACCACCATATCCATTTGGAGTTAAACCATCTAGAAAATAATAGTTATTCAGTTCAATTGCTATTTGATAAGCTTCTTCATAGGTTTTTGACCATTCAATTATTTTCTTACACCAATACATTCTCATGTAAGAATTCATTTTCCCTAAATAAAGCATTTCTTTCATAGCTGCATTAAAATATTGGGCATGAGTTCTAAAGTTAATGTAATCTTCTTTTGAATAAATATACGTTCTCTCATCATTTAAATGCCTATTCATCGTATTATAAGCCCAATCATAGGTAATATATTTAAAATCATCATATGTGGGATTATAATATACAAAGTTATAAGCTAATTCCCTTCTTACAATCAGCTCTTCTAAAAAGGAATCGACATTATCGCTCCTTTTGTCAATCAATTGATTATATATGGTAACTGGCGAAATAAAGCCGAACTTTAGGTAAGCACTCAATAATGAAGTATATTCGTAAGAAGGATCATTTTGAAGATGATAATTACTCAACTTGTTATCGATAAAGTCATTCAAAACTTGAAAAGCATCATTTTCAGCTTTTGTCAATGGTAAAGTTGTTAAGACTTCATCTTTGTAATTATATATTTGTGAATTTATCTTAGTTCTAATAGTTCTTGCCGAATATTCCTCTTTATCAGAAGCAATTCTTATAGGAACAAAAATATTAGATTCAACTGTAAATAAGTTAATATTATTCTGATAAGCAAGCTTTTTAATCGCTTCAAAATAATTGCACTGCTATGAAAAAGTGATACACAAAGCCCCCCTCTAGATGGTAAAATAGTATGAAGTTACACACATTCAT
>DDWA01000055.1 GCA_002345425.1 Caryophanales bacterium UBA2298 | reverse complement strand
CGTAAGAATTATTTTTGTTCTTTTTCTTAATTATTTTGTAATCACTTATATCATCCCAATTCAGCCAAAATATATATTTGTCTTTTAAAACTTGAATTTCTCGATAATCACTTATTTTTCTGATTTGGTCAGTTAATTTATTATAGTAAAATGCACCATTTTCAGTAATGAATAAACTTTGATTTCGCTTATAATTTACTTGATAATATTTTCTAAAATTATTATCCTTATTTAAAATTATATATTCAGAGGGTTTTTGAATTTTAAAAATATAAGCAACGATTAAAAATATTAATGTTACCAAGCCAAAAGCACTAATAAATATTATCATAAAAGTTTGATATTCTAGCTCGTTGAATTGATGCATAACTCCATTAATCTCAACTGGTTCTTTAAGCAGGAATATAACAATAAAAGGGATTACTACTAAACCAAATGAAATAGCAATAATCATAAAAACTAAAGATAAAGTTTTGTTTTTTCTTTTAATAACACTATAATCTAAATTTAAAAAATTAACACCAATTTCATTACTAATCATCTTTTACACCTCGCCTGTAAGAATGATTATACCAAAACTCAAGATTTTTCTAAATAAGATGTTCAATTAATCTTTATTTAGTGTTACAATAAATTATATAAAAAGTAAAAAGGCGTGAAATTGATGAATACAATTAAAATCGATAAATATTTTAGAGGAATGGTTGCTAATAATGGTCTTAGCGGCATTGAAACAGAAAACACGATTTTTTCTTTTTTAGCTGCGGCTAATCGTTCCTATTATGGCATAAGTTGTGAACTATCAATTTCTAAAGATAATAAATATATTGTTACTGGTTGTGATAGTTTATTAAAATATGGAATGTTAAATTTGGATATCCCAAGTTTCTCTTACAATGAAATCAAAAAATTTGCACTAGTAGATCGGAAAACTGGAGATTTAAACGAATTTGTTTTTATTCCCAGATTAGAAGATTATCTTTCAATATGCAAGGCATATCGCAAATTTATGTTTATCAAAATCAAAGACACTTTAGAAACTGATATGGTTGCCAGATTAGATATATATCTAAAAGAACATGATGTTGAAGATAATTTTAGTCTGATAGCTGAAAACAAAAAACACTTACAAGTTCTAAAAAAAGTTTTTCCGAGTAGTGTTTTATATTACAATGCCCGTTTAGTTGATGATGAAACTTTAGAATACTGTCAAAAACATGGAATAAATCTTTACCTTGAACACCATAAGTTAAAAAGGGAATATATTAAAAATTTACACCTAGTAGGTTTAAAGGTTATTACAGGTGTCGTCAATGAAAAAGAAACTGCTGAAAAAATGATTAAATATGATGTAGACTTTTTATTTACTAATATCTTAGAGTAGTATAAAATATTTTTGATAAGACATTCTAACTTTTAGGAGGTAAATGATGAACAGTACAATTGAAACAATTTTAAGTAGAAGAAGTATAAGATCTTATCTGGATAAGCCAATCCCTGAAAATGATCTGCAAAAGATTATTGAATGTGGGCTTTATGCTCCTAGTTCTAGAAACAAACAAGATTGGCACTTAACCGTCATTACCAATAAGGAACGGATTGATGAAATTAATAAAATGGCAATTGAGGGAATGATGAGATTTGGAATCGAAGTTGAAAAAGGAGCCCATATTTTCTATCACGCTCCAACAGTTATTGTTTTAAGTTCAAAAATTGCCGGATTCTCAGAAATAAATATCGGCTGCGTAATTGAAAATATTGCTTTAGCAGCTAAATCTTTAGGTTATGGTTCATGTATTATCGGCCAAACAAGATATTTATATCATAAGGCTGACAAGATAGATGTTGATCGTCTTTTAAAAATCCCGGAAGGTTATGAACATGATTTAGCGATTTGTTTAGGATATCCTAAGGGTAAAGAACCAGAAGTAAAACCTAGAAGAGAAAAAGTAGTTGATTATATTTATTAAAGCCGGAGGTCGTTATGTGGAGAACTGAATTTGCGAAATGGATAAATAATCCGGACTTAGATCCGGATTTAAGAAAAGAACTATTAGGTAAAAATGATAAAGAATTAGAGGATATGTTTTATACTACTCTCTCTTTTGGCACCGGGGGAATGCGTGGTATTCTCGGAGCTGGAATAAATCGTTTAAATATTTATACTATTAGAAGGGCTAACAACGGTTTAGCCCAATATTTAATAAATACATATGAAGAATCGGACCTTTCAAGAGGTGTTGTAATTGCACATGACAATCGGCATATGTCAAAAGAATTCGCAAAAGAAAGTGCAAAAGTTTTAGGCGCTTATGGCATTAAAAGTTTCCTTTTTACAGATCTGAGACCAACTCCAGAATTATCATTTGCAGTGAGAAAGTTACACGCTCTAGCTGGAATAGTTGTTACAGCCAGTCATAATCCTCCTAATTACAACGGTTATAAAATCTATGATGAATACGGCTGTCAGTACACACCTAGGTATGCAAATACCATCATCGAATATGTGAACAAAACCGAAGATATATTTTCCATTAAAACTAAGACACTTGCTGAACTGGAAGCTTCAAACTTAATAGAATACATCGATGAAGAAATTGATAAAGCTTATTTGAATTTAGTGAAATCTATTACAATAAACAAAGACATATCAAAACCAATAAAAGTCGTTTTTACTCCACTTCATGGCACTAGTGGCTATTTAGGAAAAAGACTTTTAGAAGAAGAAGGATATACAGTATACCCAGTTGAAGAACAAATGGTTACCGATCCTAATTTCTCAACCGTAAAACTACCTAATCCAGAAGAAGCAAGTGCATATGATCTAGCGATAAAGTTAGGAAAGAAACTACATGCCGAATTATTAATCGCAACTGATCCAGATGCTGATAGATTAGGTATCGCAGTTTTACATAATAATGATTATTTGCTGTTAAACGGTAATCAAACTGGAGCTTTATTGATATATTATATCTTGACCCAAAAACTTAAAAATGGTTTATTACCAGATAAAGGCGTTGTTTTTAATACTATAGTAACCAGTGATTTAGGAGCTCAAATAGCTCGTTCATTCGGTTTGGATGTAATCTCAACTTTAACCGGATTTAAATTCATCGGTGAACAAGCAAGATATTTAGAATCAGAAGATCGAGAGTTTGTTTTTGGTTACGAAGAGTCATACGGATATGTAATTGATGACGGTGTAAGAGATAAAGATTCCTTGCAAGCAATTCTAATGATTTCTGAAGCAGCTAATTATTATTTAGTATCAGAAGAAAAAACACTTTATGACAAACTAATTGAAATTTATGATGAGTATGGATATTATCTTGAAGGATTGAAGAATGTTTATTTGCTTGGTAAAGAGGGACAAGAAAGAATTGAGAGAATTATGGAATATTTCCGTCAAAATCCTCTCGAAAATATAAATAACCACAATATAATAAAAACCGAAGATTTTCTTTTATCTGAGAGATATATCAATAAAAAGGTAGAATCAATTGACTTAGAGAAGTCAAATGTATTAAAATACTACTTGGATGATGAATCTTGGTTCGTTCTAAGACCATCAGGTACAGAACCTAAACTCAAAATTTATGCAGGGGTTATAGGTAATAGTTTAGAAAACTCAAAAATTTTAGTGGAAAATCTACTTGAAAGTGTCAATGAGTTTGTGGAGAAGGTTGAATAAATTGGAATATATAATCGCTATAGTAATTATTTTAATAATTGTTGGCTTATATGTTTGGTCATATACGCTAAACGAAAAAACAGAAAAGCCTGAAGGCTGTGAAGATATCAGTTGCTCAGGCTGCAAGGTCGATAACTGTGCAAGTAAAAAATAAGTTATTTAACAATGACTGGGATTTTTATTTGCATGAAGAAACTCAAAAACCATATTTTACAAAGCTATTGAAAACAATCGAGAAAGAGTATGACTCTTATACCTGTTATCCTCCTAAAGATTTGATATTCAATGCTTTTTGTTTGACTTCATATGAGAATACTAAGGTTTTAATTCTTGGGCAAGATCCTTATCATAACCCTGGCCAAGCAATGGGACTGGCATTTTCAGTTCCAGGCGGAACTTTATTACCGCCATCTCTGGTAAATATTTATAAAGAATTAGAATCAGATCTTAACATCGAAACTTCCAACTCCGGTGATTTAACCAACTGGGCTAAATCTGGAGTTTTGTTATTAAATGCTATTCTTTCGGTCAGAAAGAATCAACCGCTTTCTCATTCTAAAATAGGTTGGGAAACATTCACGGATAAGGTTATAGAAATACTTAATCAAAAAGAAGAACCGGTGATTTTTGTATTATGGGGTTCTTATGCTAAATCGAAAAAGAATTTAATAACAAACAATCGACATTTTATCATTGAAAATGTTCATCCATCACCCCTTTCAGCTTATCGGGGTTTCTTCGGTTCAAAACCTTTCAGCAAAATTAATGCATTTTTAAAACTAACCAATCAAACATTGATTGATTTTAAACTAAGAGGAAAAAATGAAAAATAGAAACTTACAAAGAATAATATTTACTGGATTGATGGTAGCGATAGGAGTTGTTCTCTCAAGCGTTGTTTCTATATCTTATCCGCCCAACTCAACGATTATTAGATTCGGTATTGGTTATTTGCCATTAATTATTGTATCTATCATCCTTGGTCCGAAAATCGGTATCACAGCTGCGATTATTCAAGACGTATTAGGTTATTTTGTTTATATTTGGGTATTTGGAGTTCCTTCAGGACCATTCTTTCCTGGTTTCACCTTAAACTCAGTGCTTTACGGAGTTGTACCAGGGATAATCTATAACTTAAAGATAAACAAACATAATCTGTTTATGATTTTTAATTTTGCGCTTTTGATAATCTTGATGATTTTTGGAATATATGGATTCTTTAATATCACAGAAATAATTTCAATCATCGAAAACCGACTCAGTGCAGAAATGAGTTTTCAACCTTGGGTAATTTATTTGATGCTGGCACTTGGGGAAATCGGTATTATATCTACACTTTATTTTCTCTATAAAAAAAGAACTGAGGACGATAGTGCTCAAAGAATTATCTTCTCAGTTATTATCTTACAATTAATCGTTACCCTAATATTAACGCCATTATGGGTAATGATTCTTTATAAGATACCTTTTGCCCCGCAATTACCTCTAAGAATTATTAAAACCCCGATAGAAATCTTTATTTATTCGATTCTTTTAATTAGAATAATCAAAGTTTTTAAAAATTACACAATATAAAAACCGAGCAGGATTTCCTGCTCGGTTTTGCTTTAAAATTCAATAATTTTAACTTCTCCAGCACCTAATTGGAAATAAACTTTTCCATCAGGTGAAAAATCATGGTAGTCTCTACTGAACTCATAACTTGAATAGAGTAATTTACCAAAATTGTTATAGTTTTTCGCTCTAGCACGCAATTTATTTATGTCAGAATGGCACTGAATGTCACTGTAAACATTTGAATTAGCTACAACCAATAAACATCTGCCGTTTTCTTGATTGAAATATGATACTCCAATAGCCGGTGAATCAAACTCATTGAAATATATTGGTTCATAAGCTTTTAAATCAGTGATTTGATTTAACCAAATATTTCGGATGTTTTTAATCCCATCTAGATGATCGGCAAGTTCCCAACGATCGTGATTTAAATAATGGATAGCATATTTATCAAATAAAGCCAGTTTTCCATAGAACAAATCATTTGCTGGTAATTTGAACTTATCTTCATTAGTACAATCGATCCCAGTATTCATTGGCTGAATCTCATATACTTCTTGACCACTGTTGATAAAAGGTACTAAATTAGGTAATAACATGTTTAATATAGTTGTCATTCTCGCTAAAGTTCTACCACCATCTCTTCCAGCGATTCTCGCTGTATCATGAGTTTCTGCACAGGCAAACATTGGTAATGCTATATCTTTAGCTCCATAAACAAATTTATGTAATTTCTTTTCCCAAATTCTCGGTTCCATCCAAAAACCATTACCGATTATGATATTATAACCAGCCTCTTTTGCTTTTTTAGCATTATCTGGATTTAATTCTTCGGCGATAAACGCAAAATCTTTATCAACAATTCTAGCTTCTTTAATAATCATTGCCAACAATTCTCTTGGTAAAGCATGTCCCATATCAATTCTCGCACCATCAATTCCGTAAGTCTCTTGATAATAAGGAATAATGTTTTTTAAAGTATCCCATAATTCAGAGTTAGGCTTATCACCTGGGAAAAGATTAGCTTTGATTGTATCAAAGAGAATGTATGGCGGAGTATTAGGGTCGTCAAGATATTTTCTCGTTTCTTTAGGATGATCCATGAACATTCTAAAGAAAGTAACGTCAGTCCAAGGCGGTTGAACGTCATTTATATGGTCAGAAAAAGCAGGTGCGATTTTTAAATTAAAATGTTTCTCAATATCTTCTAGAAGATTCTTTGAAGTCAATTTAATCTTTTCAAACAATTCTTTATTCTGAGTTTTTGGGTCAAATTGAAACATTTTTATATGACGCTTTACATCTTCACAAGCATACACTTGATCCATATATTTAGGTTCAGGCGCAATTGTATTTTCCAATCCCTTTACATAAGGCACTCTAAAACTATGTGCCTCGTCGGCTTTAATCCAATAAAACCAGTCGGGATGGTCTATAATTAAATCATTTTCAACTGCGTTAGTCCTCGGTATAATATCGATTATGACTCTCATATCTAGCATATGACAAGCTTCGACTAATGCTTGAAATTCCTCTTCAAGACTCATAGCCTTACCAGTCATCGGGTCTTTAAGATTAGGATCTAAATCAAAGAAATTAGCGACACCGTAAGGAGAGCCTAAATCACCCTTCTTATCCTTTAAAGAAAATCTTGAAAGTGGTAAAAGATAAAGTGTATCAACTCCCATTTTCTTTAAAAGGGGAAGAAGCACGAGCATTTTAACGAAAGTTCCAGTTTCTTTCAGTTCATCGAAATTTTCGATATCTAAGGAAAAAGAACGATCGTGATCCCAAGCGGAACTTGCTCTAATCATCGTCGAATAAAGTACTGATTTTCTCACCCAATCTCCGCCGATTTCACTTTTATTTAGTTTTCTTTTACTGATTTGCGATAAGGATTTTAAATAGTTCTTATTTTTTTCTTTATTCGGTAAAATATATTTGTCGATAACATTCGCATAAAAACGATACGGATTCACCAATAACTCTTGACTAGGAATTTTACGCATCTCTTCACCTTGATAGTCCCAAGCATTCCAAAGGTCTGGAATAGCGTAATTAATCCTACCTTGATCGATTTTGCGAATTAAAATATTTCTTAATTTTTCAATTTTCGATAATGGCATATTATCACCTCGCTTCTATTATACCAAAATACTTGTTTTTAGTTTTATCTTTTTAAAAGATGTAAGTGTTTACAATTCAGTCATATGACTTTAAAAAAAACCTAATATATAGTATAATACATATGGTTAAAATTTAACAGAGGTGAATAAAATGAAAAAGCCAGTTGTATTAATTATTATGGACGGAATCGGGATGACTGATAGTGGCCCTGGTAACGCATATAGTTTAGCAAAAAAGCCTAATTTAGATAAATTGTTCGCAAAGTACCCTCATACACTTCTTGAAGCTTCAGGAGAAGCAGTAGGTTTACCTGAAGGTCAAATGGGTAATTCGGAAGTCGGTCACATGAATATAGGCGCTGGTAGAGTAGTTTATCAATCTTTAACAAGAGTAAACAAAGCCGCTAAAGAAAGAATGTTCAAAACAAATCATGCCTATTTAGCCGCTTTTAAAAATACCATGAAATTCGATTCAAAACTACACCTGTTTGGTTTATTATCAGACGGTGGAGTTCATTCTCATATTCTTCATTTTAAGGAAATGTTGCAGACTGCAAAAGATGTCGGCGTAGAAGAAACCTTTATCCATGCTTTCCTTGACGGAAGAGATGTTGGGCCACAATCAGCTGTGGGTTTTATTGATGATTTAGAAAATTACATGAAAGAGATAAATTACGGTAAAATCGCGACGGTATCTGGTAGATATTACGCGATGGATCGTGATAAAAACTGGGATCGAATTCAAAAAGCTTACGATTCAATGACTTTTGGAAAAGCTGAACATTACAAATCCGCAAGAGAAGGAGTTCTATCATCTTATAAAGCGGGAGTGAACGATGAATTTGTCTTACCGTTTGTCGTTGACGAAAAGGGATTAATTAGAGACAACGATTCAATTATTTTTATGAATTTTAGACCGGATAGAGCTATTCAAATTTCTACTGCTTATTCTAATCCAAAAGCACTAGAACATCTAAACACTGAAGGCGGACCGAAAAATATCATGTTTATTTCCACAATGAAATACGCAGATTCTGTCACAGGACAAGTAGCCTTTGAATTAAATGATTTAAATGATATGTTTGGGGATTATATCTCTGATAAAGGACTAAATCAATTAAGGATAGCTGAAACTGAAAAATACGCTCATGTGACTTTCTTCTTTGATGGTGGCGTTGATAAATCGATAAAAAATGCAAAAAGAGTATTGATTCCTTCACCTAAAGTACCAACTTACGACCTAAAACCAGAAATGAGCGCTTACGAAATAACTGAAGCGGTGCTTAAAGAATTAGATTCAAGAGTTCACGATGTTGTGATATTGAATTTCGCAAATGGTGATATGGTTGGACATACCGGAGTTATACCAGCTGCTGTTAAAGCGGTTGAAGCGGTTGATGAATGTGTTGGAAAAGTAGTAGAGAAAATTGCTGAAGTAGGCGGTATAGCACTTATTACTGCTGATCATGGAAATTGTGAAAAGATGATTGCTGAAGATGGTTCAATATTTACAGCTCACACCACTAACTTAGTTCCGTTTTTAGTTACTGATCAATCAGTAAAACTAAGAGAAAGCGGTAGCTTAGGAGACATTGCTCCGACAATGTTAAAATTATTGAAACTTAAACAACCAAAGAAAATGACTGGAGTACCGATCATTGAATAGATTTGATACTAGTTTAAAATACCTTAAGATTAAAGATTTTTTCTTTGTAATCCTTTATGGCGGAGTTTTATCTTTGCTTTTGGGAGTCTTATTGGGATTTATTGATTATTATATTAGCACTTATATCAGAATATCATTTGCGGGGATTTTGTTTTTCTTAAGCAGCATGCAAGTTGGAAAAATGGTTAGGAAGCAATATGAGTTTCCTCACATAGTTTATATTGTTATAACGGGAATTTTCTTAGTTATGCAAGCTATGATTATCTTTTTCTTGCCATTTATCTTCAGAATTGTTTTAGAGAATAATTCTCCGGAACTAGTCTTTGATTTAAGACTTTACTGGGTAGTTATGCAAAATTTCTTTGTTAGTTTGTTTACACAATTTAATATCAACTTATGGTTAACAGTATTCATTTTTGGAATTGGTACTTATTTAGGAGTTAAAGAAACTTATTAAATAGAAAATAGATAAAAAGGAGATGGTTTAAATGCCAAATATTAGTAACATTTTTGCAAGAGAAGTATTGGACTCAAGAGGTAATCCAACTGTAGAGGTAGAAGTTTTTACAGATTCAGGTGCTTTTGGTCGCGCAATCGTTCCAAGTGGAGCTTCTACAGGCGAACACGAAGCAATTGAATTAAGAGACGGAGATAAAGCAAGATACCTCGGAAAAGGCGTTTTACAAGCTGTAAGAAATGTTAATGAAGTTATCGCACCTAACTTAGTCGGTTATGATGTGACTTTCCAAACTTCAATTGACAACATCATGTTAGAACTTGATGGAACTAAAAACAAATCTAAATTAGGAGCTAACGCTATTTTAGGTGTATCTATGGCAGTTGCTAAAGCGGCGGCTGACTTTGTTGGTTTACCACTTTATTTATATTTAGGTGGTTTCAACGCTAAACAATTACCGACGCCAATGATGAATATCATCAACGGCGGATCACACGCAGATAATAACGTTGACTTCCAAGAATTTATGATTATGCCAGTTGGCGCTGAAAGCTTTAGAGAAGCTTTAAGAATGGGTGCGGAAGTATTCCATAACTTAAAGAAAGTTCTTTCAAGTAAAGGATTCAACACATCAGTTGGTGATGAAGGTGGTTTCGCACCAGATCTAAAATCAAACGAAGATGGAATCAAAGTTATCCTTGAAGCAATTGAAAAAGCTGGATTTGTTCCTGGAAAAGACATTGTTTTAGCAATGGACGTTGCGGCTTCAGAATTTTATAATAAAGAAACTAAACTTTATGAACTAAAAGGTGAAGGAAAAACTCTTAACTCAAAACAAATGGTTGAATTCTACGCTCAATTAGTTGAAAAATATCCAATAATTTCTATCGAAGACGGTCTAGATGAAAACGACTGGGATGGCTGGTTAGAACTTACAAAAGCTTTAGGTAAGAAAATTCAATTAGTTGGTGATGATTTATTCGTTACTAATACAGAAAAGCTAGCTAAAGGTATTAAATTGGGTATTGCTAACTCAATTTTAATTAAAGTAAATCAAATCGGTACTTTAACAGAAACATTCAATGCAATTGAAATGGCAAAACGGGCTGGATATACTGCAGTAGTATCACACCGTTCAGGTGAAACTGAAGATACAACAATCGCAGAAATCGCTGTCGCTACCAATGCTGGTCAAATCAAAACAGGTTCATTGTCAAGAACAGATAGAATTGCTAAATACAATCAATTGTTAAGAATTGAAGAAGAATTGGATGAAGTAGCTGAATACAAAGGATTAGATTCGTTCTATAACCTTAGATAACATAAAAAAGATGTTTTTGGGTATTCCAAAAACATTTTTTTATGGTATAATAGTAACGCTGAATATAATGAGATATATATCAAGGAGGGTAGATTATGACTTGGTTACATTGGGTATTGTTCGCAATATCATTATTATTAATCACTTTAGTAATGGTTCAAGAATCTAAAGATGATGTTAAAAATACATTTTCTGGTGAAAAATCAGATTTATTCAAAAACCAAAAGCAAAGAGGTTCTGAGTTGTTCATGTCAAGGATGACTGCTGGTGTATCAATAGTTTTTGCGGTTTTTGCAGTTTTAGCATTAGTTTTTGTTTAAGAACACATTATGTGTTCTTTTTTTCTTTAGAAAGGAGTTTTAAATATGAAAAAGACAATTTATAATTTAATAAAAAAAGCTCCTTACAAAGAAAGGACTTTAAAATCTATGGCTTCAAAACTGTATTTATCTTCAAAAAAAGATTTTCAAGAATTGACTAAACAATTAGATATATTAGTTAAAGAAAATAAAATCTATAAAGATAAATCCGGTCACTATAATGTTGCTGATGACAAATCCGTTTTAGTTCAAGGAAGACTAGATTTAAAAGCACAAGGTTATGGTTTTATCATTGTTGAAGATTTAGACATGCCTGATATCTATATCGCCAGAAACAATATTAACACAGCGATGGATAACGATCTATGTCTTGTTAAAATCACTAATATCAAAAACAAGGAAAAAATTGAAGGTGTAATTGAGAAAGTTTTGGAAAGAAGTTTACAAGTTATTGTTGGTGAATATTACAACGGACAAATATTTCCTAAAGATTTACAAGATGACATCGCTTTAAAACTAGTAAAGGAAGATCAAAAGCGCGTTAAAAATCATCAACTTATAAAAGCCAAAATCATCGGTTATAAGCACAAATATTTTAAAGACTGCGAATTGCTTGAAGTCATCGGTAATGTCGATGATGAGGGAATTGAAATTCTTGAAGTTGTGCATAAATATAATCTCATAAATAAGTTTACTTCAGATGAAGTAAACTTTGCTAAAAATATTTCTCAAGAAGTAAAAGACGAAGAATTACTGGGAAGAAAAGATTTGCGTAAAGAGACAATCTTTACAATTGACTCTGAATCAACAAAAGATATCGATGATGCTATATCAATTGAAAAAAAACAAGATAATTATATTTTAGGAGTCCATATTGCCGATGTCAGTTATTACATCACTGAAGACTCGATTCTTGATAAAGCAGCTTTTAACAGAGGAACAAGCGTTTATTTAGCTGACTCAGTTATTCCAATGTTGCCAAAAGCGTTATCTAACGGAATTTGTTCTCTTAATCCCAAAGTCGATCGATTGACACTTACATGTGAAATGGAAATAACGAAAAAAGGTGAAGTAATTAGCTATAAAATCTATCCATCAGTTATCAATAGCACATACAAAATGACCTATACAAATATCAATAAAATGCTTGAAGACGATAAAGAAGTCATCGATGAATTTTCTGATATCTATCAAGATGTTTTAACAATGCAAGAATTACAAAATATTCTCTTTG
>DDWA01000048.1 GCA_002345425.1 Caryophanales bacterium UBA2298 | reverse complement strand
TCGTAAGAATTATTTTTGTTCTAAAATATTTTCATTCACTATTGAATTCCTAAACCATATGGTATATACTAGATGGTATAACAAGGAGGCTGGAAATGAAAAAAGAAGATAAAACACAAGCTCTGCTAGAAAATCCAGCTTTATTTAGCGCTACATTACAAGAATTTGCTGATAAACCCTATGGTTTAGCATCGACAAACGAGATAATAAAAAAATCAAATTATAATAAAGGAAGTTTTTACTACCGTTTTGACAATAAGCAAGATTTATTTGTGGCTTTAATGGATTATTTACTTGTGATACAAATCGACATATATAATCAAAGACGAAATAAGTCATCTTCTTCAGAAGATTTAGAAAATTTGTTATTTGATATGTTTTCCAATCTTTATCATTTGTATAAAGAAAATCCACTTTACTACAAAGTTGTTACAAACCATCTTTATGATAATGAATCAAAGATAATTATTGAAAACGAATGTATTGAACCTTTGAAGTATCGCATACTGAAAAAACTGCAATCATATACAAATATTTTAAACATTAATCATATCGTTACCTTAGTAGACAATCTTTATCAAAGTTTTCCTAAAAAAATACTTTTATCTTCAGACTTCAATAAGGATTTAACAGGATTAATAAAGTTTTTACTAGCCGATAATTCAGAGACAATTAACGATAAGAAATCCACAAATATAGTATTTGATGAGTTCAAATTAACTGAAAATCCAGCATATATTTTGCTTCAAGATAACGATTTTTCTTTGCCGGAAAAATATATTTCAATGTTTGATGCATTTTTCAACTTTAAAAAGATTAGAAAAAAACTTTGTAAATTAAACTTTAACTTTATTTCATCATATGAAGTAATAGTAAAAAAGTTAATAAAAAAAAGTTTTAAGAACGCGAATTATTTAATAAACTTTATCCATGATGATATTTTAAAAGCCGTTAGGTTAAATAAAGAATATAAAAAGTTTCTTTTAATTAGTTTATATTACACTGTAACAGAAACTCCATATATTACATATGATTTGGTATTGAAGAGATTTTCTCAAGAAGAAAACATGTTGTTTTACCAACACATCTTGCCAATCATGTCTAAAACTAGTAAAATAATTGTATTGAATACTGAATTTAGCCTCTATTTCAAACTAAAACAAATTTACGTAATCAATTCTTATAATGAAATTAAAGCTTTTGATTATTCAATTTTACAAACTAAGTATCTTAATTCATATGAAATTGAATATTACAAACAAAACACTATTTTTACTAAAACAATCAGTTCTTCTGAGTGTCTAGATTTCGATTTTAATAAATTTATTAAACAGAATAAAATAATTGTAATAAGAAAAATTAACAAAATAGATTATGATACACTAACAAGAAATGAGGATTTTATATGAAAAATATACAAAAAATTTTTATAGATAGCTTTGGTAATTTTATCAAGTATCGCATATTACATATGACAATCATAATAGCCATCTTATTTGCTTTAGCTATGGGTTTCTTTAGCGATATTGATCCTTTGCTCTTCATCTTTGTCTCTGTCTTCATTTTTCCTGTTATAATGCATTCAATTATTCTTTTTATCGAAAGAGAAGAAGATTCACCATTACCAAAATCATTATGCAAATCAAAAATTCATGAGGTAATCATTGCTAAAATCCTGGCAGCAATAACCTTACATTTAATACCTTTTATATTATATCTATTAATTATGTTACTGGTTTTAAATATGAATTTTAGCGTTATTCTTTTCTTGTTAACATACTTACTTGGCCTTATTATGCATGTTACAGTTGGTTTGGTCATAACGATAATTTCAAAAACACATGTAAAAATGTTATTAATGTATGTGGGTTATATAATTCTCTTTTCATTCTTACCTTTTATATCACTAATGAATTATATTCCTGACTCAATTCAATACCTATTTATATTCTCTCCGGCTTATTTATCAGGAATCTTAATGCAAAATATCATTTTTGGTTATCTTTATTCTGATCAACTATTTGTCATATTAGCAGTTATTTTACAAGTAGTTTTTTCCGGAGTTCTAATTTGGTTTATAGTCAGACCATTTTATCAAAATCATATAAATAAGGTGTGTGAAATTAAACATGATTAATTATCTTGCAGAAGATAAAATATTTCATTTACAAACAGAAAACACCTCATATATCATCAATATTTTGCCAAGTGGTCATCTTGGCTCCTTATACTATGGGAAAAAACTATCAATCGAACAAGATTATAAAAACTTAATACTTAAGAATGATATCGAAGTTGGATCTCAAGTCATATATGATGAAAAAGACAAGACATTTAATTTAAACACTGCTTTTTTGGAAATGCCTACCTTTGGTAAGGGCGATTTTCGCGAACCGATGTGTCATTTCCGTCTTTCTGATGGGTCTCGAATAACTGATTTTCATTATGAATCTCATCAAATACTTACTAGTAAACCATCATTTTCTATAATGCCTGAAACAAGAGATGATTTAACTGAAACCTTAGTAATAACTTTAATTGATAAGATATGTAAAATTAAGATTGATTTGTACTATTCCTTGTTTATTAAGGAAGACGTTATTTCACGACGAGCCCTAATTACTAATAAAAGCAAAGCAGAAATAACAATTGAAAAAGCATTAAGCATGAACCTTGATATAAACAATGAAGATTTTTGTTTAACCACATTCGATGGTGCGTGGATAAAAGAAAGACAGATTAACACTCAAAAAATAAATCCTGGAATCATTAAAATCGACTCTAAAAAAGGTGTATCTTCAGCCGATCATAATCCTTATATTGTTATTCACAATCAAAAAACTACAGAAGATTTTGGTAAATGTTATGGATTTTCATTAATATATAGTGGTAGTTATGAAGCCAATATTGAAAGAAATCCATTTTCAATTGTCAGAGTACAGATGGGAATCAATTCCTTTGACTTTTATTGGCTATTAAAAGAAAAGGAAACTTTTATTACTCCTGAAGTTGTTTTAAGTTATAGTGATCAAGGATTTAATAAACTTAGTCTTAATTTTCATGAATTAATCAACAATCATATAATCAAACCGGACTTTAAAAATCAAGAGCGTCCGGTTTTGTTTAATAACTGGGAAGCAACTATGTTTGACTTTACTCAAAGAAAGTTGCTGAAATTAGCTAAAAAAGCCCAAAATCTAGGAATCGAATTGTTTGTTCTAGATGATGGTTGGTTTGGAAAAAGGAATAATGATACTTCGTCTTTAGGAGATTGGTACGTAAACAAGAAAAAATTACCATTAGGTTTAAAAAACCTCTCAGAAAAAATCAATAAGTTGGGGATGCAATTTGGGATTTGGGCGGAACCGGAAATGATAAATTACGACTCAGTTCTATATCAAAAACATCCAGATTGGATTATCAGTCATCCTGATATAAAACCAAGTTTAGGCCGCAATCAACTTATATTGAATCTAGGAAAAAAAGAAGTAGTAGATTATTTAGAAGAAATACTTTCAGACTTATTCCTGTCAGCTAATATAAGTTATTGTAAATGGGACATGAACCGCAACTTTTCCGATGTGTACTCAAGTGACTTAGACAACAAAAATCAAGGAAAGTTATCGCATCTATATTATCTAGGTCTTTATGATCTTTTAGATAGACTGACAAATAAATTCTCGAACATTCTGTTTGAATCTTGTGCTAGCGGCGGAAATCGTTTTGATTTAGGTATGTTATACTATATGCCGCAAATATGGACTTCAGATAATACTGATGCTCACTCTCGTTTCTTAATCCAGTATGGAAGTTATTACGGTTATAAACAATCAGTTATGGGTGCTCATGTCAGTGACAGCCCATCAGCCCAAGTTTTACGTAAAACTCCTTTAGAAACACGCTTTAACATTAGTGCATTTGGCCTTTTAGGATATGAACTTGACATTACCCAACTTACTAAATTTGAAACAAAGATTATTAAAAATCAAATTGCTTTTTATAAAAATCATCGTAAGCTTTTACAATTTGGTGATTTATACCGACTGAAAAGTCCTTTTGAAACCAATGAAATGCAATTGATGGTAACTTCAGATGATAAAAAAGAAGCGATTTTAGGCTTATTTCAAATTCTTCAAGAACCCAATGCTGAATTCCAAAAAATATCCTTGCCAATGCTTGATAAAAATAAAACTTACCGAATAATCAAGCGAGATCAATATTTTAATCTCGAAACTTTCGGTTATCTAGTTAAACATGCTCTTCCTATTAAATTGAATGCAAAAGGATTATTATTTCATTTATTAAAAAATAGATATTTATTTAAAACTGAAGATGAAGATTTAATCATTAATGGTGATGTTTTAGTTGAGAATGGTTTTATTCCTAAACAAAAATTTATAGGTACAGGGTATAATGATAAAATTCGATTAATGGGTGATTTTGGCTCTAGATTATATTATATAAGTGAGGTAGAAAATGAAAAGAAAAACTAAAAGTTTAAACTTTAATTGGTATTTTACTCCAGATTATAAGGAAGAATATCTCAAAAGTGATTTTGATTTCAACAATTTATTACAAGTAGATATTCCTCATACCATGAAAGAACTTCCCTACAGTTATTTCAATGAAAAAGAGACACAATTTATCGGTACTTACTTTAAAGAAATTGAAATAGAAGAATCATCCTTAATTAATCATCTCTATCTTCAATTCATGGGTATCATGACAAAAACAATCGTTTACTGTAATAACCAAGAAATCTTTGAGCATAAAGGTGGATATACTCCTTTCAGTATCAGAATCAATGATTTTGTTAAGGGCGGTAAAAACAGTTTAAAAATTGTCGTTGATGGAAATGAAATTAATGATATTCCTCCATTTGGTAATTTAGTTGACTACTTACCTTACAGTGGAATTTATAGAGAGGTTTTTTTGGTTGAGAAACCAAAAATTCATATCGAAAAACTACATTTTTTCTCAGATGAAATAAATGTTTTAAATCAATCAGAAATGTTGTTAAATATCAATGTTAAAGTAAATGATGACACTAAAATCTTAGTTGTAAAAACAGAGATTTACGATCAAGATATTCTAATTCAAGAACGAATATTCAAAGACGAATTAATTCATGAGGGTACATATACAGATAAAGTAGAAGATATAACCAGATGGAATATTGATAATCCTAAACTATATAATATAAAGGTTAGTATTTTCGAAAAAGAAGTTGAATTAGATAGTGTAACTGAAAGATTTGGCTTTCGAACTGTTATGTTTACCGATAACGGCTTTTTAATTAATAACACGAAAATTAAATTAATGGGATTGAATCGTCACCAATCTTATCCATATGTCGGTTATGCAGCTCCAAAGTCGATGCAAGAAATGGATGCCGATATCTTAAAAAATCTCGGTTGTAATATAGTTAGAACTTCTCATTACATGCAAAGCGATCATTTCATCAATCGATGTGATGAAATCGGTTTATTGGTTTTTGAAGAAATTCCTGGATGGAATTATATTGGTGATGAAAACTTTAAAGATTTGACATTGCGTAATTTAGCGGTAATGATAAATCATCATTTTAACCATCCATCTATTTGCTTGTGGGGGACAAGAATCAACGAATCTAAAGATGACGATGAATTATATCAAAAAACAAACGAACTCGCTAAAAGTATAGATTCAACTAGACAGACCGGTGGCGTAAGAAACTTTAAAAACAGCAATCTTCTTGAAGACGTTTATACCTATAATGATTTCTCACATACAGGTGAAAATGATGGCTTAGAATCACCAAAAAAGGTTACTAAAACCAGGTCTCCTTATCTAGTAACCGAATATAATGGCCATGTTTTTCCGACAAAAAAATTTGATTCAGAAAACCGAAGAATTGAACATTCTTTACGTCATTTAAATGTTATTGAATATAATCACTATTACGATAACATCTCTGGTGCTATTGGATGGTGTTTAGCAGATTATAATACTCATTTTCAATTTGGCTCCAATGATCACATCTGTCATCACGGAGTTTTAGATATGCATCGCATTGAAAAATATGCAGCTTATCCTTATAAATCACAAATTGATCCAGAGAAAGAAGTTGTTTTATTTGTTGCTAGTAATATGATAGCTGGTGATTATGATGAACTGAAATTACCTGAAATTATAGTATATACAAATTGTGATTATATTAAAGTATATCGCAATGACCAATACATAGATACTTACTACGCCGACACTGATAATTATGATTATCTTCCTCATGCCCCAGTTATTATCAATGATTTGATTGGCGAATCTTTAAAAGAATATGAAGACTTCAAAGAAAAAGATGCTGAAAGAATCAAAAGTGTGCTTTTAAGATATCAAAAAAACGGCACAAATATGCCGTTTAAAGATAAGCTAAAAGTCGCGAACCTCATGATGCGAAAAATTATCAACTTTAATGATGCTGTCAATTTATTTGGAAAATATCTATCTAACCAAGAATTAAAACCAACTGTTTTTAGAATTGAAGGTTTTATAGATGATCAATTAGTAAAAACAGTATTTAAAGGCCATATGACTGAATCAAGAATCATAATCGAACCTGATAAAACTGCTTTATTGCACGGCTTAACCTATGATATGGTCCGAGTTGTTATCAAATTAGTCGATCAATTCGAAAATGTGCTAGATTACGCTAATGAAGTTATTGGTGTAGAAACCGATGATTCTTTAGAAGTCGTAGGTCCTAAAAACATCTCTTTAATTGCTGGTAGTATTGGTGTTTATTTAAAAACTAAAAAATCTAATCAAGAGGCAAAAGTAAAATTTAGTTTTAATCAATATCCTTCACAAGACATCACTTTTAATATCAAAAAAGGAATCCTAGAATTTTAATCTAGTATTCCATTATTTATTAGAAAAATATATACAATATAATTAGGTATAGCAAAGGAATATTCATCAGAATCTTCCAAACCCCATGTATTAATACCCAAAAGATTACCGTCAATATCTACTAAAGCACCACCACTCGACCCATTAGAAATTGAAGCGTCATGATAAATCACTTTATAATTGACATCATTAAGTGTTTCCATTGTTTTGAATTCTCCAAAAGTTACGTTGTTTGTTACAGAACTTGGATTTCCAACTGCTAAAACAATTTCTCCAGGATTAAACTGATAATAAAGTCTTTCATAAATGTCAATAATTGTTATATCGGTTCTTTCGCCAATGGCAAATTTAATGACAGCCAAATCTATGTTTTCATCGAAAGTTACTATTTCAGCTGAAACAAACTCAGTATCGCCAAAAGCTTTTATTTCTAAAACCAATGTCAATTCTTCTTGATCGATAACATGATAGTTAGTCAACGCATAATAATATTCATCATCAGCTAGAAAAATTACCCCAGAACCGCTACTAATAACATTTCTATTTGTTTCAGTCGACCATGGTAAACTCTGAGAATAAAGCACCATATTAACTAAGATATTTGCATGTCTAATATGATCTTTGGTTTCTAATAAAATATCGTTATAAGCATCTATATCAACTAAATCATAAGTATCGGAGTGATAAATCGCTAATTCTTGGTATTCGCTGTCTTCAAAAGTAATTGTACCATTTATCTTTGTCGGCAGAACTGTAGTTCTTTCGCTGGTAGTTACTACTGGTAAGACGAAATAATCGCAACTAACCAAAAAAAACATAACGATTAAAATCGATATAAAAGCAATAAATTTTTTCATAGTCATCACCCAGTTTCTTTAAACTGTATATATTATATAATATTTTAAAGATTTTAAACAGCATTTTGAGTATAAATATGATTATCAAAGTGTAAAAAATGAAGTTATATGTAAGAATTTTTAGTGTAGATTATTGTGTTTTTATATTATTTTTTGTAATATGATAGCTTCAAATTACTTAATTTTATAATACTATAGTATAATTAACTTATAATATACATGAAGGGAAGTGAAGTAAATGTATTTTTTAGCATTTGATTTCGGGATTTTGTTATCACTTAATTTGATTTTTTACATCATTTTAGGTATAGCAGTCCTTGCTGGATTTTTAAAAGGTTTTAAAAAATCGCTCTTTACATTTATTACTATGGCAATTTTCTATATAGTTTTCTTTTTAACTTTAAATATGGCGGTTAATATTCTCTGGAATGCTAACTTCTCATTTTTAGGAAATATTCTTGGCAGCAATGTTGATCCAAGTTTAGCAAATTTCACCTCATTTGCAGTAGGTTATGAAAATATACTTCAAGTTTTAATAGGCGAAGAAGTAGATTTATCGCAAATGTCAGGGGAATTTTTAGAACTAGCAATGGGCGTAATGTTATTTGCTTTGAAGATTGTTTGGACAATTCTTTACTTTACAGTTATTCTTATAGTTTATAAAATTATATGCTTTATTATTAGAATTATTTTCTTTAAAACTAAATCAAGAGCTAATAAAATGCGAGGATTTGGCGCACTGGTTGGTACAGCAAATGGTTTAATGGCAATATTTATTACCTTGATAGTCATGGGTGGTATGATCTCTATTGTTGATAGTATGTCAGTCTTGATAGCTGAAGCAAACTTAAGTCAAGATGGTGTAACTGAAAATCTCACCTTTGCGCCAAGGGATAATATCTATCCAGCTAACTATTCGCTACTATCTGATGTCGATCCCGTGCCAACTGACCCAAATCTCGATGAAGCAATCGCGGTCATGGAGCAAATGGTTACAGAATACAACAGCAATATCTTCGTCATGCTAGCTAATAAAATTGAAGTTCCATCAGTCATTGATGAAGATGTATTAGTACCAATGCATATCAATTTATTTGATAACGTATTATCATTTGATTATAATGAAAATACCATAGCTTTCCGTTATGAATTGATGGTTTTATCAGAAGCTTTCGTGATTTTCTCACAATCTGAATTTCAAGAAACCAATGAATTGACCGATCTAAAAGGTGATGAAATTAGAGATATCTTCCAAGTAATATCTAATTCCAAATTAGTAGTATCAGCTGTACCTTTAGCAATCGAATATGCAGCTCAAAGGTACGATGAAGAACTACCAATCGATGTGGAAACCTTATATGACGGTTCAATTGATTTTGAAGAAGAATTAGCAACTATTGGTAGAATTGGCGGCGCTTTATTTGATATTTTAAATGGAGCTGGCTTTATCGGTGGTGAAGGCTCAGTAGAACAAATAGAAGTAACCGGAGAAACTGTTAGAGAACTGTTTAATGATATCTCGGGTTCAGAGGTTATTCTATTAATCACTGAAACTTTACTTTTACCAATGCTAGAAAATCCCGAAGGAGAAGATGCTTTGGTAATTACAGTACCTGATGATTTAGATTTAGAAGCCGAATTTTTGGCTTTAGGAGAGATATTTGCTGAAATTATCGAAGCAGACATCAGTTTCGAAGATTTAATGAATGATGATATTACTGTTACTTTAGCTGCCGTCAGCAATATAGATTTAACAATTCTATTAGATTCACAACTTGTATCTGAAGCACTTATCAGTATTTTAAGTGATACTTCAGAAACCGCTGCCTTATCTATGTTCATTATCCCAGCTGATGTTGTTTGGCGAGATGACGGTGTGCTAGAAGGTGAATTAAGGAAAATCCTAGACGCATTCAACACTCTTTTAGATATCTCCGATACACTTGATTTTGAAAATCTCGATATCAGTTTTATTACTGATATGGAAACTGATCAAATCGTGACATTCTTTGATTCTTATGTAATAAGAGCAACAATATCCGACCTGTTCACAGAAATGGATTTTGGCGATATGCCTTTGGTATTCCCAGATGTAATTTATGATGAAAATGGATATTTTACTAAAGATGAATTAGTCGCAACCATCGAGTCAGTTAAACTGATAATCGACACATCTGGTTTAGAACCAACATTTGACCCAATTAAGGTCTTAGAATTAACTGAAACTGATATTGATACTTTCTTTGCTTCAAATATTATTTACGCTACAGTGGGAAATTACTTTAACACTTTAGAAACTAGTGATTTTATCATTCCTGATTCAGTCAATACTACGATATTAGTTGAAGGACTTTCAGAAAGTGTAATTACAAAACTTGAATTAAAAAATATGTTTAAAGCTTTAAACGTTTTACAACTCACTGATTTTAGTGGTGTTGGTTTTGATGCAACATTTATCGACCGTTTAGAAAATAGTGCTTTAGATGATCTTGATAGTGCAAAAGTTACGATTTTGCTTGATTCGGAAATCATTCATGCAACAATCTCAGATGTTATTATCAATTTAGACACATCTGTTGGTGGTGCTTTAAAAGTTCCGACATCAGATGACTTATCTAATCAAATAATCACTACTGTTGGTTCAATAAGTTATGTTGATAAAACGGAAATATATGATGTTTTCAGAGCTTTATATCATTTGAATATCACTGATTTTAATTTAATTGATTTAGATGACACATCACTATTAAAAAATAATTTTACTGTTTTAATGAATTCAGCAATAATTCACGCAACCGTTTCTGATACGATAATTAATATTGGTCCTACAGTAATCGTTCCAGAAAAAGATGTCGATAATCTAGATATATTGACTGTTGTGGGAACAACAACTTATATTAAAAAAATAGAACTACAAGCTTTAGTCGATGGCTTAGACTTGCTAGGAGTTACTGATCCTAATACCTTTACATCATTTGATTTTGCAAATCTTAATGACGATGCAAAAAGAACGCAATTACTTGAATCTGCAATTCTTCACGCAACAATATCTGATCAATTATTTGATTTAGGATCTTCATTACTGTTCATACCTGAACAAGATGAAGCTGGCAATGATTTGATAGTTGAAACAGGAGTAGTAGCGGTTGAATATGTTGTAAAAGACGAAATTAAAGCAATCTTAGCAACTATGATTGCTATGGGTTACACTGATGTCAATGATTTAGATCTAGAAATCAATGCTCAAACATTTATCGACAATATGGACTTGGCTTTAGAATCAGCGAGTATGCAAGCTACAGTTTCAAATATGATTTTAACTTCGGCGACGACATCACTTGTAATTCCTGATCAAGACCTATCTTCTCAAGATTTACGGATTGTTTATACCGACGTAACCTATATTGAAAAAACTGAATTAGAAAATTTCTTCATTGCAATTGATTTATTCGCAATTCCTAATTTAGATTTTGATAGTTTCTCAGTCGGTCCAACCGAAATTCAAGCAGTTGATAAGAATATTTTCTTTAATTCATTCATCATGCAAGCTACAGTTTCAGATTACTTCTTGGATGTTGCTGGCGATGAAACAGCTGCAGTCGGAACAACTAGTTTATTAGTCCCAACAACAGAAAAAACCGCAATCTTAGTGAACAGTGTTCCATCTAATGTAATTCATAAAATCGAATTAATCAACATGCTTAATGGTTTCTCTACTCTTGGTTTAACTGACTATAATGATGCATTTAATTCAAGTACAATTACAAATTTAACATCAACGCAAATTGATGAAATCTTATTAAGCAATTCCTTGCATGTAACAATTGATAACATGTTAAGGGGAAATGCCGCAATTTCTGACTCAATTCCTACTCTAGCCGAAGATGTCACTACTTACACAATCACAATCACAATTAAATCAGCTGTCAAGAATTTCATTCTGGCAACTCAACAATTTACAGGAGCTGACTTCACAAGCATTAGCTTTAATGTGACTTCAGTGACGTCACTTACACCAGCACAAAGAGATATCGTTCTAGACTCGATGATTGTTAGAAATATTTTAACAGACGAACTAGAAACAATGATGCTTGCTGATCCAGATCCTTATTGGCCAGCAAATAGTGATTATATGAATAGCGATCCTTTAACTTTCTTAACTGAAGCAGGAATCAATAATGTATTCACTAACTATGGAATGTAATAATAATTTATTAATTTAAAAAGAACTTACCACAGAAATTTCTGTGGTAAGTTTTTCTTTGATAAAGTTGATATTTATTATATAATTATAGTACTTACTAAATAATAAAAGGAGTTCATGATGAAAAAAATACTGATATTGACATCGTTGATGTTGTTGACACTATTACTTGGTTGTGATACTAAAACCACACAATCTACTACACTTTTACCAACAACCACTTCAACAACTACAGTCGAAAGTTCTATTATTGAAACGACAACTGAATTAACAACCTTTCCTTCAACAACTGATACCACCGCAACCACAGAAATTATCAGTAAGCCACTTCAAGATATCTACCTTTATTCGATCAATGATTTTCATGGTGGTGCTTATTTGAATTTTGAAAGTTTCGCAAAAATAAGCGATGAAATAAGATATATGAAGAATAATTATGAAAATGTATTAGCATTAGCAAATGGTGATATCTTTCAGGGTACAGCTATCTCTAACTATTACTATGGCAGACCAATCGTTGAAGCAATGAACGCTGTTGATTTTGACGGCTTCGTTATCGGTAATCATGAGTTTGATTGGGGAATTGAAAAAATTGCTGAGTATAATGATGGATTAGAAACAAACGGTGAAGCAAAGTTTCCATTTCTAGCTGCCAATATTGTTTATAAAGACACTTTAGAACCACTAGAATTTACTCAACCATATTTTCTCTATGAAAATAATGGCATTAAAATTGGAGTAATCGGCGTAATCGGTGATGTGATAAATTCAATCAGTGCTTCCAGAGTTGAAAATATTCTCTTCTTAGACCCAGTAACAGTAATAGAAGAGTATGCTAGTTACTTAAGAACTGAACAAGACGCTGATATAATTGTCGTTTATGCTCATTCTGGATCATATTTTAATTATGATATTGCTAATTTATCGGGTGATAGTCGCGTTGATGTAGTTTTCAATGCTCATACACATCAAAGCGAAATTGGTACAATTCAAAGAGAAGGTACAGATTTGATTTACGCACAAGCTTCCTCAAACAAGTATTCTTTATTTGTAAGAATCCAATTAACATATGATTTAGTAAATGAAGTAATTACTTTTTCTCAAGGAAAAACCTATACTGATGGAGAAATTTATAATTATGACTCTGAAGTTTCCAGTATTTTTGATACTTATAAAAACGACGTAACATATTTAAACTTTGTCAATCAAGTCCTTACTTTTTCTCAAGGCACATATTACCGCGATGAGCTTGCACCATGGGGAGCCTCTGTTATTCGAGACTACCTAGGAATAGACATCGGAGCCGTTAATTCAGGCGGGTTTAGAACAGAAATGGGATATGGAGAATTAACTATGGGAGAACTAGTAGTAATATATCCATTTGATAATTTCATAAAAACGTCAAAACTTACCGGTCAACAAGTAATTGATTTCTACAAAGATATCTATTACAACGGGGGAGATGTCGTTTTCGATGATGGTATTAGTTTTGATGGGACAATAGTCTATATCAATGATATCGCTATTAACTCTGAACAATATTATACAATTGGAGCAGTTGATTATATCTTTGATAAAGTAGAATATGATTTCCTTGACGGTCAAGACATAACAAATACAGGTGTTTTAATCAGAAATCTTTTAGTAGAAGATTTGCTCAACAGCAATAATTCCTTCAGCCCTAATAGCGGTACAAGTTACACTGCTCCACTAAACTATTTTTACCAAGAAATATTTCGTTCAGTAATATAAAAAAAGGTTTAATTCATCTGAATTAAGCCTTTTCATTTTCTAATGGGTTGATATTATATTCAAGAATTTTAAACTCTCCGTTTTCATAATTTATTCGGTTTAGCGAACAATTATGTAAAAATGTCATATAAGTAAAATCTTCGATAAAATGATTTAAGAACGCTTTGATTACATGGGAATGCGTCACGATTAATAGTCTTTTATCATCATATTTTTCAGCAATTTCTTTAAGAGTTTTCAATACTCTTTCTTCAAGCACTTCATCAGTTTCCATATTAGGAATCAAACCATTTCTAGTTAAATCATAATAATCATCACTAATCTTTCTGCCGTCGTAATCACCAAAATTTCTTTCAATCAAATTCTTGTCCATTATTATCGGTCTGGAGATAACCATACCGTGATTGATTAAATCAGCGGTTTTATAAGCGCGTTTTAAAGGAGAAGAAATAACTAAATCAAAATTAATATTTAAACCTTTTAAATATTTACCTGTTTCTAAAGCTTGTTTTATCCCTGTTGCATTAATTGGATTATCCATTCTTCCTTGAACTATGAAGTTTTTATTTGCGTCAGTTTCAGCATGTCGCAAAAGATAGATTTCAGTCATTTTATCACCATATGTATTATACTATATAAACGCTTAATTTAAAATAAAATGCTATGAAAATGTTTACATAGGTTTTATTTACATAAATAGGCTAATGGTGTATAATATTATTACTTAAAAGAGGTGAATTAGATTGAGAGTAGTAGATATTATTGAAAAGAAAAGAAACGGTCAAATTTTAAGCGAATTAGAAATTGACTTTGTGATTAACGGCTATGTTTTAGGCGATGTTCCTGATTATCAAATCAGTGCACTTTTAATGGCAATATATTTTCAAGGAATGAATAATGAAGAAGCAGCTCACCTAACTAAAGCAATGCTTTACAGTGGTGATATCATTGATTTATCAAAAATTGCGGGAATTAAAGTCGATAAACATTCAACTGGAGGAGTAGGCGATAAGACAACTCTAGTTCTTGGCCCACTTGTCGCTTCACTAGGTGCTAAACTAGCTAAATTATCAGGTAGAGGTTTAGGACATACCGGTGGTACATTAGACAAAATGGAAAGTATTCCCGGCATGAGAATTGATCTTAGCGAGGATGAATTTATCAACCAAGTTAATAAAATCAATATAGCCGTAGCAGGTCAAACTAAAAAGTTAGTTCCTGCCGACAAATTGTTATATGCTCTTCGAGATGTAACGGCAACTGTACCTTCAATACCATTAATTGCATCTAGCATTATGTCTAAGAAATTAGCCAGTGATGCAGATGTCATTTGTCTTGATGTAAAAATTGGTGATGGAGCTTTCATGAAAACAATCGAAGAAGCAAGAAAATTATCCAATATTATGGTAGCTATCGGCAAAGCTTTTGATAAGAAAGTTTCTGCTTTTATCACCTCAATGGATGAACCTCTAGGTTTAGCTGTTGGTAATCGCTTGGAAGTAAAAGAAGCAATCGAAACGCTAGAGGGCAAAGGCCCTAAGGATCTAGAAGACCTGTGCGTGACTATTGCTGGATACATGGTTTATTATGCTAATCAAGCCAAAAGCCTAGAAGAAGCCACTAAATTAGCTAAAGAAAATCTTCATAATGGCAAAGCTTTAAAAAAATTCTATGAATTCATTAACAGTCAAGGCGGTCATATAGAAGATTTAGACGACTTCATAAAAGTTAAAGATATCATTCCATTTAAATCTACTAAAAATGGATATATCAAAAATATTAAAGCTTTAAATATCGGTTTAGCTTCAATGAAACTAGGCGGAGGTAGAGCAACTAAAGAAGATGATATTGACCCAATGGTAGGTATTGTGTTAAATAAAAAAGTTGGTAATCATATTCAAAAAGACGAAACGCTTTGCTTTATTTACGCTAATAAAACCGTTAGTCAAGATATCTACGATTTATTAGATAACGCTTACGAAATTGTATCGAAAAAAGTAGATCAAAGCGATATCATAAAAGAAATAATTTCTTAAAAAATCTTATTAATTGTTATTTCTTGAATATGTGCTATAATTAAATTATGAATTAGGGAGCTTGGGGAACCGGGCTGAGAGTATAACTATCCTGTTATAGACCTTACCTGATCTGGATAATGCCAGCGTAGGAGTATACCAATACTTATTAGGTCCCTTTTTAAGGGGCTTTTTTTGTCCCTATAAAAAAGTGAGGGAGATTTAAATGAAAAAAGAAATTAGAGTTTATGCAGAAGTTGCTATCCTTGTAGGTGTAGCAGTTGTGTTGGATGTTGTTTTTGGTATTTTATCTCAAGGTATATTTCCTTGGGGCGGTAGTATTTCTCCAGCAATGTTACCGATTTTTATCATTGCTTACAGACGTGGTGTTAAGACAGGTCTATTTGCCGGTTTTATCTTCGCTGTTATTCAACTTATGATTGCCGGAATGATTTCAAGTGGTGTAATTGCCGCCATTCCAGAATCAGACTATATTGGCCCGAGTTGGTTGAAACTAATTTTAGTCTATCTTCTAGATTATATAATCCCATTTACATTATTAGGATTAGCAGGTATCTTTAAAGATGCACTAACAAAAATAAGGCCTTTCATTATGGGAATGATTTTAGCTTCAGTTATTCGTTATCTATCACATGGAATATCAGGTGTTTTAATTTGGGGTAGTTATACAAGCTGGTTCAATGAAACTTATGGTGCTAATGTCAGCCCGTTTATTTATTCGTTTGTAGTTTACAATCTACCGTATATGGCCGCATCACTAGTCTTTTGTATCTTGGTAGGTGTGATAATGTTTAAAAGAGATTTATTGACAACGAATCTAGACCAATAAGCTCTGATAGGAGAGAGAAATCTCTCCTATTTTTTAATAAAATATTAGCACTCAAAACTTGACAGTGCTAATTTATGTGATATAATATTTAGTGAATATATTATACATTAGGAGNNAGGATATTATGAGCAAAAAAACAATGGAATTTAAAACCGAGTCAAAAAGACTACTAGACTTAATGATTCATTCTATTTATACCAATAAGGAAATCTTTTTAAGAGAGTTAATCTCAAATGCATCCGATGCAATTGACAAATACCATCTAATGAGTTTGACTAATGATGATATGGAAAAAAGAAATGATTATGAAATTCATATCGAAGTCGATAAAAAACATCGCAAAATTAGAGTATATGACAATGGTATTGGTATGACTTATGATGAATTAATTGAAAACATCGGAACCATCGCTAAAAGCGGCACATTAGATTTCTTAAAAACAATGAAAGAAAAAGAACTGAAAGACGATGATTTAATTGGCCAATTCGGTGTTGGGTTCTATTCTGCATTTATGGTTTCAAGCAAAGTAGAAGTAATTACTAAATCAGCCCTTAGCAATCAAGCCTACAAATGGGTTTCAAAAGGTGAAGAAGGATTCACTATCGAAGAAGCAACTAAAGAAAATGTCGGAACAGAAATCATATTAACGATTAGAAAAAATGAAGACGAAGAAGAATATGACGAATTCCTTGAAGAATATAAAATTCGGTCTTTAGTTAAAAAATACTCTGACTATGTTAAATATCCGATTACCATAAATCATGAAAAATCCATTCCTGTTAAGGATGAAAATGGCAATGAAATTGAAGATAAATTTGATACTGTTATCGAAAAAGAAACTATCAATTCCATGACACCAATTTGGAAGAAAAACAAAACCGAAGTCACTGATGAAGAATTAAATGAGTTCTATAAAACGACCTACTATGATTACACTAATCCATCATTTAGTATTTGGACTAATGTTGAAGGTGCATTAACATATAAATCAATTGTCTTTATTCCTGAAAAAGCGCCACAAAACCTTTATTCTGAAAAGTACGAAAAAGGATTACAACTATATGCAAAAGGCGTATTTGTGATGGACAAATGTAAGGAACTTGTTCCTGACTACCTTAGATTTATCAAAGGTCTAGTTGTCAGTCCTGATTTAAACCTAAATATTTCTAGAGAAATCTTGCAACAAAATCGTCAGTTGGTTCTAATTCAAAAGAACTTAGAGAAGAAGATTATCAACGAATTAGAGAAAACTTTAAAGAATGAAAGAGAAAAATATGTTAAATTCTGGAAAGAATTCGGCGTAAATATCAAATATGGTGTTTACGATAATTTTGGCATGAACAAAGAGTTGCTTCAAGATTTATTGTTATTTGAAACAGTAAACGAAGAACAAATGGTTACTTTAAAAGAATATATCGAAAAGATGCCAAAAGATCAAAAAGAAATATTCTATGGTTCAGCTCATTCAAAAGACGCTATTAAAATTTCTCCGCAAATGGATGTTTTAAAGAAAAAAGGTTATGATGTCTTAGTTTTAACTGATGATGTTGATGAATTCATGATTAGTATGATTAATGAGTATGAAAAGAAGAAGTTTAAGTCAATCAACCAAGGTGATTTAGATATTCTTGATGAAAATGAAAAAGAAGCAATTAAAAATCTTGAAACTGAAAACAAGAGCTTATTGGAAAAACTAAAAGAAGTTCTATCAGGTAAAGTTGATGATGTAAAATTATCAACGAGATTAACCGACTCACCAGTTTGTCTTGTTAGCGGTGATGGCTTATCATTTGAAATGGAAAAAGTAATGAGCCAACTACCAGGAGAAAAAGATTTAAAAGCGCAAAGAATCCTTGAAATCAATCCGCAACACGAACTTTTCCAAGCAATTGAAAGTTTATACAAGAATGATGATGAAGCTATTGATGATTACGCAGAGATACTATATAATCAAGCATTATTAATCGAAGGCTTAGAAATTAAAGATCCTGTTAGTTTTTCAAACAAAATGGTTAAAATTTTAGTCAAAGCAGCCAAGAAAGAAGCCAAGTAATATTATGGATCCAATTCTTGAAAAGGTTAAACAAGAGTTTTCCGATTTCATAAAAGAAAATAAAATTAGAATTAAACATCAAAAAACAAGTAATATCGAAATTTTATCACTTATACCTATTATGACGAACCGTAAAAAAAGTCTGAAAATTGACTTCATTTACATGCCAGAAGCAGTTTCATCTGATGTCAAGATTACCTATACTATAAAATCGGATAACAAAAATGAAAAGATTGTTAGCTATGCCTTTTCTAACTTAAACAAAAACCTTGAATTGCCTGTTATTGACCCCGATCTTTTACCTACTATTAAAGAGAATTTTAAATACGAAGTAATTGATGAAAAAATTATCTCCATAATTCCTGCAGAAACACAAATTGACACTTTCATTACAGCCGTTAAAAACAGCTGGAATATGATTGTTAATTATTTAGAAACCTTCAATGAATAAAAAGAAAACCTCTCAAATTTTTTGAGAGGTTTTATAAATAGAATTCATCGATTACTTTTAAGTAATCTACCGGTTTACGATAGCCTTCTTTTATCTCATGACCAAATTCTTCAAACTCGGCTAAAGTAACGGATTTTCTAGTGTCTTTTGATCGTTCATAAAATTCGCAAATATACTTTGAATCAAGAAAAAATATTCTTCCTAAACTAACAAAATAAACAATTACAAAACTAATAGCTCCATGCTTTTTAACTCGCTCTAGATGTAAGATTTGGTGTTCGTGAATATTCTTCATAGGAAAAGATGTTTTATTCTTAGTTTCCTTTGCTTCAAAGTCAACGTAACGCCCTTTATATATTCCATTATAATCAGTAGTAGAAGGAAGTTTATAATAGGCTTCAACAATCTTTGCTGCTGATCGCACACGATAATCAACTGATACAATTTGGATCGGAATCGGCTTTTTATAGATAACTGCAATGTCATTATCTAAATAAAAATCATTAGTTTGATTGATCATTGTTTCAAAATTCATACCCCGATTAGCGGGAGAGGTAATTTTGTTGGAAGTTATTTTCTTTTTATTCGGATAGTTAATCATTTATATCACCAATATCTATTGTAACATATGGCGATTTATTTGTCTTTTGATAAAATAAATATTCCATTTACCTTTTAGTATTTCAAAAAATACGGTATAATAAGAATGAAATTTTTAAGAAAAGAGAACAATATATGAATCAAATCAAATTTTATGCCCTAGGTGGGCTCGGAGATAATGGTAAAAACCTTTATTGTATCGAAATTAATAAAAAAATTATTGTTTTAGACTGTGGCCTTCAACACCCTTCTGGTGATTTGTTGGGAGTTGATGCTTTAGTTCCTGATATAAATTATTTAGTTACTCGTAAGGATGATGTTCAAGGCATCTTTTTGTCCCATGCCCACGATAAAAACATTGGTGCTTTACCTATGTTACTTTTACAAATGGATAAACCAGTATATGGAACAGATTATACTATAGCTGTAGTTAGAGATTCTTTAAGAGAAAATAAAATGATTCCGGAAAAATTCCAATTGAACGTGGTCGAATATAAAAAAATCATCAAGTTTGAAGATTTTTATATTGAATTCTTTGCGACCACTCATTCAGTTCCTTTAAGTGCTGGTATCGTTATCTACACCAAAGATGGCGCCATTGTTTATACAACAGATTATAACTTCAATCAAGATGTACCGGAAATTTATCGAACTGATTTTCAAAAAATCGCGAAAATCGCTGATTATGGAGTTTTAGCTTTTTTAAATGAATCACAAGGTTCACTTAACCATGGAAAAAGTTCAGGTGATGACTATCTTAAAAAACTAATTCGTCATAATTTTTCTAAAGCAAAAAATCGGATTATAGTCGCAATGTACTCCACCGAACTTTCCAACATTCAAATGATTATTAATGAAGCAATTAGGATTAATAAAAGAATCGCAATCATCGGCCGAAAAGCCCAAAGATTGCTATTTATAGCAGAGATGATGGGTTACATTAAAGTCCCTGAAGATCGTTTGGTTAACTTAAAATATCTTGACAGTGAAAATAATAACGAACTAGACGACGTTGTCTTTTTAGTTACAGGAGAACGTCATGAACCATTTTTCATGTTACAAAGAATGACTAAAGGATTTGATCGCTTAGTTAGATTGATTGAATCTGATACAGTTATGATGTTATGTCCGCCATTAGTAGGAACTGAAAAAATTGCAGCTAAAACTTATGATGCTCTCGCTAAGCTTGACGTAGAAATGATTAAGGTTCAAAAAGACTATTTTGCTCGCTTCCATGCATCAGTAGAAGACATCAAATTCATGTACACATTACTTAAACCTAAATATATTATTCCGATAAACGGTGAATATCGTCAACTATTATCTCAAGCGAATATCGCTAAAGAATACGGTTATCAAGAAAATGAAGTTTTCTTGTTGGACAATGGTGAAGTGATTTCCTTTACTAATGGCGAAAAAGATCGATTCCATGATATGGTTGAAAATGGAACAATCATGGTTGACGGAACTTTTGAAACTGATTTAAACGATCAAGTTTTAAAAGAACGAGAACTTTTGGCTGAAGATGGATTTTTATTAGTAATAGCTAACGTCAACGCTAAAGAAAAAACCATGCTTAACTCTCCCGAAATTGTCAGCCGTGGTTTTATGTATATGAAAGAAAATGAAGATGTCGTAAAAGAAATAGAAATAATTTACCAATTAGAAACCAAAAGGCAGTTTGCTCAAAAAACTATCGATTGGCAAAAATATAAAGATAATCTTCGCTATCAAATTCAAAGATATCTATATAATTCAACCAAGAGAAAGCCAATTGTCATACCAGTAATTATCGACACATCAAAAGAACATACTTGCGATATCATATAAAAGACGAGCCATTGCGGCTCGTCTTATTTATTAGATATTCTCTTGTTTTGCTTTTGTTAAAAAGGTTTTCATTGCTTGATATGATTCAGCACTTAATACGTGTTCAATTTTACAAGCATCCTGGGCAGCAATATTTTTATCTACACCCAGATAGACTAAAAAGTCAGTGAAAAAGCGATGACGTTCATAAATCTTTGTTGCTACATCTAAGCCTTTATCAGTTAATTCTAAAAAGCCATTCTCATCAACGGTTATAAATTTATCTTCTTTAAGTTTATTGACCGCCCGACTAACACTCGCCTTGGTGAAGTTCATTTCTTTTGCTAAATCAATCGATCTAACTGTCTCTTGACGTTGTTTGATGACAAGAATTGCTTCTAAATAATTTTCACCTGATTCATGAATCTTCATTTATCTCACCTTCTTATAATTTTATTATATCATATCACTCTTATAATTTTACACCTTTGCTTGACTTTTATAGTAAAAATCGTTTATAATACTGTATAGTTAGCATAGTCTAACTGTATAAGTTATATAATTAGTATTTTTACAAAAGAAAAGGAGAGTCTTTTAAAGAAAAAGACAATCAATTTGATGACGAATACACTAGATAAAGCTGACATCGGTTTTGAATGCGTAATTGTTAAAGTCAGTGGTGATAAACCAATAAAAAGAAGATTGATGGACATGGGATTAATTCCAGGAACGAGAGTTTTCATTCGAAAACTAGCTCCACTAGGAGATCCAATGGAAATAATGGTTAGAGGTACTGAACTGACACTTAGAAAAGCCGATGCTTTAAATATAATGATTGAAGTTATTGCCGAAGATTAATTCTTTGGCATTAATAATGTTGCTAGAGTTAGTTAACGCTAACTTAATGAGGAGATTTTTATGAAGATGAAAATAGTTTTAGTAGGTAATCCTAATAGCGGAAAAACCACACTATTTAATAGCCTAACAGGCAATAACCAGCATATCGGCAATTGGCCGGGGGTTACGGTTGAAAAAAAAGAGGGCTTCATTCGCTCTCATAAAGATATTACAGTCATCGATTTACCGGGAATATATTCACTATCGCCGTACTCCCTAGAAGAAGTTATCTCAAGAGATTATATTCTTAACGAAAAACCTGATGTGATTATTAATATCGTCGATGGGAGTAACCTTGAAAGAAATCTCTATCTGACCACTCAATTAATTGAAACTGGAGTTCCGGTGGTAATAGCGATTAACATGATGGATGTAATAGCTAAAAATAAAGATGTAATCAAATCAGCTGCTATCGGTAAAACGCTTAATTGTCCAGTAGTAGAAATTACAGCTTTAAAAAGCCAAGGATCTGAAGAACTAATTACTCAAACAATCAAGATAAAAGAAGAAGGTTATACATTTCGCCCAGTTGTTTGGTATTCTCAAGAGATTGAACATTTAATTACGGAGATAGCTGAAACAATAAAAGCAAAAGTGGATAACGATAAGCTTAGATGGTATGCAATCAAAGTCTTTGAAAAAGATGAAAAAGCTTTAGAAGATCTAAATTTAGATGAGATAGTTTTAAAACAGATAAATTCAAAAATTGAAGCATTTGAATCTTTAAAAGATGATGACAGCGAATCCTTAATCACGAGAGAAAGATATGCTTTCATTAATCGCTTTGTCGATAGAGTTTACCTAAAAAATAAAATCAAAGTTCAGTCTGTAAGTCATAAAATTGACAAGATTTTAACTAATAAATACTTAGGTCTACCAATCTTTGCAGTAATCATATTTTTAGTTTATTACCTATCAATTTCAACAGTTGGCGGTATCATGACCGATTTCGTCAATGACACCATCTTTGGTGATAACGGTTTACCTGCAATAGTTAATGGTTGGTTAGTGTCGATAAATGCATGGCCTTGGCTTCAAGGTGTACTGGTTGAAGGAATTATTGGTGGGGTCGGTGCTGTCTTAGGATTTTTACCGCAAATGTTCGTTTTATTTTTGTTATTAGGTATTTTAGAAGAAAGCGGATATATGGCTAGAATAGCTTTTATTCTAGATAGGATCTTTAGAAAATTTGGACTTTCAGGAAAATCATTCTTTCCAATGTTGATGTCAACGGGATGTGGCATTCCCGGAGTTATGGCTGCTCGAACAATCGAAGAAGAAAGCAACAGGAAAGTAATGATCATGACAACAACTTTTATGCCATGTGGAGCAAAACTCCCTATCATTGCACTAATCGCCGGAGCGATGTTTAGAGGGTCAAGTATTCAATGGTTAATCGCCCCATCTGCTTATTTATTAGGAATAGCCATGATTATCATCTCTAGCATAATTCTAAAAAAATTCAAAGGTTTTGCAGGTAAAGCATCACCATTTATAATGGAATTGCCTGATTACCATCTACCTAGTGTCAAAGGACTTGCTTTTCATGTTTATCATAAATTAAAATCTTTTGTTAAAAAAGCTGGTACGATAATTTTATTAGCATCAGTAATTGTTTGGTTTCTTTCAAATTTCAGTTGGTCCTTTGTTATGATATCTGATCCTAACCAATCAATTTTAGCAAGTGCTGGAAAACTGATTGATGTGATATTTTCGCCTTTAGGTTGGGGTAATTGGAAAGCAACAGTCGCAACTTTAACTGGTTTAATTGCCAAAGAAAATGTTGTTAGTACCTTTGGTGTGCTTTATGGATTTGCTGAAGTGTCAGAAAGTGGTGCGGAAATTTGGACTTTATTATCTGTTGATTTTACTCCACTTAGTTCTTATTCATTCTTAGTATTCAATCTTATCTGCGCTCCATGTATAGCAGCGATTGCGACGATAAAAAGAGAAATGGGTAGTAAAAAATGGACATGGATAGCAATCGGCTTTCAAACTCTGATGGCGTATACCATCTCGTTGATTATTTACCAAGTCGGTTCAATTTTTACTGGTGTGTTCAATGTTTGGTCAATTATTGGAATCATTTTATTAATTATTCTACTATATCTAATTTTGAGACCTAATAAATATCTAAATATTTCCAAATAATAAAAAGCCTGAACTCATTAAATTAGTCCAGGCTTTCTTTTTATTTAATTATCTTTTCGTTCTTTAAATATTCTTCCGCATAAGCTTTTTCAAGTTTAGTATGAGTTTGTGGTTCATAATAAACAATTCCTTGTAACTCTTTCGGTAAGTAATCTTGTTTAACTATATGATTTTCATAATCATGAGCGTATTTGTAATCCTCTTTATCATCATATGTTGGATTATTAATTAGATGAGAAGGAACTTGGAAAGTCTTACCTGCATCGACATCAGCGATTGCTTTATCAATTGCTAGATGTGCAGAATTAGATTTAGGAGAAATACACATTTCGATAGCGATAGCACCTAAAGCATTCCTTGCTTCAGGAAAACCAACACTCTCGGCAACACTACATGCAGCTTCAACTTTTACGCCCATCATTGGATTCGCTAAGCCGATGTCTTCATAAACAATCGCTCTAATTCGTCTTACCAATGATTTTAGATCACCCGCGACAATCAATCTCGCTAAATAATGAAGAGCAGCATTAACATCACTACCCCTAACACTTTTATGAAAAGCACTTAAAATATCATAATAATCATCACCGGTTTTAAAAGCAGAAATCTGTGATTCCGGTAAATGTTTTTCCATAAAACCAAAATCAATCACATCTTTCTTTTCTGCAGCTAAAACCAATAATTCCAACATATTAATCGCCGTTCTAACTTCGCCGTTGGCTGCCAAAGCAATCTTTTTGAAAACTTCATCTTTAATCGTTAATTCTTTTTGATAATCACTAAAATCAATTCTTTTCAAAAACATTTCAATTTCTTCAGTTTTAGGTCTTGTTACTTTAAAGATTGAAACTCGGCTCCTTACGGCGGGATTAACTGAGATATAAGGATTTTCAGTAGTAAGCCCAATCATCACAATATTTCCCTTTTCCACATATGGCAACAAATAATCTTGAATATCTCTATTCATCCGATGAATCTCGTCGATGATTAAAATAACAGAATGATATAATTTAACTGTATCAACAATTTGTTTAAGTGTCGCCTTATTATCGGTCGAGGCATTAAAACGGAAATGATTCAATGGATACTTACTGGCAATAATATCGGCAATTGTCGTCTTGCCGACACCAGTAGGTCCATAAAGGATTAACGAAACTAGATTATCACTTTTTAGAAGTTGATCTAAAGTGTTTATCAGTTTCTCATTCCCGATCATTTCCTTAAAGGTTTTAGGTCTTACTTTATCAGCTAAAGGTTGATACATAGTCTATGCACCTCTTTTCATTATAAATTATATCATATTCTTGGAAAAATACGGAAAAAAGCATATAATATTAATAGATAACTACATTTAAGAAATGAGGACAATTATGTACATAGAAGAGATTAAAAAGTTAAAAAAAGAAAAGAACGCAGTTATCTTAGCGCACTTTTATCAAAATGATGAAATTCAAGACATCGCAGATTATGTTGGTGACTCTTTAGCGCTTAGTAAAGTAGCCGCTTCAACTGATGCTGATATCATTGTTTTTTGTGGTGTGTTCTTTATGGCAGAAACTGCCAAATTATTATCACCTACTAAAAAAGTATTATTACCGAAAGCTAACGCTTTATGCCGGATGGCAGCCATGGCTGATTATGATGAACTATTAGCTTATAAAAAAGCTCATCCAGACACAGTGATAGTAACTTATGTGAATACAAGAGCTAACATCAAAGCTTTATCTGATGTTATCGTGACTAGTTCAAATGCAGAAAAGATTATCAAAAATTACAAAGATAAACATGTCATGTATGTTCCTGATAAAAATCTTGGTTTATATTTAAAAGATAAACTCGGCTATAACATCGATGTTTGGCCAGGCTTTTGCTATATCCATGACCTATTAACTATCAAGGACGTAGAAAACAAAAGAACTGAATTTCCAAATGCTAAACTTTTAGTACATCCGGAAGCACCGCTCGAAGTACTTAAAAAAGCTGATTTTGTTGGTTCAACAAAACAAATTTTAGATTACGCTACTAACGATCCTTTCGAAGAATTTATCATCGGAACTGATAAGGGAATAATCCACGCTTTAGAAAAAGCAAATCCCAATAAGAAATTCCACCTTTTATCACGAGGTTTAAACTGTATCAATATGAAAAGAATCACGCTGGAAGATCTCTATATTTCCTTAAGAGATGAAGTTCATGAAATTGAAGTTGATGAAGAAGTAAGAAAAAAAGCGATTATTGCTTTAGACAGGATGATGGAGTTAAGTTAAATGATCAAAAAATGTGATGTGCTGATAGTTGGCACCGGTTTAGCCGGTTTATTTACAGCCTTGAATAGTGATGAAAACTTAGATGTCGTGATAATCTCAAAAACCGACATCACTTTTTCCAACTCCAGCCTTGCCCAAGGCGGTATCGCCTGTGAGTATAATGATAACGTCAACCTCCATTCATCACATGTCACCGATACCTTAAAAGCCGGGTCTTATCTCAATGATGAAGAAGCTGTTAAGTTTTTAGTGGAAAATGCTTATGAAGCAGTGAAAAAGTTAATCTCTTTTGGAGTTGAATTTGACATTGATTCCGACAATAAATTTCTAGTCACTAAAGAAGGCGGTCATTCTCATAATCGCATCTTTCACAGTGGTGGCGATGCTACAGGAAAAAATGTTACCAGTACCCTAATTTCATACTTAAATCAAAAACCAAACATCACCTTCCTAGGTAACACCATGGCATTGGATGTTATAATGGAGAATAACCAAGTTGGTGGCTTAATCGTCCTTGAAAACGATTCTTTATATTATCCAATATACTCTAAAAAAGTAGTCCTAGCAACTGGTGGAGTAGGCTCAGTCTATGGAGCTACAACTAATGACTTAAACGCAACGGGCGACGGGATAGGCATTGCTTACCGCGCTAATGCTAAGATTGATCATATGGAATTCATTCAATTCCATCCAACAGCCCTTTACTCAGAAAAACACCCTTCACGCCAGAGGTTTTTAATCTCAGAAGCAATGCGCGGCGAAGGGGCTTATTTAGTTAATATTGAAAATGAACGTTTTATGGAAAAATACCATGAACTTAAAGAACTTGCTCCTAGAGACATCGTATCACAAGCAATATACAGAGAAATGTATGATACATGGACTGACCATGTTTATCTAGATACAAGACACCTAGATCCTAAATACCTAGAAAGAAGATTTCCAACAATCTTCAATCGTTGTAAAAGCGAAGGTTATATCTTAGGCTTAGACTTAATTCCTGTCGCTCCTTGTGAACATTTCCTATGTGGCGGGATTACAACAGATTTAAAAGCAAGAACTTCCATAAAGAATCTCTATGCTGTCGGTGAAACAGCTAACACCAATGTCCATGGAGCTAACCGTTTAGCATCAAACTCTTTATTAGAATGCTTGGTATTTGCTCAAACATGTGCTAAAGACATCACCAATACTATCAAAGAAGATGATTGGATAAAAGATTTCAAATTGCAAACATATCCAAACTATAATTATAACTACAAGCCTATACGTAAGAAAATAGGAGATTATATGGATGAACATGTACATATTGTCCGGAACACTGATGGTTTGACCTTAACTTACGAAGTGATTAAGGATATTGTCAATAATCTTCAAAAATACCCTAATCTTACTAAGAACTACTATGAGACCTTAAATTTAGCTACAACTGCATATCTAATCACAAAACAAGCTCTTGAAAGAAAGGAAAGTATCGGATGCCACTTAAGAATAAAATAATGAAGTCCAATTACCATACTCATACTTATCTTTGTCATCACGCAGAAGGAACTGTAGAAGATTATGTTATAAAAGCTATAGAATTTGGATTAAAGAACATCGGTATATCAGATCATGCTCCTTTAATTTTCCTCGAGGACCGTTCAGTTAGAATGAGTTTAGAAGATTATCCTATCTACTTAGAAGAATTAAAACAAGCAATTGATAAATTCAAAGACAAAATAAATATCTATAAAGGACTTGAGATTGAATATTTTCCTCAACAAAAAAAACACTACGAAGAATTATTGACCAATGTAGATTATTTAACTTTAGGTCAACATTACATTGAATCCAACAACAAACTCAAAAGTATTTATCATGTAAAAGAAATTGAAGATATGCAAATTTATATCAAGACACTTATTGAAGCGATGAAGAGTGGTTACTTCAAATTCATTTCGCACCCAGATATTTTTCTTTTCAACCAAACAAACATTTCCGATGAAATGTTATATCTAAGTAGACTCCTAATTCAGGCAGCTGAAAAATATGATGTTGCTTTAGAGATTAATGCTAACGGAATTCGTAAAGGAAAAATTACTGTCGATAAAAAATCAAGGTATCGTTATCCTCGAAAAGAATTTTGGGAATTAGTAAAACAATCAAAAGTTAAAACCATAATTTCGTCTGATGCACACAAACCAAAATATTTATTTGATGAAGCTATTATAGAAGCTTATAAATTTGCAAGGGACATTGGCATAGAAGTAGAAGAAGAGTTAGTCATGAACTAATTCTTTTTTTGTTGGAACGAATTTTATAAATTCAAGTCTATGAGTTTTTTATGATTTACTGGGGTATTTATACATGGTACATCAAAAAAATGAAAAAAATGAGCCAAATTTTCGGTCGGATTTAACGAAAAAAGAACAAGTAGCCATGAATAGAAATAAACATACTCATCAGTATCAATTTGAATATAATTAAGATACGATAAAAGAAGGCAAACAGACGGATTATTGTATCATTTATTTCGAATGACTATATTTTGTGGAGAATTCCACTACTTTTAATTTACTTATTTAACTTCCTATAATGTATATTATGTTAACTAAATACAAACTTCTAAATCTCGCGGTTAGGAAGTTCAATGTGGAAACTGTTAATTATACTTCGCTTGTTATATCCACAAAAATAGACCTTTAAAAAATAGGGTTTCAAAACACCATTGAAAATCGCTCAGACAAACATGGTAAAATTTGATTTTAGCTATCTTACTTTTCGATTGATTATGATATAATACATTTAGCAAGAGGTGATAACCCATGAGTAAAATATATATGATATTTACTGGAGGGACAATCTCAATGAGAATTGATGATGTTTCTCATACAGTCAAACCAGCACTTTCAGCTAAAGAAATTATGCAATCTTTATTGCACTCTGAACTTTATCATGAGCTTGAGGTTATCGAGTTTTCAGAAATTCCATCACCTTCTATGTCTCCTGAAATGATGTTGGAAATATCCAAATTGATAAAAAGACTAATCAAATTTGAAGATCCAATCGGCTTCGTTATCGTTCATGGTACAGATACTTTGGAAGAAACTGCATTCTTTTTAGATACTGCAATCGATACCAAAATTCCAATTATTGT
>DDWA01000009.1 GCA_002345425.1 Caryophanales bacterium UBA2298 | reverse complement strand
CGATAGATACCTTGCGTTTCACTACGGTTGGCGATAAATACCCCCGACTGGACTTTCACCAGTTAGATTAGTGCCATGCCCGGCACACAATAAAAAGGCACAGCTTAGAGCTATGACTTTTCTTTATTTTCTCAAGTTATTCAAGAAAAAATATATTTTGTTGATTATGAAACTGTATGAGAACCTACGTATGTTTCAGTGTTTTGAGGATATACGTCCCATTGAGTTGGATCGAATGTAGCAGTTGGTCCAGTAACTGTAGCTTTTCTAACTAATGTGTACTCAGCTGTAGAACCTGTTCCAACAGTCCAAGCAGAGCCTGGATCTTCACCAATAACTCCAATTAAATCAACAACAACGCCATCTTTTAATAACGCAACTGCATCATCGCCATTGTAATATGTTACTGAAGAAGTGATATCTCCTTCTGCCAGTACATTAGGTAATGCAGCACTAGCATTGTAAATTACATAAACATCTCCAACTGCGACTGTTCCAGTAAGGTCAAGTGTATAAGTGGCTGTTGTAGCACCATTTGAATATACAACCACACTATACCCAGTAAGGTCTAAAATTGCACCAGTTCCATTATAAATTTCAAGCCATTTGTTGCTACTTGAACCTTCAGCATATTCTGAGAAGAATACATTAGCTGGAGGTGCAGGCATTTTAACTGTAACATCGATAACAACATCGATTGCAGTTTCAGTGCCTAATGTTACATGAATTGTAATTTGACCAACTTTATCAGCATCTAGAGGTTGAGTAACAAGAATTGTTCCAGGAGTTGTAGTGTAATCTAAATAAGCAGCAGCATCTCCGGTAATTCCAGTAACTGTATAAGTTGAACCATATAAAGCAGCTGGTACAACATAGTCATCAACCAATGATAATGTAGCTGGAAGTTCATCTGCATCTAATTGAATTGCTTGAGCATCAGTAAGTTCGATACTTAACATATCAAATTGCGCAATTCCATCTCTGAAGTTATAAAGGATAAATTCTACTGCTGGTAATGTTGAACCTACAGGATAAACATCAGGTAACCAAGAAGCAAAATTACCATAATATCTAATCATTATGTCTCTTGTGTTTGTTCCATCAGTAACTGTAAATGTAACATGTGAGCCATCATATAATTTAACTTCTAAGCCAGTAAAGCTAATTAACTTACCAGCATCTGTTCCATCTAATGCAATCATATCTGCTGCAGTAAATACATTAGGAGTAACTGTATTACCAGTTGACAACTTAACGATTAGGTCTGCGCCTGATGCTAATTGTCTAGCTCCATTGTAAGCGCCTAAAGTACCAAAATAAATAACTTCATCGCCAACAACCATAGTGCTATCTAAATCTGGTCTGTATAAGAAGAAACCTACACCATTAGCATCTTGAATGAATAAACCATCATAAGAGTTACCAGTTACAATACCTTTAATATAGATATCGCCTGTAACATCATAATTAGTTCCGTCAGTCATTAAATGTAATGCTGCAAAGTCTGTAACTATTGTAAATGTAGAAACTGTTACTGTGAAATCTTTAGTAACTGGAGTTTCTGTTCCAATAGATAGAGTAGCTTGTAATACTACATCATAAGCAGTTGCTGAATATGCATAAGTTAATGTTGTTCCATCGACTGCTAATGTAGCGTCGCCAGAAACCACTGACCATGCAACTGTAGTTCCGTATAAACCAGTTAATGGTAAAGTAACTACGTCATATCCTTTTACTGCTAAATTAGTTTCTAAAGCTGTTTGTGCTGCAGCTAATTTTTCTGCATCAGTTAAAGGAATAACAGAAACGACAACATCAACTGTAAGTGGAGTTTCTGTTCCTAAGCTAACTGTAGCAACTACTGTGAAATCAGTAGCAACAGCAACTTCTGGAAGTAATAATTCTCCAGTAACGCTGTCATAAGTACCACCTGCTGTAACTATTGTTGACATATCCCAAGCGATTGTAGAACCTAAAATTCCTTCAAGAGGGAATGTTAAAACTTCGCCAGTAGCACCGGAAACTGTTGTATCAACAGCAGCAGCTGCGAATTGAAGAAGTTCTGCATCTGTAGCTTCGGTAACAGCTGTTGCGTCACCAAAGAATACTACTGACCAAACTTGCTTGTCAGTTCTAAATCCATGAACGATAATGTCTACAGTTACAACTTGTCCGTGGAAAGCTTGTAATGTTTCATCGTCTGATGGATAATAAATCATTAATGCATCACCATTAGGTTGAGATGCGCCTTCAGCTAAAGCGGCATCAAAATCATAACCTACTGGTACTAAGAATACTGAGTAATTACCCCAAGCTGAATTATAATAAACAGCTGCTGTAACAGTATATAGAGTGTTAGCTAATGGAGTATCTGGAGTAGGCATAACATTATCACTTATTACTTCATAAATCGAAGGAGCGATTGTAGCCGGAGCTTGAGTTACTGCAGCAGTTGATGCAACTGCTCTTAGAGGTTGATTGTCTGAACTGTCTAATTCCCAAGCATTATAATAAAGTTTTAATTCGCCAGTAATATCATATACTTGACCATCAACTAGGTTCAATGATGTTCCATAGATATAAAGAATTTCAGTTCCATCTGTGACATAAAAACCTTGAGCAGATGTTCCTATCACTGTTAATCCAGGCATCATAACATATTCTACATAGCGATAATCTTTAGTAGGATTATTTGTAATATAAAGGTTCATGGCTTCAGTGATATTTGCTACTGAAGTTGGTTCAACGATTTTAGCAACAACAAATACTACATCTCTTGTGTAATCAACAGAATTAATAGTAATTGTAGCTGTCATTGTAACGGTAACGTCAGCTTCAAATGATTGTGTAATTTCACCATCAACTGAAATAATATCAGGATGTGATGATGTCCATACCACTGTATATGAATTAGCATCTAAATCTTGTCCCGTAGTTAAGAAATCTAAATCTTCGCTGTCAGCTGATGTCCATTTTTCTTTTGTAGGAAAAGCAGTAACAACTAAGAATACTTCATTAGCTCTTTCTTGATCTGATTTATCAAGAGCTTTAACAGTAACAAAGAATGCTACGTCTTCACTGTCATCACCTAAAGTTAGAGTTGCAGTTAAAATAACTGTTTGATCTCCCAATGTATAAGATGGACGAGTGATTGTTCCGTCATTGGCTAAATAGTCTGTATTACTACTTGACCATGTAATAGCAACGCCAGAAATTTCATTTACTAAAGTTAAGTTTTCTGTAGCTAAGAAAGTTTCACTGCCAAGAGTATCGGCGTATTGAGCTTCTAAAGCATCAACTAATTCTAGTAAATCAATTGGCTCTTCTGTTGTCGTAGGAGCCTCTGTGGTAGTAGTTCCTGTTGTAGGAGCTTGAGTTGTCGTAGTTCCACCACATGCCGCTAACACAATCGTCAGCAAAGCAATAAAGAAAATACTTAAAATCTTTTTGTTGAATTTCATATTATCCTCCTTTTTAGAATAATTGTAATTTTTTATAGATAAATTAATATTTTATTAATTATATCATCTAATCGTAAAAAGATGTTCTTGTTATGCCAAAATTCTTTCGGCATTAGCTTTTGCTGCTGCAATTGCGTCATTAATCAGATCTTGTTTAGTAGTTCCCTCAAGAGATCCAAGAATAACTCTTTCAAATGCCGCTTCTACTTCAGCTCTTGCTTTAGAAGAACCAATGAATGCTTGATCATAGAATAAGAAATCTGATTGTTGTGCGGCTGCATTAGCAGCTAAAGATTTCATTAAAGCTTCCCCATATAATGGATTATTGCTTGTATCGAATCCATCGCGGAAATTATCGTATGTAGCTGTATCATAAACTGAATATCTAACTGGTGAATAACCCGTTTCAAGTGCGAAATCTAATTGAGTTCCTTTACTAGTTAAATATTTTAAGAATAACCAAGAAGCTAATTTTTCTTGATCGTCACCAGCTGTGGTGATTGACATGTTAGTTCCTTGTTGAATTGCTGTTCTGTTTTCTGGCATATCAGCGTTGTAAGGCATTGGCATTACACCAAACTCAAATACAAATTGATTGTCTACTACTGCAGGAGTGTTATATCTCGCTCCACCAGTTGAACCAAATGTTACTGCTGTTTGTCCGACTTTAAAAGCATCGGATGCATATTCAGTTCCCCAAATGCCAGGTAAAGTAAATGTAGTATTTCTGTTATCGAAGAAATATCCTAGCATAGCTCTTGTTTGATCATTATCAAATAAGATAACACCATTTCTTGAAGAGTCAATTGTCGTATATTGTCCGCCCCATTGTCTTGTCAATGTAATGAATGCATTTGCTGGAGAATCGTAAGTAATTGGAATAAAATTATCTTTGATTGCTTGAATTTCTTCAGGTGTTTTATGAAGAGATTGAGTATCAGACGAGTTTAGTTTAGTAGTTATGCCGTCGATAACTCCATCTTTAATATCATATAATTCATCAGCTATAGCAAATAATCCTTGCCAAGTGTTTGGAACTTCAGTTATAACACCTTCTGCAATTAACATATCAAACATCGTTTTATTATAAATCATTACTTCTGTTGACTTGTTAAAAGGTACTGAGTAGTATTCACCATCATTTGTATATTGAGAATTTTCACGACGATAACTTAATAAAATGTCTAAGAAAGATTCTTCTGCAACATTAGGATTATATCCGTGAACCGGATGATAAATGAATGGAGTCAATGGAACAACTGCTGTATAGTCAATATATTCCATAACATGGTCAGGGTAATTTTGAACGATATTCGGAATTTGTCCACCTTGAATCGCGTAAACTACTGCTTCACGCAATTCATCATAATTATTACCGTTTTGGATGATGTTGACTGTAATATTCGGATATAATACTTTGAATTCATTTGCGTAACGCTTTAGTGCGTTTTCTATAGTAGCGCCATTTGCGTGCCACAAATCAATTGAAATTGGATCAGTTGTCAATGTTTCAGGAATTGCAAAACCGCTCAAATCTTTAACCGTTAAGGTGATTTGTTGGTTAATAATATTGCCATCACTGTCTTCAGCAACTGCATAAACAGGATATGATCCAGCTCTTGTTGTAGAGTAAGCGCCGACGATTTGAATTGGAATTTCTCCATCTTCTTCATCAATAGCTTTAGCCCCCGCTAAAATATCATATTCTTGTGATCCTTTATAATAAGATTGTTTTGGAAATAAACCAACAAACATTGGTACAGATCCGCCACCGTCACCTTCTGTGGTTGTTACACCATCTGAAGTTGGTGCTTCTGTAGTAATTTCAGCTGTTGTACTTGCTGTTGTTGTGGATGTTCCACAACCAACGATTACAAAGGCAAATAATATCAACATGAAAACTACAATAAATTTTTTACTAATTTTCATTTTATTCCTCCTTGAATAATTACATTTCCTAGTATTTATTATATAACAAAATTCAAAACTTTGCTACATTACTCTTAAGATACAATGATAATTTTACCTGATAATTGAGATTCTGCTCCATCACTATCAGTTACCAACATTGTGAAGTCTATTTCTTGTCCTACTGTCAGTATTTCTACCAGCATTATTTTAGCGTTATCAAATACTAGATTACCTTCTTCATCAGTTTTTATCGTGTAATAAAGCTCTTCATCAGCTTCATCAACTACTCCATCAAAATTAGCATCATCACCCTCTACCCAAACTTGATAGAAAGACGTGACAATAATATTTTCTGAAATGTCGATGTAATCTCTAGTTTTACCGATAGCTATTTTTGTTTGATCATAATCGATTGCGATGATACCTTGGTTTTCGATTAAATCTTGAATCATATTGTTAGGATGGAAATCAGTCCCTTGGACATGTTTATAAGTTACATCGTTAATAGTGACAACATTTTCACCATCTACTTTAACAAACTGTGGACCTCTATTGATAACCTCTGGACATCCCATGAGAGATAATGATAATCCAATAACTAATAATAGTAGTAAAAATCTATTTTTCTTCATCATTAGTGTCCTCCTATCCCTTTGTTCCGCTTCGGCCAATTCCGTTCATAATGTATTTACGGAAGGCGAAGAAAACAATTAATAATGGTACTGTAACCAAAGCACTAGCTGCAATTTGTAAATTATACATTACTTTACCACCCTCTTGTACGAAAGCAGTATCTCTTAAGGCGTTGGAAATCAACCAGTAATTCTGTCCTTCTTGTCCGCCAACTCCAGTAATGATTCTTGGCCAAATATATGCGTTCCATGAGCTGAAAACATTAAGAATTGTAATAGTGAAGATTGTTGGAGAAGCGATTGGGACCATAACTCTTGTTAGGTACTTAAAATCGCTGCAACCGTCTACTCTTGCTGCTTTGTATAATGATTCAGGAATTTGTTTGAAGTTCTGTCTTAAGAAGAAAATATAAGAAATACTGGTAACAAAAGGTATAATCATCGCCAAGAAGTATTGGTTTTGTCCGGTCGGCATACCAACCCAACCTAACCCATTTTTACTAACAGTAATAAAGTTGGTAATAATATAAAGTTCACCTGGAATCATCATTGTCATAATTAAGATTGAAAATAATAATTCTCGACCTTTAAATTCGATTCTTGCAAAAGCGTAAGCTGCTAGAATAGTGGTGATAATAGTTCCAACTGTCGAGAATACAGCTACAATAACTGTATTTTTAATATAGAGTCCGAAATTTAATTCTGTTAAAACGACTTTATAATTTATCCAGTTCCAGCGAGAAATGCCGATATAAAACTCTGGGTTGTTTGTAGTTGCACCAGTGAAATCTTTTAAGGAAGTTAGTACCATCCAATAGAAAGGTATGATGATAATTAAAGCCATAAGTACTAAGAACAAATAAGTTCCCAATAATCTAAATGTATGAATTGTTGTTTGCCTACGAATGTTCTTCTTCAGAGAACTTGAATAATCATCAGCGTTGTCTTCTATAACTTGAGCTCTTTTAGCTTTTCTTTTAGCAATAGTATTTTTGATTGCCGGTATTATGCTTTTAAAGAATTCTTTAACATTATAACCTTTTACAAATTTGATGGTAATAAATGTGTTATAAGTTCTTAAAACTGCACTTACGATATTGAACGATAATAAATTAATAACCGCTTGAACAAACTTAGACGCAGCAGAATATGAGTTGATTTCATATATTGTTTTTGTGCTATTTCTCTTCATGTTCACAGCTAACATCGGTATATTAACCACCATAAAGATAATAATAATCGAGATTATGCTATTCATTTGCCATTTATCTAGCGTACTACCTAAAAACTCGTAAGTTGGTGTCATGAATTGTAAAATATCTAAATTCATTCGTCCATCAACTACTGGAGGTAATTCCAATAAATTAAATAGAATTAGAAATAGAGCAATATAAGCTATAATTGCAAGAATATCAAATATAAAAGTTATTTTTTCTATTTTTTTAGATTTTTCAAATAATTTTTTATCCATTATATTAGCTCCTTTCCTAGTAGTGAACGCGTTTTTTACTTACTTGCATTTGGACTATAGTAAGAACTAATATAATCGCAAACAATATCAAAGAACCAGCTGCTGCGACGGATAAGTTCCCGGCGTTGCTGCCATCGATGAATTGATAGATATACATAACAATTGATTGTAAGTTATAACTAACTCCCGGAGGAGCTCCGGTAACACCAAAGAGAGCGACGATTGCATTATAGATCTTAAATGCACCAATTACTGAAGTAACGGTTATATAAAAAATCATCGGTGAAATTAAAGGAACGGTAATTTTACTGAAAATTCTTCCTTTAGGAGTTGCGTCAATTGCTGCTGCTTGATAGTATTGCTTGTCAATACCTTGAATACTGGTTAAAAATACCATAATTTTAAATGCTAGAGACGCCCAAATGCTATAGAAAATCAGCACGAACATTGAACGCCAGTATACAGCGTTACTTTCAACCCAAGATAAGCCGTCTGTTTGAATTCCGAAGAAGCTTAAAAATTCATTAACTAAGCCGCCATCGGTCTTGAACATATAAGCAAATACTAGTCCAATCGCTATCGTATTTGTTACATAAGGTAAGAAATAGATAGTTTGGAAAAAACTTTTTAATGGTTTAATTGAATTTAAAGCAACTGAAATAGCTAAAGCTAAAAATATTGATATCGGCACACTGATAAACACAATAATTAGTGTGTTTATGACTGCGCTTGAAGCAGTATGAGATGCAGGCACAATAAATGACTCATCTGTTAAAACTCTAATAAAGTTACCGAAAAGTGTATAGCCGGTAATAGTATTGTTTGACATGTTGTAGTTTTCATAAACTACCAATGCAAATGAGTTGATAATTGGCCAGAAAGTAAAAATGGCTAGCACAATTAATGCCGGAGACAAATAAAGTAACGCTTTAGCCCAACCCGGGAATTTTCCTGCAGGATTTAAACGTTTTTTGTCAAGGAAATTACTAATTTTACGTTTATAGTTATTAAGAATTCTCCTAATATTCCAAAAGATGTTTTTAATAACATTTCCAATCTTTATTAAAAACCTTTTGGCGTTTTTAAAAAGATTACCCATGATTAACTACCTTTCCAGTTTGTTTATCGAAGAGATAGACCCTTTCGGTTTTAATTGTCAAGTTAACTGTTTTTTGTTTATCATTTATTGATTCAGAATCAACAAGAGCTCTTACGTTTTTCCCATTAAAATCAAAATGGATCATCGTATCTCTACCAATATGGAATATTTCTTTTACTGTTGTTTGAAATCCATCTTCTTTTACTCGGAAATTTTCAGGTCTCATACCCACGTCATATAATCCATCTGGTATATTGACTTGCATAAACGGTTTTTCGTTAATAATCAACTTTTTGTTTTTTACTTCAGCTTCAAAAGAATTAATAGGAGGATTTCCTAGGAATTTTGCAACAAATAAATTGTCAGGGCTATTATACATATCTTGAGGTGGATCATATTGTTGTTCTTTACCAAAATCTAAAACAACCATTTTATCAGAGATACTCATTGCTTCTTCTTGGTCATGAGTAACGAAAATAGTTGTAATACCAGTTTCTCTTTGAATACGTTTAATTTCTTCACGCATTTGTAGTCTTAATCTTGCATCTAAGTTAGATAAAGGTTCATCTAACAACAATACTCTTGGTTTTTTAACTAAGGCTCTTGCGATAGCAACACGTTGTTGTTGACCACCAGATAACTGAGAAGGTTTACGATCAAGTAATTCGCCGATTCCAACTAAGTTGGCCATTGCTTTTACTCTTTCAAAAGCTTCATCTCTAGGAACATCCATATTCTCTAATGGGAAAAGAATATTCTTAAATACAGTCATATGAGGATAAAGAGCGTAGTTTTGAAAAACTAAACCTATTCCTCTTTTTTCTGGAGCTAATTTTGTAACGTCGTCATCGCCAAAAAATATTTTGCCTGTAGTTGGTTTTACCAAACCAGCAATCATGAAAAGTGTTGTTGATTTTCCACAACCTGATGGACCTAAAAGTCCAACTAAAGTTCCTGATTCAATAGTAATATCAAGACTATCAACCGCTTTAGTTTCTTGCCCGTTTTTATTTGTGAAAATCTTTGTTAAGTTCTCTAATCTTAATTCCATTTATATGTCCTCCAAAATATTAATTGTATTTTTAAATTTAATTAATCATACTTTCTTCTTCTAAAGAATATTAAGTATGTTGAAACTATCAGTATAACAAAATATATAGCCATTGATATTAAAACAATACTACTGTCTAGTTGAGTGTTTTCATCGATATGAATTACTTTTAAGCCGATATTATCTGCATTTAATTTATCGATGTCTTCTTCATCAGGGATTTTGTTATATAATGTATAAAAATATTCTAAGTTACTCTTGATTGTAAAGTCTGTTTCATCAATATTTAGTTGAGTATCAACTACTGTTTCTTCAACTTTATTAACTAATTTTATTGTATCAAAATCAGCGCTTAAAAATAAATCTTTTGGCAAATATATAAAGCCTCTTTCGTCAACTCCATTAAGTAAATTTAGCGTTTTAAATCTGACTAACGGTATATCAAAAGATTCGGTGTCGCTCTCATTGGTGAAACTTAAATTATTTATTACCGATAAATCTTTAGTTGGGCTGTAGACAATTATATACACAGATTCAGTTACTTCTAATTCGCTATCATTGTTTACAGAAACTCTTGCCACCTCATACCCCCTGATTATATATCCATCATAATCAACGGAAATGATAGGAGTATTTTTATGAAAGTCTGGTATCGACGTATAGAAATAATAAAATTCGGGTAAATCAGAATCCGTATCTGTCAATGAAGTTCCAAAAACTTCTTCGTAATATCGATTGGCAGTTAAATCGATAGAATAGGTAAAAATAAGTAAAAATATTCCTACAGCCAGTAAAGCATAAAGAACTCTACCAAAAATTCTCATTCGTGAATTCCCAATCCGTTTTCAATTGCAAATTTTTCTGCGTCTTGGAACCAGCGATATATATAACGATTATTGAAAACTAATTTTGATTGGCTACTGTAATAATTATATGAATATCCATTTAGAACCAAATGATAATTGAGTAAAATCCAACCACTTAAATGTTCAGTTCTCATAACCGTACCTTCACTGCTTAAAATATCGATTGTTATACCAACATCGCCTAAATTTACCCAAACTAATCCTAGATGTCTACCATAGGTTTCAGTATATCCTAAATCTGGATCACTTTGAATATAGACGTCAATTGCATTTTGTAAAATTATGGTTGTATAAGCTTTAGCTTCTAAACCCCAAGGATCTATTACTGGATAAGTTTCTGGAGTATTAACCCCTAAAAATCTCACTCTTTCATCGCCTAAAAATCCGGGAGTAAATGCAGCTGTATCCCCATCACTAAGATACGAAAATATAACATTATCCATTCCACCTAACGGATCATCAAAAGGTCTATCAATAAAAGTGAATTCTAATTGGCTAGGTATTGCAATAGGGTGGCTACCTAAAATCTCTGTGTAAGTAGGAATAAAAGCTGCCCATTCATTTGCTGTAAAAGTTCTTGAACCTTTCAATATATCACTTTTTCTAATAAAAACTTCATCATTCATTGAGTAGTCTCTGTTTCCAATTTGGTAAATTGTGTCGATATAAGTATTGTTCAAATAACGAATTTGAACTGTATCGTTACCATCAAAAATTAAAATATCTGAAGTTAAATCTGCATTCAACAATATATCATTATTCGCATTTGAATTGGCTATAACATATGCTTCACCCGGTAAAAGCGAAACATCTCCAAAAGCAATTAAATACGTTGCTTCATATGAGCCGTTCGAATAAATCGCTAAGTGATAGTTATTTAAGTCAATAGTTGAATCAGTAGGATTAAAAATCTCAATCGCTTGATCGAATGTATCGTCACCGCCATCAATATATTTAGAGATTATTAAACTGGTTTCGTTATCAGTAAATGTATTTTTATATAGGTTAATAACAACTTTTTCTTCAGGATAAAAATCGCCAATTTGAAAGTCACGATATTCAGCAAATAGATCTTCTGCAAAATTATCATTTATAATGTAAGCAAATTCATATAGAATACCTTTTTCATTCAAAATAACTTTAATTTCTTCGATTATTTTTCCTGTTAAATCAGGTAATTTTTCTGAATTGTATCCAATATAAACAGGAACATTGAAACTAGCAGGAACTGTATCTCCGGCAACTAAATCAAAGCCATAGTGGGAAAATGTCTGATCAGTAACTTCATTGTTAGTAACTATATCAAAAGTAAATAATACTCCCGCTTCTAGCAATAAAGTAAGCATTTCTTGTTGATTCAAACCAGCAAGATCGGGAAGAACCATGTCTTTAGTAGCGATAAAAACCACAATTTCAGTATCTTCAGAAATTACATCACCTGGTTGCAGGTTATTATCATATCTGATAAAAGTGTTTTCTGAAATATCAGTTGTGGTTTCAAATTTCATTATAAAATTAATCCCTAAATCCTCTAAAGTTGTATTGATTTGTGATCTTGACATACCTTCCAAATCAGGTAAGACAATTCCGGTTACTGTAGTGTTTACTGTAGTTGGAGCTGTTGTTTCAGCCCCGCAAGAAACTATTGTTACAGCAGCGAATAATATTAATAAAAATCTCAGACTTCTTTTAAAAAACATAATAAAAAATCCTTTCTAAGTAAACTTTATTGGTGTCTAAAGATACCGACAAAGGATTATTTGAAATAATCCTTTGAACATTAAAGATAAAAAAAGAAATCCCATAAAAATGGCATTCCTTTATTTCATGATTTAGACGCTAATATTAATATAGTTGAAAAAATTGATTGATAAAATACCATCCAAGTATCCTTGTGTGTATACAAACCAAAAAATAGCAGCCAATATAGCCAATACCAAGAATAATTTAACAAATTTTTTCATAAAAACAAATAGACCGACAATCACAAAGATTGCGATAGATAGAATTACTATGGCTTGTAACCAAACATCTAAACCAGTTAAAGTATCAACTAGTTTGGTAATATAAGGTTCAAGGAATTCATTAACTGTGTCTATAATTGCCAAAGTAAAAAGTGCAACGTGTTTTAACAAGGTCATCCCTCCTGAGAAACTTTTTTTCACATATTATTATACCATAATATGAGTATCTAGAATATAATATTTTTATTTTTTATAATTAAATTTTTTTGCGATTTTCAATTGCTTTTGAAAGCGTCAAATCATCAGCATATTCCAAATTCAAACCTACTGGTACTCCATAACCAATTCTACTTACTAAAACATCTATATCTTGCATTACTCTCTTAATATAAAGAGCCGTAGTTTCGCCTTCTGGGGTTGATGAAGTTGCGATGATAACTTCCTTGACTTGTTCGTTGATAACTCTTTTCCAGAGTGATTCAAGATTTATATCTTCAGGACCCATGCCATCTATCGGTGATAAGACTCCATTCAAAACATGATATAAGCCTTTATATTCGTTAGATTTTTCAATTGAAAAAACGTCTTTAACATTTTCTGCGACTAAAATCGTCGATTGATCTCTATTTTCGTCTTGGCAAACATAGCATTGCTCTTCATCGGTTAAATTTCCACAAATTGAACAATGATTAAGTTTAGTCTTTGCGTTTTCCAAAGCTTCAGAAAATTGATGAACATCAGTATCACTGTATTTATTTATAACAAAAAGAGCATACCTCTCAGCGGTCTTTCTGCCGACTCCGGGAAATTTTTTGAATTCTTCAATTAAATCTTCTAAAGTTTTAGGCAGTATCATCAAAAAAGCCCCGGCATATTGACACCTTGAGTAACTGCACCCAACGATTCTTCCAGCTCTTTATCGACTTTTTTAAACGCATCATTTAAAGCTGCGACTATTAAATCTTGAACCATTTCCAAATCAGTTAAATCAACTTCTTCTTTTTTTATATTGATTGACACCACTTCTTTCGTTCCTTTTACAGCCACTTTCACAACAGATCCACCAGCTTGGCCATAGAAAGTAGATTCATTAATTTGTTGTTGAATTTTTTTAATATCTTCTTGCATTTGTTTTATTTGTTTTAACATTTGCGGATTTATCATAGTATTTCTCCTTATTCTTTGATTTTAACTTTATCGCCAAATAAATCTATGGCGTCTTGAACCACTTTAGGTTTAGAGTCTAGTGTAGTTACATGTTCAACTTTAGAGACATCTTTCAATCCATCGCAGACAATTTTCGATAACTTAATATACGTTTCTCCCATCCGATAACGCTCTAAAAATTCTTTAGAGATTTCTGAAAAGACACTAGTTGGCAAAGCCATATAGTTAATTATTCTATTATATTTTTTATTTATGATTTTCATAACAACTTCTTTATTAGAAGGAACCATCAAAGTATTACAGATAGTTGTGCTAGCAAAAGCAATAATTAATTTATCATAAGAAGAAGCCATTACATTTCCCGTTTCTAAAAGAGAAGCTAAATATTTAGAGTCTTCTTCCCCTTCAATCTCCGAAAAACTATGCCAACGATTTTGCAAAGAAATCTTATCTTTTCTATCACCGTTATTTAAAACTTCTTCAACAAAATGGATATCATAAGTATTAGATATGTCATCACATAATTCTTCTTTAATTATTTCTGCACCAGTAGTAAACTCTTCTTCGACAATTTCCGTTTCTGTTTCAATATCATCTTCTGGTAAAAGCTCTTGGTTTTCATCTTCAATGATTTCAGGAGTAGGTTCTTTTTCAAATTTTACTGGTTCTTCTATCGTTTCTAGTTCAATCGGATCTTGAGCCGTTTCTGTTTCTGCCACTTCTTCATCTAAATTCAGTGAAGATTCATCGGTTTCGCATAAAATAATTTCTTTTACTTTTTCAACCGCTTGATTGATTGTTTCGGGATCGGTTTTTTCAAGTCTAGATGCTCCCGATATAATGCTTTGAATAATTTCTTTTGATTCTTGTTTATCTTCAGCTTCCAAAAAGTCCTTTAAAGCCTCAAGCTCTAATAATCTTTTTTCTATTTCATCGATAGCGGCTAAAACATTGGAATTGCTATTGTCTTCATTATCGGAAATTTTTAAGAAAGCCAGTTCTAAATGTATTTTTGGATTATTACTCCAATTGATGTCATTAAGCGCTTTGCTAAGTAAATCAATAATATAAAAAGCTTTTCGATTACTAATTTCTTCAGCTATCTCTTTAAATTCCTGATTATCATATAAAAGACTTGATTCATCCAAAGTATGCAAGTTGCTATACATCAATGTATCACGGAAAAATTCGATTAAATTAAGGGTAATTTTTTTAACTTCTTTGCCTTGATAGAGAAGATCGTTAAGCAAAGCAATAGCTTTTGTAGAATCAAAATTAATTAAAGCTTTGGCTAAATCAATTTGTGTTTGCATGGAAACAGCACCACAAATTTGATTAACGTCTTCTAAACTGATTTTTTCTGGATTAAATGAATAAACTTGATCAAGTAAACTAATAGCATCTCTAAGACCACCTTCAGCGTAAGTAGCTATTTGTTTAATCGCATCTTCTTCAATATCTATATTTTCTAAACTAATTATTTCTTTTAATTTAGCAATAATATCTATTGTACTTATGGCTTTGAAATCAAAACGTTGACATCTTGATTGAATTGTCGGCAATACTTTTTGCAGCTCTGTTGTACAGAGAATAAAAATGACATGAGCTGGTGGTTCCTCTAGCGTCTTTAATAAAGCGTTAAAAGCTCCTTGAGATAACATATGAACTTCATCAATTATATAAACTTTATATTTAACATATCCAGGGAGATATTTTACTTTATCTCTAAGTTCTCTAATTTCATCAACGCCATTATTACTTGCAGCATCAATTTCAATAACGTCACTAATGGTTCCGTCTTGAATTCCGATACAGTTTTCGCAAACATTACAAGGATTCTCTGTTGGTGCTTCTACGCAGTTAATTGCTTTTGCTAAAATCTTTGCAATAGAAGTTTTACCAGTCCCTCTTGGTCCGCTGAATAAATAAGCATGCGCTACTTTATCATTAGCTAATGCATTTTTTAATGTTTGTGTTATATGTTTTTGCCCAGCGACTTCATTAAAATCTTTAGGACGATATATTCTATATAGCGCTTTATAACTCATTTTTCAACCTCCAGAAATACCTTGTTTCTACTCTTCTATTATACCTTAAAAGCGCTAATTATTCTACGGTTTTTTTAGTTTCTCTAAGGTAATCTATAACATATTTTATTGCTTTATTTTCAATAGTGTCTTTTTTAAATTTACGTTCCAGTTTACTGATATTAAAAACATCATTTTCCCCGTTTAAAAATATCTGATATCCTATTTTTAAACTATCTTGAAATTTTTCATTAATTTGTAATCTTCGATAGTCTTCAACTAAAAACTCTTTTGAGTTTCTCATTCTTTCAGCAATCTCTTCGATAAACTTTCCTTCGAAATTAATTTGCTTTTTCTTGCGAAATATTTTTTCTAATAAAGTATCGCTACCATAATAAATTAAAATAAAAATTGCCGGGAGCGCCCACAAACTAGCTAGTTCAGATACCTCTGCACCGTCTTTAACTATACGATAAATTGTATAACCGCCAACGGCGACACTTAAAATCAAAAACATAATTACATAAAACTTAAATGGTTTCTTATAACTTTTCATATCAATCACCTTTGTTATATTATACATTATTTTTTAAAAAATATGGTAAAATATTGATGGTGATAAATATGATATTCGATACAATAGTCGCAAAGACTACAGCAAACGGTACTAGCGCAATTAATTTAATTAGAATCTCAGGAAGTGAAAGTATTACAATTGTGAATAAAATCTTTAAAGGAGTTAACCTTGAAAAGCAATTATCTCACACTACTCATTATGGTTTTATTATGAATAACAATGAGCAAATTGATGAAGTCTTGGTAACTATTTTTCGGGAACCTAAATCTTTTACTACTGAAGATATTGTAGAAATTGCATGTCATGGTGGAAATTTCATTGCCAATGAAATAATTAAACTTTTAATCGCTAATGGCGCTAGGCTTGCAGAAAATGGTGAGTTTACAAAAAGAGCTTATTTAAACGGCAGATTAGATCTGACTGAAGCTGAAAGTATTATGGATTTGGTCAACTCTAAGAACTTCAATCAACTAAAAATTGCTAACTCTCAATTAAGAGGGGATGTTTTACGCCTAGTAGATAAATTACAAAATGATGTTTTAGATATAGTCGCTAATATCGAAGTCAATATCGATTACCCTGAGTATGATGATGTTGTAGAAATGACAAATGATATCATAATTCCTAACATTAAAATTCTTTTAAATAAAATAGAAAAAATTTTAGTAGAATCTCAAACCGGTCAAATTATTCGAGATGGAATCAAAACCGTTATTGTGGGTAAACCTAATGTCGGTAAATCAAGTTTGCTTAATACACTGTTAAAAGAAGATAAGGCCATTGTAACCGAAATTTCAGGAACCACCAGAGATTTAATTGAAGCTGAACTAAATCTAGATGGAATCATATTGAAATTGATAGACACAGCCGGTATTAGAGTTACTGATGATATCGTGGAAAGAATCGGAATTAACAAAACAAAAAAAGCTATTTCTGAAGCCGATTTGATTCTTCTTGTATTAGATCAATCTTCCAACATTACTTCTATGGACAACGAACTTCTTCAAATAACAAAAGATAAACAACGAATAATCATCGGGAATAAAATAGATTTGGGTTCCAAGTTAAATTTAGAAGATGAGCATATCATAAATATTTCCGCTAAAAATAATATCGGAATCGATAAGTTGTCAGCTGAAGTAAAAAGACTTTTTGTTGACGAGAAGTTGTTGAGTGAAGATTATACTTTACTTTCGAACACAAGACATATCGGAAAACTCGAGGAAACAAAAATCGCCCTTACACAAGCTTTAGAAGCTGCTGAAGAACAAATACCTATTGATATGGTTGAAATTGATTTGCGCAAAGCTTGGAGTAGTCTGGGCGAGATTACCGGAGAGAATACAAGTGATGATTTAATTTCAACTTTATTCTCGAAATTCTGTCTAGGAAAATAATGTTTCATGTGAAACCTTTTAAACAAAAAACAATGCAATTTCTGCATTGTTTTTTTTGATTTTAGTATTTATCTAGAAAACTTATTTTCTCTGAATCGTCTTCGTAATAACCTAAAACACTTGATAAATTAATGTTTTCAGCCGATCTAAAGATATTTATGTCGATGTTCTTATAAACTTTTCTAAGTGAAGTTATTAGATTTTTCATCTCTTGTCTTTTTGAGTCAATGTTTCTTTCTTGGAAAAAGCAACCTTTAGGATTGATTGTAAAACCATGATACTTAATAAAACGTTCTACATCTTTCTCTTTTATCAAATACATTGGTCGAATAAGTTCTAATCCCTCATAATTTTTGGACTTGGCTTTAGGCAACATTGTTTTAAAAGTTCCGGTGTAAAACATATTCATCAATGTCGTTTCTATGACATCGTCAAAATGATGTCCTAAGGCTAATTTATTACACCCTAAATCTTTGGCTGTTTGGTATAAGAAACCCCTTCTCATTCTCGCACATAAAAAGCAAGGTGCTTCCGGATTCATTTGATTAGCTATTTCATAGACCCTAGAATCTTTTGTAATTTGTTCTATCCCTAATTTTTTCAGGTTTTCTAAATGATCCGTAAAGAATTTCTCTGTAAAACCAGAATTCATCATTAAATATTTTACTTCAATTTTGTTATTATAATGGAGTTTATATTCTTCAAAAAGCGCTGCTAATAACAAAGAATCTTTTCCTCCGCTTAAAGCAACGCATATTTTATCGTTTTCTTCTATCAATTTATAATCATCAATCGCTCTTAAAAACCTACCAAAAAGGACGCTTTTAAATGTTTTGTTTAATGATTTAGATATATAAGTCGAATAAGAGCTTTCTTTCATTTCAATCACCTAGTTTATAATATATTAAATCGGTGGTTAATTCAATGTAATCTCGAATAATTTATAATAATTTAAAATAATCATTGATAATCATAAATTTATATGATATAATTATGAATATGACAAATCTGTATTATAATGGAGGTTGAACTATGAGTAAGTTCGAATGGGTATCAAAGAAACCCTTAGATGAATTGGCGACATTATACGAAGCTAATATAACCCTAAACAAGTCAGCAACAAACTATTTTGAATCAGCTTATGTGGTACTTTTGGGGTTGGACAAAATTAATAAGATGATTGCTGTCAAGCCAATAACTAAGGAAAAGGTAAGTCTAGGATACATCCCTGAGGAGCAAAGACATAATATAACAATTAAGTCTAGTTATTCAAGGGTATGTAATAAACTATTCTTATCTGAAGTAGCCGAATTATTAGATCTTGATTTCACAAAGAAAAATTCTTACAAATTTAAAGCTCATTGGAATAAAGATGAAGAAGCTTTAATAATTGATTTAAACAAGGAAGAGGTGTAGTAATATGTTTTTAGTTATTGATACTGCTACCACAATGATATTCATTTGGTTTGCGGTGATAATTATCGCTGGGGTAATAGAAGCGTTAACTATGGATTTATCCAGTATTTGGTTTTCCGCCGGTGCATTCTTCGCTTTAATTTTCGCTATTTTTCTCGGTGAATTAATTTGGGTTCAAGTATTGATTTTCATTATATTCTCTATAGCCTTATTGTTAGTTCTTAGACCTGTATTCAAAAGATATATCAAAAAGAACGAGATCAAGACTAATGCTGATTCTTTAGTGGGAAGAAATGCTATCTGTGTTAAACCAATTATTGATGGCGAACGCGGAGAAGTTAAAATTGAAGGTAAAATTTGGACCGCTATTGCTAACGAAGACATTTTAGAGAATGAAAAAGTCGTGGTTTTAGCTATTAAAGGTGTAAAATTAGTGGTTAGAAAAGAATAATGAGTGCAGGATTTCTTAGAAGACTTTTTTCATCTTTAATTGATATGGCTTTTGTTTTTACAATAATTTATATAAGCTTTATTGCTTTCGGTCAAACAATGCTTCAAAATAAAATCGAGAATTATGATGAAATTAATGCGACTTATACGGAAATTATGACGGTTTACAACAATAACCTAACAGAAATTCAAAGAGAGTATGATGTCAACAAAGAGTTGGCTGGAGATGATGAAGAATTAAAGGCTATTGCGTTAGAAAATTATTTAGTGCAACAAGAAGTTCTCGAACAACAAAATTTTATCGACACAGAACCTTATAATGGGCCTTTGGGAATTTATTTTACTAGTGTGGTTTACTATTATATGTTCATATTCTTGTTATTGATGACGATATATAGTTTAGCTTTTAAAGGAATTACTCTAGGGCGTAAGGTTATGCGGTTAAAATTGGCAGGACCAGTTAATATCGCAACAATCTTTTTGCATGATATTGCTTTTAAATACTTATTGATAATTGTTTTAATACCAATTAATGTATTATTCGCAATTATGTTAATTATGTTTATGTTTTTAATTGATACTGCATTGATTGCAGCAACAAAAAATAAAATTACCATAAGAGATATGATCACAAAAATTACCGTTGAAAGAACGGAATATAAATATTAAATAGGAGGATATTTTTATGTTTATGCCAGTATTTTTAATATCAATAACAGGTATTGTTGTTTTAGTAGCTTTATTGATAATCGTAATCGTGTATTTAGGAACAAGGATTAAAATTGTTCCACAAGCAACCGAGTATGTCCTTGAAAGATGGGGTAATTATTATACTACTTGGACTGCTGGGTTACATTTCCAAGTGCCATTCATTGATCGCATCAGAAGAACATACAACACAAGGGGTATGGTTAGTGATGTAATCAACTTGAAGGAACAAGTCTTAGACTTTCCACCACAAGCCGTTATTACAAAAGACAACGTTACAATGCAAATTGATACTGTTGTTTTCTTGCAAATAACAGATTCAAAACAATTTGTTTATGGCGCTGAAAATCCAGGATTGTTAATCGAACAATTAACTGCTACTACTTTACGTAACATCATTGGTGAATTGGAATTAGACCAAACTCTTACATCAAGAGATTTAATCAATGAAAGAATGCGTATTATTTTAGATGAAGCAACTGACCCATGGGGAATCAAAATCAACCGTGTTGAAGTTAAAAACATTATCCCACCTAAAGAAATTCGTGAAGCGATGGAAAAACAAATGCGTGCAGAACGTGAACGTCGTGAATCAATTTTGATTGCTGAAGGTAAAAAGCAAGCTGCTATTTTAACAGCTGAAGGTGAAAAAGCTGCTAATATCTTAGAAGCTGAAGGTAAGAAAGAGGCTGCTATTAGAGAAGCTGAAGGTCGCGCTGAAGCTATTCTTAAAGTTCAAACAGCTACTGCTGAAGGTATCAAACTTGTCAAATTAGCAGGTGCTGATCAAGCAGTATTAACTTTAGAAGCTTACAAAGCTATGGAAAAAGTAGCTCAAGGACAAGCAACTAAGATTATTATCCCTTCTGAAATGCAAGGTATAGTTGGTTTAGCAAGTGGATTGGTTGAGTCTTTAAAAGACACTACTACAAAAGAAAAGAAATAATTTAATAAAACGTTTTTAAGACAAGGAAAATTTTCCTTGTCTTTTATTTTTATATTATGTTAAATTAAAAAAGCTCGATTAAACCGAGCTTTTTGGTTTTATTAAAAGTCGCATTTCTTAGGTGTTCTTGGAAATGGCAATACATCACGAATGTTATCGATACCAGTAACATACATAATCATTCTTTCTAATCCCATTCCAAATCCAGCGTGTTTACATCCGCCGTATTTTCTCAAGTCTTTATACCACCAAAGATCTTTATCATCAATCTTCATTTCTTTCATTCTTTTTTCTAAATATTCTAAACGTTCTTCTCTTTGAGAACCACCCATCAATTCACCAGCTCCTGGAACTAAAAGGTCCATTGCGGCTACAGTTTCACCATCATCATTCATTCGCATATAAAAGGCTTTGATATCTTTTGGCCAATCAGTGACAAACACTGGACCATCAAAAAATTTAGTTATGAACTTTTCGTGTTCTGTAGCTAAATCTTGTTCTTGTAAAGGTTTAACTTCAAAATCTTTACTATTGGCAAAGAGAATATCGATTGCTTCTTTATGTGTTATTACAACAAATTTTGATTCTAAAACTTTCTTTAATTTATTAATAAGACCTTTTTCAACAAATTGATCAAAAAATTTTAATTCGCTTTCACAAGTATTAAATAAATCTTTAATTATATATTTAACCATCGCTTCCGCTAAAGCCATATCATCTTTTAAATCAGCAAATGCAATTTCTGGTTCAATCATCCAAAATTCAGATGCATGTCTTGGAGTGTTTGAATTTTCCGCTCTAAATGTTGGGCCAAAAGTGTAGACGTTTTTAAATGCAAGGGCATAGGCTTCCGCTTGTAGTTGACCTGATACGCTTAAGTTTGTTTTTTTACCAAAAAAATCGTTGCTGTAATTGTCTTCTGGTTTCTTGCCATTTAATGTTGTTACTTGAAACATTTCACCTGCACCTTCAGCGTCACTTGCTGTTATTAATGGTGCATGCAAATAAATGAAACCTTGTTCTTGAAAGAATTTATGAATAGAGTAAGAAACTACAGATCTTACTCTAAAAACGGCACTGAAAAGATTAGTTCTTGGTCTTAAATGTGCATTTTCTCTTAAAAATTCTCTCGAATGTCTTTTTGGTTGAATTGGATAATCGTCTAAACTATCTCCTTCTAAAGTTATGTCAGTAGCTTTAATCTCAAAAGGTTGTTTCATGTCAGGAGTAAAGACCACCAAGCCTTTTACAGAGATTGATGAACCTACTCTAAATTTAGAAATCTCTTTAAAATTTTCTAATGTGGATTCATAAACTACTTGCACAGATTCAAAAGCAGTTCCATCATTTAAGTCGATAAAACCGAATTCTTTTTGAGAACGATTATTCCTAATCCACCCATTAATTTCTATTTCTTCTTTGCTGAATGCGTATGCAAGAAACTCTTGATACAATTTTTTAATTTCTATCGCCATAAAAAATCTCCTTTTAAAATCTTTTTTCTAATATCTTCGGGATACTTTTCGATTGCATATCTTAACATTGTACGAGGTATGTTGATGTAGTTTGTTTCAAGGTAATCAGTCAATAAATTTGTATCTTTCTTTCCTAATTCTCTCAACATCCACCCGCATGCTTTATGCATCAAATCATGTTTTTCAACCATAAGTGTATCTGTTAAATCTAAAGTGATTTGAAGCAAATTATTATTTATTAAGTGATAAGTACCAACAATTGATACTCTTTTATACCATAAATTCTCTGATTTTGATAATTCATATAGTAAATCAAAATCATTAATATCGTATAAATATCTCCCAAGTATTTTAGAAGCAGACATATCAACTAAATCCCAATTATTGACGTTTTCAAGATTGCTTAAGTACATATCGACAATTTCTCTTTGTCTATTAGGTTTTGAAATTTCTATTTGGCGACACATAATACTCAAAGCAATCGAACGAAAATCGTGAATTTTATGATTTAAAATTTCTAATAGTTCTGAATCGTCGATTGTTTTAAAATATTTTGTCGCAAAACTTCCAATTGTTGCGGAATCCAATCCGATAAAATAATCTATTTGTCCTTCGACATAGGATTCTTTATGATATCTTGTGTGATTCGATATTGGACTATCTTTATATAAAGTTTCTAATTCTTTCAATAACATAATTTCCTCCTGAAAATAAAAAGTCCTTCACAATTAATGCAAAGGACGAATGTTTCCGTGGTACCACCTTAATTCCGAGAATTTTTTCTCGGCACTCAATATCTTTAACGCAAGATTTACGTACAGTTCTACTATTATTTCTTCTGTCTTTCATGGGCGTTCTTCGCAATAAGACTTATTTTGAGGCTTACACCATCCCTCATTCGCTTTAATAAAAGTTCTTATACTACTCTTCCAATCTTCAATTTATTATATTATAACACAATTGTTTTCTTTGTAAACTTTAGGTATTATCTTTCGCAAGAAAAAAGTGTTGAAACTCCTTGATCATCAATAATATTAATAATTCCTTGTCCTAGTAATTCGGCTGTAGATAGTTGTGTAAGTTTAGGAAATAATTTTTCTTTCGGCAACTCTATTGTATTTGTACAAATAACTTCTTTTATTGGGGCTTCCATTAAAAGTTGTGGTGCGTTTTTAGAAAATACAGGATGAGTACAACAAGCATAAATATCTTTAGCTCCAGCTTCAGTTAAAGCATTTGCTGCAGCAAAAATCGAACCAGCTGTATCAATCATATCGTCAATAATCACGCAAGTTTTCCCTTTGACTCTACCGATAATATTCATTACTTCCGCCACGTTAGGTTCCGGTCTCATTTTATCGATGATTGCAATCGGTGATTGCAAAATGTTAGCTAAATCTCTTGCTCTCGCTACACCACCATGATCTGGTGACACAACACAAACATTTTCAAGATTTTTGCTAAGGATATAATTTGAAATAATAGGCAACCCTCTGAAGTTGTCAATCGGGATGTCGAAAAACCCTTGAATTTGAGGCGCATGTAAATCCATGCTAATAACTCTTGCGGCTCCAGCTACTTCTAGTAAATTAGCAACTAATTTTGCAGAAATAGGTTGTCTTGCTTTCGCTTTGCGGTCTTGACGTGAATAACCGTAGTAAGGAATCAATACATTAACTTCTCTTGCTGAAGCTCTTTTTAGAGCGTCTATCATAATTAACAATTCCATGATATGTTCGTTAACAGGATCACAAGTCGACTGAATCACAAATACTTTATGTCCTCTAACTGTTTCTGGTATATTAATATTAATCTCTCCATCAGCAAAATGAGTAACTTCGCATTTACTCAAAGGTATACCAATATAATCAGCTATATCTTGTGCTAGTTGAACATTTGAACTTAATGCAAATAATTTTACTTTCGAACCATGAAAAACAGCCATAAAAAACCATCGCAATAAAGCATCTATTGCTTTCCTTTCCTTTTTTTAAGTTTACTTCAATTATATTATACAACAAAAGAATGAAACAAAAAAGCCAGAAATTTTTATAAATAAAAAAACACGGACTTATTCGTCTGTGTTTTTGTCTTCTTTATTATTGATGTCTGGCAAAGCTTGAAAAGTTTCTAAAACTGCTTTTTCGATCATCGACCTTGTTTCACTGTTAATTGGGTGAGCAACATCCTTATAATCCCCGCTAGGCATTTTGCGACTTGGCATCGCTACAAATAAACCATTCTTTCCCTCAATGATTCTTAGTTCGTGAACAACAAAGCAGTTATCAATAGTTATGGCAGCTACACCCACTAATCGATTGTCTCCGTTGATTCTTTTCGCACGTACCTCTGTTATCTTCACACTACCACCTCTTTGACAAATTATATCATGTTTATTTTTGATAATTCAATAGGTTGGACAAAAATTTATAAAAATTTATGTATCTTCACTAGATATTTATCTTTATATTTAGCAATAAACTCTGAAAAATCATCATTTTCAGTAATTATTTTAATAAAACTAGATCCAGAACCTGTCATAATTAATCCAGAACTACCTAATTCATTTATTATCAATTCTCGGAAATTATTCATTACTTCATAATTTTTGACAACAATTTCTTCTAAAGAATTATATAAATTTGTTATTAGAGAATCTATGTTGTTATCTTTAATGTTTTCTTTGATTATATTTATATCTTTGGCGATGTAATTTGATTTATCGCCAAGTGCAAAAACATCTCTCGTACTAATGTACTCGCATGGATTGACCAATAATAGTTGATACTTGGATAAATCGAGTTTGACTTCTTCAATTTGTTCTCCTGCTCCAGAAACAAAAGCAGGTGAATCAATTAGGCAATAAGGGATATCTGCCCCATACATCAATCCTATTTCTTTCATCGTTTCTAAAGAAAGATTTAAAGAAAATAATTCATTTATTCCTTTTATTACCGCAGCGCTATCGGCCGAGTTACCGGCTAACCCAGCGCCAAAAGGTATTTTTTTATCAATTTTAATTTCAATTCCGGTTCTTATTTTATATGTTTTTAACATATATTTAGCAACTTGAATCACAATGTTTTCTTGGTTAGACAAGAATAAGTCATTCGATTTAATAATGACAGTTTCTGCTAAATCGATAGTTTTAAACTCTAAAACATCATAGAGGTCAACTTTGACATTAAGCATTTCCAAGTTGTGGTATCCGTCTTTTCTTTTTTCTAGAACATTTAAAAACAGATTGACTTTAGCATATGCTTTTTCTTGAATCATTTAACCTCAACTCCTTTATTTTCTTTTATTTGTTGATGAGTTACAATTCGCCAACCGATAAGGCTAACTATTAACGCTCCTATGGAACCAACAATTAAATCTAACATTGTATCCATCAACCCATATGGTTGTGGGTAAATCAAGCTTTCGTTAATCCATTGATAGCGTTGCATATTTCTTAAAGTATCATTATTTAAATTGAATGCTATCGTATCAATTGAAAATTCATAAAATTCCCATAAAACTAGTAAAGTTATCGAAAAACAAAAAGCAAAAATACTCAACAATCCAGGACTTAATCGTACGTCTAAGCTTTTTGATAAATTATAAGAATGAATTATTTCGTAGCCAATAATCGAAATCAAAGTTCCACTGACAATATGCAAAAATTTATCATATCCCTTAACTGTAACTAACAAACTGTGAATATTGCCTAAAACTATAGCCCCAAATAAGAAAAATAAAATAATTATCTCTAAATAATTAGGAATATTCAGTTTAAATCTTGATTCTAGTAACCAGGGTACTGAAAATAAAATAACCGCTAAAAAACCAAGAAATATATTAGATAATGCCGCATCTCTTTGTTCAGATGTAACAGCAAAACCAGCACTAAAACTAGCGCCAATAATTTCTAAAATAACAATGGCTAAAAAGATAAAATAAACTATCCTATGTGTTTGAAATCTCTTTATTCTTTTCATGCGTTCCTCCACTTTATCAATTAATTATACCATTTGTAGCCATTTTTGTGAATATAACTCAAAATATTATCAAGTTAAAGTTTCGACACAAATAATATCATCGGCCGGTATTTTTTCTAAAGTGGATAAAATTATTGTTTTAGATACAAAATCTAACTTTTTGACCACTCCATAAGTTACCTTCACGTAACCGTCACTATAATATTTTAATTCTATTTCTTTTTTGTTGATTAGCACTTCTTGAATATTGCGATTTAAAATCTCGTAATCATCATCGCTGAGGATTGGTTTGGCTTTTTTTCCTAGTCGATGTTGCATCTCTTTAAGCATTGAATGATAGCCGTTCAACGCATCAAAAGCTGCCCACTTGATAATTCCGCGATCAATATATAGATTAGGCATTGTGACCACCTATCATGTCGTTTCTAGCTTTGATGGTTGAAGCTTTAAGTTCACTAGAAGCTCTATTGATACTATTTTTGCCAAACCTTTCTTTAATTTCATCTACGGCATGAAATACTTGTTTTTCTTTAATCACTGTTTCGATATCTTCAAATAGATTAATTTGATAATCTAAATCATCAATCAACCCAGTTACTGTTACTCTAACGACTCTTATTGGAGAATCATTATAAAATTTATTCATTATTTTCAAACATAACTGATATACATGCGATTCGTTGCTTGATGGCTGAGGAAGTTGCATTTGTCTCGCAAAACCTCCACCTATATCTTTGCTGTAACCCAACCCAAAATGAACTGTTGAAGCTTTTTTCTTGCTGACTCTCAATCTTCTACAAACATCATCGACCATTTCTCTAATAATTTGAAAAATCTCCGGTTTGTAATAATCTTCAAACAAAGTTTGCCCGATACCATAACTTTTGCTCGCGGGTTTAAGCCTTAGTTTTTCTTGAATCAAGCTCATGTCGATGCCATGAGTATGATAATATAGTTCCTCGCCGATGACACCAAACTTCTTTTTAAGTTTTTTAACATCATATTTAGCCAAATCTTCAATCTTATGTATTCCTAAGGCGTTTAAATTTCTTTCCATATTTTTGCCAATACCCCACATTTTGGAAAGAGGTTGAATTGGCCATAATTTCTGTGGTAGTTCATCATAAGTCCACTTAGCGATAAAATCTGGTGAATGCTTACTTTCGATATCTAAAGCTAACTTTGCTATCAACATGTTTGGTCCTACGCCACATGTTGAATAAATTTTAGTTTGTCGATAAATTTCAGCCATAATCATTTTTGCAATTTCATAATCGCTTTTTTTATAATAGTCTAAATATTCAGTAAAATCTAAAAAAACTTCATCAACTGAATAAACATATAGATCATCTTCAGAGACAAATTGTAAATATATTTCAATGATTTTAGTTGAATACTCTAGATATCTCTCCATTCTCGGTTTACGATAGATTATGTCGATATTTTTCGGTAGTTCATAGATACGGCAACGGTTAGGAACTCCTAGTTGTTTTAAATACGGTGTGACTGCTAAAACAATGGATCCGCCCCCTCTTGATTTATCAGCCACTACCAAAGGTGTTTTGAAGGGATCCAGGCCAGAAACAGCGCATTCTACGGATGCATAGAAACTTTTTAAATCGATGCAAAGAATGTTCTTATGTAGTTTATATTCTTCCATGAGCTCCCCTCCCTTATAATATTATTATACAATGTTAATCGTTAAAAAACTATCGCTAATCATAGAATAGTTATATAAAAAATTTTTACAATTTATATTTAAAAAAAGCCATTAAAAAAGTAAGATTTAGTGTCAATCTTACTTGTTTTTATTATATTCAAAGTTTATTTCGTTTATTTTTAATGTATCTGCTTTAATTCTTTCTATTAAATCTAAAACCCTATCTTTAATTAGATCTCGCGTTATTTCAAAAGCGCTTTTTGGTCCGCCACTAGGGTCATCTAAACCCCAATCTTCTCTGTGCCTAGTTGGAATAAAAGGACATTCAACCCCACATCCCATTGTAATCAAAACATCCAATTTAGAAGGTATTTCATTCAAAAGTTTACTTCTAGCATGGCTCATATCTATCCCTAAATCCTCCATAACCTCAATAGCTAGCGGTTTTGGAGATGAATATTTTTCGGTCCCAGCAGAGAAAACTTCAAAATTACCGTCATTATAATGTCTTAAGAATCCTTCCGCCATAATACTGCGACAACTATTGTGAGTACACACAAATGCTATTCTCATGAAATCCATCCTTTCCTTAATTTATAAAATGTTCAATTCTTTTTTTGGGAGATATACCGAAACCTCAGTTCCTTCATCTTCTTCACTACTTATATCTACATGTCCATTATAATTTAAAACAATGTGTTTTACAATTGATAAGCCTAGTCCAGTTCCGCCAGTCGATCTACTTCTAGCCTTGTCAACACGATAAAATCTTTCAAATACGCGATTTAAATCAACTTTCGGTATTCCTATTCCGTCATCTTTAATTTTAATTATAAGATGTTGTTCATCTTGTTCTACATTTATCCATACATTGCCGTTAACTTTGCCATACTTGATTGCATTTTCAATTAAGTTTTTTAATAATTGATAAATTTCTTCATAACTGATAAATATATTAAAATCTTCAACGTTCGAAGATATTAATATCTTATTTTTATCTGCCAAAACGGATAAGTTTTCTACTAGTTCTTGCGCAAGACTTTGCATGTTCACAACTTGTCTTTGTGAATTTTGATTTTTGGTTTCGTATTCTGATAATGTTAACATATCCATAACTAAATTGTTCATTCGTTTTGCTTCAGAACCGATTCTTTCAATCAAATCGTTTATTGTTTCTTCATCTTTTGCCATTCCTTGAGATATTATATCAATCGACCCAATAATCGTCGTTAATGGAGATTTTAATTCGTGAGAGGCGTTAACAAAGAAATCTCTTTTTAATATTTCAATATTTTTAGCAGAAGTAATATCGGAATAGATAAGAATTACACTAGAATTGAAACTCCAATCTTTATCGGAATAGATAATCGAAATTGAATAATATTTATCGTCAAGAATTGCTACTAAAGTACTGTTTTCTTTTTCGTCATAAACTTTTTTTATTGCTTTTTGAATCTCTTCATCTCTAAATAAATAACGATAATCCTTGTTGATATTATAGTTAATATTAAAGTTATATAAATTTTTTAAATAATTATTCAATAGAACTATCCTGGCCTCTTCATCTAAGACACAAATTCCTTGGTTCATATGATTCAAAAGAAAATCTGATTTTAATTTTTCCGATTTTAATGATGCAATGTTGTTAGATATTGTTTTGTTTATTTGATTTATTTCTTTAATCAATCCATTAATTTCATCATATTTAATAATTGGCAATATCTCTTGAAATTCTCCTTTATTAATATTCTCCAAAATAATCTTAGTATCAGAAAGCGGTTTTAAACTTTGTTTAATCAAGTAAGAACTCGACATGATTGACAAAATGATTATAATTATTCCGATAACAATAGACAAAGCGATAAAGTCATTTAAGAACCCTAGTATTGATGTAATCGGGACAGCAACCCTTAAATAACTGCCGTCATTTAGTGCAGAAGCTAAATACATCATATCAATATCTAAGGTATCAGAGTGTCTTATATAGGCTTCTCCAATGTTTGCGATTTCTGGTCTATCAAGATGATTATCTAAATCTTCAGCTAAAGAATCAGCAGTAACTTCGCCTTGCGCGTCGATAAATGTTATTCGCAAATAATTATCTAAATCACTATATTTGTCTATAATTTCAGTAGGCGTTAACTCTTCATAATCGATTTTAATTATTTCCAGATATTTTTCTAAATTTAATTCGGTAACATTGTTTATGCTGCTTCTAGCAAAAAAAGTAGCTCCAATCGTAAAAGCAACTAAGGCTGAAAAGATTAAAATAATAAATTCAAAACTAATTTTTCTTTTCATAAAACAAGCTTGTATCCCACTCCACGGATGTTTTGAATTATTTCTTCATCTACACCCGCTATTTTTAATTTACGTCTGATTTCTTTAATATGCACGTCCAGAGTTCTAGATTCTCCAATAAAATCATAACCCCAAATATTATTAACCAATTCTTCACGAGTTAATAATTTAGTGTTTCTTTCCATAAAATACTTAAGCAAATCAAATTGTTTTTTTGTCAAAATAATTTGGTTTCCATTATATGTTACTATATGCTCGGATATATTTAGAAGAAGTCCATTTATTTCTAATGTATTGTCTTCAATATTGTTGTCACTTCTTCTTAATAAAGCTTTAACTCTAGCTATTAACTCCAAAACTCCAAATGGTTTTATCATATAATCATCGGCACCTAAATCGATTCCTATAACTCGATCAATTTCCGATGTTTTAGCTGATATAATCATAATTGGTATTTGTTTGTATCGTTCAATTTTTTTAAGTTTTCTGATAATATCCAACCCACTCATATCCGGCAGCATAATATCCAACAAGAAAAGATCTGGGACTGTTTCGTCCAATTTTCTAAAAAGATCTTTTGCATTATTAAAACACTCAATTTCTAACTGAGAATTTTGCATTGCTATTTTAATAACATATTGAATATTGATATCATCCTCTACTGAGAATATTAATGGTTTCATGATTTTACCTCAGTTTCTATGATGACCAATAATTGAAAATATTACCCATTCAGCAATATTTACGGCATGATCACCTATTCTTTCTAAATATTTAGTAACCATCATTAAGTATAGTGCATAATCAGCATCGATGTTATTTTGTCTTATCGCTTCAGCTACAATATGTTGAACCTCATTAAAGTAGTCGTCGACAACATCATCGTTTTCAATAACTTTTAAAGCAATTGTTTGATCTTGATTAACAAACGACTCCAAAGCCATTTTAATCATTTTTTCACTTTCATCAGCCATTTTATGAACTTGTTTTACTAAAAATGGTTTATTGTTTTTTTCCATAAATATTGTAAGTTTTGATATATCAGAGGCATGATCACCGATTCTTTCCAAATCTGTAATCATTTTTAAAACTGATGTAATTAATCGAAGATCTCTAGCAACAGGTTGCTCTCTAAGGATAATTCTCATACATTCTTTTTCAATATCATATTCAAACTGATTTACCAATTTATCATCTTTAATGATTTGGTCAGCTAACTCAGCATTCATTTCTACAAATGAATGTAGTGATAAATGAATGTTTTTGATAACCAAATCACCCATTTTTATTAGGCTTAATTTTAATTCTTCCAATTCTTTTTCAAATTGTGTTCTAAATGTCATAGATGCCCCCTTATAGATTATATCTAATTAAATTTTATTATTCAATATCTTATCCGAAACGGCCTGTAATATATTCTTCAGTCTTCACTTCTTTAGGTGTAGTAAAAATAATATCTGTTTTATCATATTCAACTAGTTCTCCTAGGTGAAAAAAGGCTGTGTTATCAGAGATTCTTGCGGCTTGTTGCATAGAGTGAGTAACGATAACTATTGCATAATTTTGTTTTAAATCATTGATTAGCTCTTCAATTTTCATTGTTGCTATTGGGTCAAGAGCGCTTGTAGGTTCATCCATCAAGATTACTTCCGGCTCCATAGCAATTGCTCTTGCAATGCAGAGTCTTTGTTGTTGTCCGCCAGATAAACTCATTGCACTATCTTTCAATCGATCTTTAACTTCTTCCCAAAGAGCTGAGTTTTTCAACGATTTTTCGACAATTTTGTTCAATTCTGTTTTATCTTTAATGCCTTGACATCTTGGGCCGTATGCAATGTTATCATATATCGTCATCGGGAAAGGATTTGGTTTTTGAAAAACCATCCCAACTTTTGTTCTCAATGATATAACATCAAAATTTCTGTTATAAACATTATCGTTATGATATAAAACTTCACCATCAATCTGACAAGAATCAATTAAATCGTTCATTCTATTAAGGCAACGTAAAAAAGTGGATTTACCGCAACCAGAAGGTCCGATTAAAGCCGTAACTTTGTTACGCTCTATGTCTAGATTTATGCTATGTAAAGCTTGATATTTGCCATAAAACAAATTTAAATTTTTTATTGTAAATACATTATTTATCATGAGGTTGTCTCCTTTTTATTATACTCTTTTTAAGTATGATCTTGATAATAGTTTAACGGAAATATTTAAAATCAAGACAATCATTAAAATTATAAGAGAAATTGTACTGGCTAATTCAATATTTGCTGGTTCATCAGTCAGCAATGACCAGATATGTACTGCTAAAGTGGTCGATTTTCCAAAAATAGATATATCATCTTTTATTGCAGTTCCAATCGCAAAAATTAAAGCGGCACTTTCGCCGATGATTCTTCCTATTGCTAACAATGTAGCTGTCATAATTCCAGGAAGAGCGGATGGGAGTACTACTTTAAAAGTTGTTTGGGTACTATTTGCGCCAAGTGCTAAAGAGGCAAATCTAAAATCGTCAGGAACGACTTTTAGAGATTCTTCTGTTGATCTAATAATTACTGGCAGTAAAATCACTGCTAAAGTAAGGCTACCCGATAAAATATTTGCACTATCGGCTGGTGTATATCGCACAGTTAATGGAACAAATACGGCTAATCCCATCAACCCAAAAATGATACTAGGAACTCCGGTTAACATTTCAATCATACTTCTTATGATATTTGTCAAACGATTTTTCTTCGCAAACTCATTTAAGTATATTGCTGTAAAAATTCCAACTGGTAAAGCAAATAACAAAGTAAGTCCTATTGTATAAAGTGTAGTAATTAAAGATCCCCGGATTCCCCCGCCTAATGATGTAAATACCATTTCTCTAAACTCAGATTCTGCATCAAGTTCATTTATCATATGTTGTGCACCATAAATACTTAAAGTGGAATCTTTATCGTAAAATTTAATCGATTGAACGATGTTCTCCACTTCTATAGCAAAACTATCATTATCTAGATTATTTTTATCATACATTTGATAAAGTGGAGAGTCTTCTGCTATATACGAAACGATAATTATTGGTTTTCCTTCTCTGTCAATGTCATCAGTTAAGGCAATACCCCATTTGAGAGAATAATAATCTTCTTCGGTTAAAATATTTGGTTTTGGTGTATTTGAGAAAGAAGTTACATTTTCAATTCCACCATTGTAATATTGAGCATGGTAATCATTTGTTATGAGATCTAAATTTATTAAACCGGATCCATTTTTAAAAACAAAAACTACGATTAAAGACAATATAATAACTGCTACTGATGCAGCTCCATAGGTGATGATTTGCAGTAAATTATCAATTCGTTTACGTTTACTTGACATGGACATTACCTATCCTTTTCTTCACAAAGTTAAGGCCGGCATTGGTAAGTAGAATCACAACCATTAAAACAATTCCGACGCTGAAACGAATATCATAATCTATCCCTGTCGTTTCTTTCAACCCTTGTAACATTGTTGATGTTAAAGTTGATGTTGTTTGAAAAAAGCTGAGAGTTGGACCACTTCTTGCGTTTCCCGCTACTAGACTAACTGCGGTAGCTTCACCCAACGCTCTTCCTATTCCTAAAATAGAGGCTGAAAAAATTCCTGATTTTGCGCTAGTTAATACAACTTTAAAATTAGTTTGGGTTTTTGTCGCCCCTAAAGCTAAAGATCCATGTTCTATATCTTTTTCCACACTTCTTATGGCAACTTCTGATAATGCAGTAATCGTTGGTAAAATCATTAAAGCAAGTACTAAAACCGTTGCTAATACCGAGTTTCCACCAGGAGATTGAACTCCAAAAACCTTTGCTAGATTATAGACAAATACTAAAATGATTCCACTCCCAAATAATCCATAGACGATAGAAGGAATAGCCGCTAATAATTCGATTACTGTTCGTAAGATTTCGCTTAACCTTTTAGGCGCTATTTTAGCAATGAAAAGTGCAGTTAAAACTCCAATGGGCATAGCTATTAAAAGAGATAACAAGGATATATATAGAGTGTTAATAATAATAAAACCAACGCTGTATAAATTAGACTTAAATGCGGTCCCTTCAAGCCAAGTTGTTCCAGTAAGAAACCTAACCAAGTTTACAGATCCTATTCCACCATTATCAGTAACGAAAGGTTTTATTCCTTCTTTAGTAATAAAAACAATAATTATAACAATAAATGATGCTGAAACTATCGTTGAAATCAAAAAGAATAGTTTGATAATAAAATCAACTACTTCTTTTTTGCTATTGAAATGAAATAAATCTTTAATTTTACCAAATTGTTTTTTTATAAAATCCATGTCGTACCTCCAAAGACGCAAGAAAAGCCCTCTAGTTCATAGGGCATTTCTTTTGTGCAAAACAAATCTATTATTACTGTTAGCTTAATAATTGTTCCCAAGTAGCGTAGTCACCTCTGTAGATCTTTTTTAAATCTTCTGGAGTAACATTTGTTACTTCATTATTTAAATGAACGATAGCTACAATAGCGTCCCATGCTAATTGCCCTTGCGTTCCTTCAGTTCCAACTTCAGTATCTTTGAATGGACGAGAAGCAAATCCTACGTGTTTGTAATTATCTCCATCTTTTTCAGATCCTTGTGTACGTTTAAATCCATCTGAAGAACCAGTGTGATCATGTTCAGGAACGAAGTTACCACATTTTGGTGCGAAAGCTGCTGTTAAAGCTAAGGCAATCTTTTCAATTGAATCTGAACCACCAAATTTGATTGTTACAGCGCTATTGTCTTGTAAACAAATGTCATAATCTGCTTTAATATCATCCCAAGATTCGCTGCTTGACAAAGGAATTGCTCCCTCGTTAGTAACGATATCCGCACCATCAGTTGTTTGTAAAAATGCGATGAATGCAAGAGTAATATCTCTTTCAGTATCATTAGCGAAATCATCTAGTGATCTTGTAACATAATTAAATGGCCTTTTTAATCCATAAGTGTTATTGATAACATTTGCAATTGTTGGAGCTACTCCATCAAATTGCAATCCTTTTACAGTGTTATCTAAACTAGCTAAAGAAATGTATCCAATTCCATATTCATCAGTAGCCATTGAAGTTAGAATACCTGTATTATCTTTTATGACGAAACCATCAGCTAAAAGACTATCGTCTTCTGCAGCTTCATCAAACCCTATACCGCTCATAAATCCAGCTCTTGTTCCGCTAGATGTATCTCTAGTGTATAAAGTAATATTACTTGATGAATCCCATTCTTGAGCACCACCACAAGCAACTAAAGTACCTGTTAAAAACAAACTAAATAATAAAACTAATTTTTTCATATTTTTCTCCTTTATTTGAAAATCGACTATATATTAACAGTTTTAAAATTTTGCCAATATCAATAAACAGTAAATTTATGTAAATTAAATGTAAAAAAAGACCGAAAGCTTTTAAACTTTCAGTCTTTTATCAAATTTATTATTATTTATCGAATTTAGCAAAAGGATCATCGCTGTCTTCTTTTTGTTTTTCTTTTTGTTTTTTTGCCAAAACAACTTGTTTTGGTTCAATTACAATCGCAAGAATGATATAAAAAAGAAGTCCTGTGCCTGCAAACAATACTGACAATACCCAAATTACTCTAATCAAAGTTACATCTAAATCAAAATAATCTGCTAAACCAGAACAAACACCAAATATCTTTTGATTTTCCGTATCACGATATAAAACTCTTTTTTCTGACATTATTTTTATCTCCTCATATATATAATCAATTTATTATTTTACAAATACTTTATTATATATATAATCTACCTTTTTTTTATAAAAATCAAGTTCAAATAATTCGTTGATTTCATTTTTAGATAAATTACTTTTTATAAATGCATTGTTTTTAATTAAATCAACGAAGTTCTTTTGATTTTCGTACGCTTCATTCGCTAATTTTTGGACTTCATCATATGCCATTTCTCTTGAAATACCCTTATCAACTAATTTAGTTAAAACTCTTTGTGAAAAGATAATTCCGTTTGTTAAGTATATGTTTTTAAGCATATTTTCTGGATAGACAACTAAATTCTCTATAACATCGATATATCTATTGAACATGTAATCAACTAGAGTTGTGGCATCCGCAAGGATTATTCTTTCTACCGAAGAGTGGCTAATATCTCTTTCGTGCCATAAAGTTATATTTTCAAAAGCCGATAGCATGTATCCCCTTAACACTCTAGTTATTCCTGTGATATTTTCACTGACAATCGGATTTTTTTTATGAGGCATAGCTGAAGAACCTTTTTGATTACTGGAGAATGGTTCTCTAACTTCATTTACTTCAGTTCTTTGTAAATGTCTTACTTCAGTTGCAATTTTTTCTAAAGTAGAAGCCATTAAAACTAATGTGCTTATATAATTGGCATGTCTATCTCTTTGCAAAGTTTGAGTTGATATATTAACTGTTTTCAGTCCTAAATTACGGCAAATGTATCTTTCGACTTCAGTATCGATAAAAGCATAGTTGCCGACTGCTCCACTTATTTTACCAACTTCAATTTCTTCAGAAGCTCTTAAAAAACGATTGTAGTTTCTAGATAATTCATCATACCAAAGAGCAAATTTTAAACCAAAAACTGTTATGTCAGCATGTATTCCATGAGTTCTGCCTACACAATATGTATCTTTATAATTATAAGCTTGTTTTTCGAGAACTTTCAAGAAAGATAAAACATCTTTCTTTATAATTTCATTAGCCTTTTTTAATAAAACTCCATAGGCTGTGTCTACAACATCGGTTGATGTCAATCCGTAATGAATAAATCTTTTTTCATTTCCTAAACTTTCAGAAACAGCTCTAGTAAAAGCTATAACATCATGCTTAGTTTCGTTTTCTAATTCTTTTATTCTTGATAAAGTATAGTTAGCGTTAGTTTTTATTAGAAACAATTCTTCATCTTTTACAATACCCAAATGATTTAGTGCTTCAACGTTTAAAATTTCAATTTTCATAAAGGCATCAAACTTTGTTTTATCAGACCATATTTTTTGCATTTTTGGCCTAGAATATCGATCAATCATTTTTATTGCCAACTAAGTCTAAATAACACTTCAATGTGTTTTCTAAAAGGCAAGCGATAGTCATAGGGCCAGTACCGCCTGGCATCGGTGTTATATAACTTGCTTTATCTAAAACTCTATCAAAATTAACGTCTCCGTAAATTTTGCCTTTGACACGAGAAACGCCAACATCAATAACAACTGCCCCATCTTTTATAAATGAATCGTCAACCATATGAGCCTTACCAACAGCCGCTACTAATATATCGGCTTGTTTTGTTATGCCTTTAATGTTTTTAGTTTTTGAGTGACAAATTGTAACTGTAGAATTTCTTTGTAACATTAATTGAGCCATTGGTTTTCCAACAATTTGACTTCTGCCAATAATAACGCAATGTTCACCTTCGGTTTTAATATTATATTCATCAAGAAGTCTCGTAATTCCTAACGGTGTACAAGGAACTAAGGCATCTTGATTCTTACTTAACTTGGCAACATTTTCATTTGCAAAACCGTCAACGTCTTTACGAGGATTAATGACATTAATAACTCTTTCGGAATTGATATGTTTAGGTATCGGCAGTTGCAATAAAATTCCGTGAACACTATCGTCATTATTAAGCTCTTCAATTAGTTCTATAAGACTTTCTTCTGATAAATCTGCTGGTTTATGAATAACAGAAGATTTCATCCCTACTTGGTTACAAGCTTTTTCCTTAAATCTAACATATGTTTCGCTAGCAGGGTCTGCCCCAACTAAAATAACCGCTAAATGAGGTTGAATATTATATTCGTTTATGTATTTTTCGGTTTCAGTTTTAACTCTAATTCTTATTTTTTTCGCTAAAGCTGATCCATCTAATAGTTTTCCCATTATTTTACTCCTTTTCGTAAATATATTGATCTATTATTTCTCCATAGTATACAGTATGATTTGCGTTATTGTTATAATAACGAGATTTTACTATTTGAGGAACAACTTCTTGATTCAATGTTTGTTTGTAAATAACCTTACATTCATAATGTAATTCCGCCTCTGCTATAATCGGGGTATCAATTTTTCTGCCTTTAATAGGGGTGAAGTTACATTCTTTAAACTTATCCATATCTCTTAATGATTTTGTTCCACAAATTGCTATTTCTTTTTTCATATTCTTATTTATCGGTACGCTTATAGTGAATTCTTTACTTGATTCAATCAAATCATAGGTAGCTCTTGAATCTCTCACTAAAACAACGAAGATTGGCCTTCCCCATATAACATTAATTCCTCCCCAACCGATAATCATCGTGTTAATTGTATTATCCTTTTTAGTATTTAAAAAAATTCCTGGTGTTAGTTTTTCCAATACAAAGTTGGCATAATCAAAAACATTAATCTCTCTGTACATTGATAATCCTCCTCACATTTCATAACAATTATATCATAAACAGACTATTTTTAGAAAGTTTAACAAGCAAAATACACCTATTTTTTGATATCATTCAAACCTTATTAACACTTTTGTTAATATTTGTGATAAAATTATTAAATATCAAAGGAGAAACATATGAAAATAGGGATTATTGGACTAGGTTTAATCGGCGGAACCATAGCTAAAACGTTAAATCACAATCATACAATTAATGCTTATGACGTTAAAAAAGAAGCGTTGATGTATGCATTGGATAATAAAATCATTCATAATGCTTATTATGACTTAAATAAATTCCTTGAAGATAATAATATTATCTATCTTTGCTTATATCCCGATATGATTATTGATTTTTTAAAAAAGAACAAAGATTTAATAAAAAATGATTCAGTTCTCATCGAAATATCAGGTATTAAGTCTGGTTTAATAAAGCAAATAGATAAATTAGCCATCACAAATTTTGATATCATATATTCACATCCTATTGCGGGAAGAGAATTAATTGGAGTTGAACATTCAGATAAAAGAATTTTTAGTAAAGGTAATTATGCAATAGTTGAGCATTTTGGTAACGAAAAACAAAATATTGATTTAACTATTAAATTAGCTAAAGAAATGGGCTTTAAAAATGTTTCTATTATTTCTGCGCAACTACATGATGAGTTAATTGCATACACTTCCCAATTAACTCATATAATCTCACTCGCACTTGTAAACTCATTCCAACCTAAAGTTAATCTAAGTCACTTTACCGGTGACTCTTATCGTGATTTGACTAGAATAGCTAATATTAACGTTCCGTTATGGACTGATTTATTTATTAATAATAAAGATTTGTTGTGTGAAAGAATATCAGATTTTCAAAATCAATTAGAAACTTTTAAAACTGCAATTAATTTAGAAGACAAAGTTAAACTCAGCGAACTAATGTGTAAAGCAAAAAACTTACATAATATATATTTAAAGGAAAGAAATAATGAAGATTAAGATTTATCCCGGTTATGCTAAAGGGCAAGTTAAAGTGCCACCATCAAAGTCTTTACTGCACAGATCAATCATCTGTGCTTGTTTAGCGAAGGGAAAATCAGTAATCAAAAATGTTGTGTTCTCTGATGATATTAAAGCAACAGTTAATGCTTTTAAAAGCTTGGGTGTTAAAATCAACAAACTTGAAAACGCATTAGAAATTATTAGTAGTGGCTCTTTATCAATTGTTGGCGATGAAGTTATTGACTGTAAAGAATCTGGTTCAACTTTAAGATTTTTGATTCCCATTTTAGTAAATACAAAAGGTATCTATTTAAGTGGCAGAGACTCTTTACTAAAAAGGCCGCTTTCTATTTATGAAGATCTTTTCAATAAATATGATATAATTTTTGAAAAGAGTGAAAATAAAATTTATATTAATGGTGAATTACCAGCGGATAATTATGAAGTTTTAGGCAATGTAAGTTCACAATTTATCAGTGGATTATTATTTGCTTTACCTCTTAAAAATCAAGATTCGATAATAAAAATAAATGGCATATTGGAATCTAAAAAATATGTTGATATGACAATTGATGTTTTAGATAAATTTGGCATACTAATTGAAGAAAAAGATAGTTATTATTACATCAAAGGTAATCAAAAATATCATGCCTGCGATTATAAGGTCGAAGCCGATTATTCACAGTTAGCATTTTTCGCTGTTGCAGGCATAATTAATGGCGATATAAAAGTTACAAATGTTAATTATGATTCGTTACAACCAGATTCAGAAATTGTAAATATTATTAAAAAGATGAATGGAAAGGTTTTTAAAGAAAAAAATTGTTTAAGGTTTATTAAAAGTCAAACGTCTTCTTTAGATATAGATGTCAGCCAATATCCAGATATCGCTCCAATATTATCTGTTTTAGCTGGTTTATCAAGCGGAGTTACTAGAATTTATAACGCTAAACGACTTAGAATAAAAGAAACAGATAGATTATCAGCAATAAATCATATCTTAAATCAATTAGGTGTAAAAACACAAATTATTGATGATAGTTATAAAATTTGGGGAAATAATTCTTTTCTATCAAATGAATTTGACTCATATAATGATCATAGGATGGTTATGTCTATTGCTATCGCGTCTCTTAGAGCTAATAACGCTATAATTATAAACAAAGCTGAAGCTATTAATAAGTCGTACCCGCATTTCTTCGAAGATTTGCAATCCTTGGGTATTAGAATAGAATATATGTAGGTGATGAATATGAAAATAACAGTTAAATCGAGTCGTTTTGACTATAATGTTTTTATAAAAAAAGATTTACTAGATAATATTGAAGATTACATTGATGTAGAAAAAAGTTATGTAATAATTTCTGATGATAATATACCAGAAAAAATCATTAAAAAAGTTTCATCTAAAATCAAAAATTCTTTAATTATAAAATTTCCAGAAGGTGAAAAATCAAAATCATTTGAGGAATATTTTCGTATAATTAACTTGTTAATAGACAAATCTATAACCAAAGAAACAACAATAATTGCTTTGGGTGGAGGCGTTACGGGAGATTTAGCTGGTTTTATTAGTTCAACTCTTTACCGAGGAGTTCCTTATATTCAAATTCCAACTACACTTTTAGCACAGATAGATTCTTCTATTGGTGGAAAGGTCGCAATTAATGTTGGCAATATTAAAAATTCAGTCGGACAAATTTACCCACCAAAATTAGTGTTAATTGATCCAGCAACTTTAGAAACATTACCAGAAAGACATTTTAATAACGGCATGGCTGAAATGATAAAGTATGGAATGATTCATTCTCGAGAACTGTTCAATTATATTAAAAATAAAGATGTTTATAATAATTTAGAAAAGCTAATTTATGATTCAATAATGATAAAAAAAGCTTATGTTGAAGAAGATGAATATGATAATCAAAAAAGACATATTCTAAATTTTGGTCATACTTATGGTCACGCTTACGAATCTTATTATAACTATGATAAGTATTTGCACGGAGAAGCTGTAGCTCTAGGAATGATGAAAGTAGTAAACAAAGATATCGCTGAGGAATTAAGCTTAATTTTACAAAAATTTTCTTTACCAATAAAAGATTCAGCAACTAAAGAAGAACTTATCGACTATATAAAAAGAGATAAAAAGGCCAAAACAGAAGGTATCGATTTTGTGTTATTGGAAAACATTGGCAATGCTTATATTAAAAACATAAAATTTGGAGACTTGTAAATTGGAGGTATAAATTGTGAATAATATCGGTAATAATATCAAAATAACTTTTTTTGGAGAATCTCATGGAGATTTTTTAGGTTTAGTTATTGATCAGATTCCCGCAGGAATTGAAATAGATTTTGATTTAATTAACTTTAATCTTAATAAAAGACGTCCACAAAATTCATTATCTACTAAAAGAGTTGAATTAGACGATTATAAAGTTATATCTGGTTTTAAAAACGGATTCTCAACCGGGGGAGCATTAACGTTTTTAATTCCGAACAATAATACCAAAAAAGATGATTATCAGGAATTAAATAACATTGTTCGACCTGGTCATGCTGATTACCCTGCTTTTGTAAAATACAATAATTTCAATGATAAATCTGGAGGCGGTATTTTTTCCGGAAGGCTAACTGTTCTATGGATAATTGTTGGCTCTATCTGTCAGCAAATCTTACAGTCCAAAAACATCTATGTCTCTTCCCATATAGAAAGTATAAAGAATATTTATGATAATTCTTTTGATAAAAATAACATTGATATTAATTTGATACAAGGTTTAAACAAATCTTATTTTCCACTTATTAACCAAGATATAAAAAGTAAAATGGAAGATTTAATAATAAAGACTTCTAATGCTTCTGATTCTTTAGGCGGAACGATAGAATCAACCGTCATCAATCTGCCAATCGGAGTAGGCGAACCTTTATTTTTGTCTTTAGAAAGTTATCTATCCTCACTGCTGTTTTCAATTCCAGCTGTTAAAGGTGTGGAGTTTGGTGAGGGATTTAATCTTGCTAGACTAAATGGTTCTGAAGCAAATGATCAATATGAATATATAAACAATAAAGTTAATATTTTATCAAATAACAACGGTGGCATTCTTGGCGGATTATCTAATGGCAACCCAATAATTTTGCGACTAGCAATTAAGCCGACTTCGTCAATAGGTAAGCCACAAAAATCTATCAATATAAATACTCATGAAAATGTAGAATTAAAAATCGAAGGAAGACACGATCCGCAAATTGTATCAAGGGTAGTTCATGTTGTTAATGCAGTATTAAATTTTGCTGTTTTGGACCTTTTGTTGTTTGACAATAAGAAGGCTTGGCTTCAATAATGTATGGCTTGGTGGGAAAAAATCTAAGTCATAGTTTTTCAAAAGAAATCCATAATGCTTTTGGAAATGAAAAATATGAACTTATAAACACAAATAATTTAAAAAATATTTTTGAAAACAAAAAATTATTGGGATTCAATGTAACAATTCCTTACAAAAACGACTGTATAGAGTATCTAGATGAAATAGATGACTTAGCAAAAAAAACTAACTCGGTTAATACGGTGGTTATGAGAGAAAAACGTTATATTGGTTATAATACTGATTATTATGGTTTTATGGAAATGATTGCTTTTAATCATATTAATATCGAAGAAAAAAATGTTATAGTTTTGGGTAATGGTTCAGTCTCAAACACGGTTGTTTTGGCGCTTGAAACATTAAAAGCAAATCGGATTGTGAGACTCTGCAGAACAAAAAAGAATGTTTTGGACGATTACTATAAAAATTATCAAAATTATGATAAGTTTGATATTATGATTAACACTACACCTGTCGGAATGTACCCACATAACGAAGATGATTTGTTGGTTGATCTATCAATTTTCAAACATATTGAATTAGTTATAGATTTAATTTATAATCCTTTAAGAACTAGATTATTAATAGAGGCTCAAAAGCATGACATAAAAACAATTGATGGTTTATTTATGTTAGTTATGCAAGCCAAAAGAGCTCATGAATTGTTTTTTAATATTGAGTTACCTTTAAATGTAGCAAATAGAGTTTATAAAAAAATGTTAAAAAACACCTATAATTTAGTTTTTATAGGCTTACCATTAAGCGGAAAAAGCAAATATGCTAAATTATTTGAATCCAAATTAAACAAAAAACTATATGATACAGATCAAGAAATTGAAAAGGTTATTGATATGAGCATTTATGATTATTTTCAATTAAATTCAGAAGCTCAATTTAGAATGGTTGAAACTGAAATCATTAAAATTTTATTCAAACAACATAACTGTATAATTTCAACCGGTGGTGGAGCAATAAAAAGGGATATCAACATCGAGTTATTAAAACAGAATGGCATAATTGTTTTTTTAAATAAAAATCCTAAAAAAATAGCAGAAAAGATTATAAAAGGCCGTCCTTTAATAAAAAATAGCAATGATATTATTAGAATCGCCGAGGAAAGAATGCCATTATATAAAAAAGCTAGCGACATAATAATTGATATTAAGAAAGATACAGTGTATCATATTAATGAGATAAAGGAGAAAATCAATGAATATCTTAATTATTAATGGCCCAAACTTAAATTTTTTAGGGAAAAGAGAGCCGGATATTTATGGAACTAAATCATATAACGATTTAGTTAATTTTCTTTTAGACTACGGAAAAGAAAAAGGCCATTATTTTGAAATATATCAATCAAATCATGAAGGAGAAATTATTGATTTGATTCAGGATAATTTTCATCGATTTTCAGCTATAATTATCAATCCAGCTGCTTTTACTCATTATTCATACGCTATTTATGATTGTCTTTTGTCAATTAATATTAAGAAGGTAGAAGTACATCTTTCCAATATTTACAAAAGAGAATCTTTTAGAAAAATTTCTGTAATTAAAGACGCTTGTGAACAACAATTTTTTGGTAAAGGTTTTGAAAGTTATATAGACGCAATAAAATACTTAAGTGAAGAGGATTAAATTATGATAATTAAATTAAAAAATAACGTTACACCAGAAGAAATATTAGAAATTGAACAGCATTTAATTGACAAGGGTTTTGAAATTCATGAAAGTTTTGGTAAATCCACTGTCATTATTGGTGTAATCGGTGATACAACAACAATTGACCCTAATAGTTTATATGCTTACGAATATATTGATACAGTTTTAAGGGTACAAGAACCTTTCAAAAAAGTTAACCGTAAATTTAAGCCTGAAAATACTATTGTTAATGTAAGTGGAATTAAAATTGGCGGCAATAATGTAGTCATCATCGGTGGCCCATGTGCAGTGGAATCTAAAAATCAAATTGATGAAATCACTCCTTTAGTTCAAGAAGCAGGAGCGAAGATTTTAAGAGGTGGAGCTTATAAACCTAGGACTAGCCCTTACTCATTCCAAGGCCTAGAAGAGGAGGGTTTAGAGATTTTACATGATGCTAAAATTAAATATAATATTCCAGTTGTCAGTGAAATAATGAGCATTGAAGATATTGATTTGTTTATCAAAAATGTCGATTTGATTCAAGTTGGAGCTCGGAATATGCAAAATTTTGCTCTATTAAAAGAATTAGGTAAAATTAACAAACCTATTCTCTTAAAAAGAGGTATAGCTAACACGATTGAAGAGTGGTTGATGTCGGCTGAATATATTTTGGCCGGTGGAAATAGCAATGTAATTTTGTGCGAAAGAGGTATTAGAACTTATGAATCTTCTACTAGAAATACTCTCGATATATCTTCTATTGCCGTAATAAAAAAATTGTCACATCTTCCAATTATTGTAGATCCCTCACACGCTGCAGGTAGATGGGAATATATTGAATCACTTTCACTAGCTGCGATTGCTGCTGGAGCCGATGGTTTAATTATAGAAGTGCATCAGACACCTGAAACAGCATTAAGTGATGGACAACAATCTTTAAAGCCAGAAAAGTTCAAAAGTTTAGTAGTAAAATGTAAAAAAGTTGCAGAAGCAATAAACAAAACTTTAGAGTAATTTATCTAAAGTTTCTTTTATTATTTTATAGCAAGTGGTATAATGACCTTAAAAAGGGGGATTAAGAAATGAACGAATATGTAAAAATGATTGATGGACTTCCATTAATTGTTAAGATTATTTTAGCCTTGCCTTTCGCTGATTGGATTGTTTATGGCATTTATAGAATTGCAAAAGGTCATTTAATTGCCGGTATATTATGGTTAATACTTGGTTGGCCTTTATTTATTATTGATATTGTTACATTAGTACTACACGGAAAAGTTACTTTTTTAGCTGATTAATTATTTTTAAAAAAATAAACTGTAAGGTCATTGAAACCTTACAGTTTTTTTATATATGCTTTTTAATTTTTTTAACTAAATTAGGGATGTCTTGAATAGATAGAGATGATATAGCAACTCTTATAATATCTTGCATAGGTATTACAAATACGTGGTCATTCACTAAATCTTTGAAGATATTTTTATTTTTTGTAGGAACGCTTATAAAGAAGCCTCCGCAATATGGTAATATCTCCAAATTATTTTTTTCGGCTTCCTCCAAAAATAAATTAGCTCTTGCTTTAAGTAAATTTCTTGCAGTATTCATTTCGTTTTCAAAACGTTTTTTAAAATCATTGTGAGTAAATATTTTGCCAATTATATTAATTCCAGGTTGAGAAACGCTTGAAAACCGTCCTCTTACAGAATAATCGCCGACTCTAACAAAATTATCTACTACATCTTGAGATTTTGATAAACCTATTTGCGCTCCAACTCTGAAACCATATAAAGAAAAGGTTTTGGATCCAGAAAAAACTACAATGGCTAAAATGTCTTCATCAAGGTTTTGATATGTTTCAAAAATTTCTCGAGAATATTTATTGTCTTTTAATTGGTAATCTATATAAGCAATATCATGTATTAGAATTACCGGAATATCTAATCGATTTACTTCGTTTAGCGTGTTAATTACCTCATGCCAATCGTTTTTAGTCATACAAAGGCCTGTTGGATTGTTACTTGGGTCATTCAATAAAACGCAAAGTCTATTTTGCTCTTTAGCTAATTCTAGCGCTTTTTCTTTAAAATCAGTAACGTTAAATTTAAAGTTCTCATCATACATTAAAAATGTTTTAAGATCAACATTGGCTTCCAAAGCAAAATTTTGATACGGGGACCAATAATAATTAGGTAATAGAACTTTCTGATTAAAATCATTAAAATTATAAAATGAATTTGAAATTGCTCCGCTACCACCAGTAGTAGGTATAACGCTATACTTAAAATTCTTTCTAATCATTTCAGCGTTTTCACCAAAAACCCAATTAAAAACCCCCTCTGTAAAGTCTTTTGTTCCTCTTACAGGAGCATAATGATAAGTTTCTGAGTCGCTTAAATTATGAAGTACCTCATCAACAGTTTGAAACTTAAAAACATTACCTTCCTCTTGATGAAGCATACCTACTGTTGCATCAATTACATCTGCAAATTGTTTTTTTGCTGCTTTAGCTTCTTGAGATATTTGCAAAATATTTGATTCTAATTTTTTGTATTCAGCATGCTTCCCAACGATTCTTTTCATATCCACACTCTTTTCTAAAATATATTTTTTAAAGTTACTGTTTGTTTCCTGTCAGGACCAACAGAAATAATAGTAACCTTTGTCTTCAAAATGTTTTCAATCATATTTAAATAGTTTTTACAGTTTTCGGGTAAATCCGAAAAGCTTTCTGTTTTGGCGATATCTTCACTCCATCCAGGTAAAACTATATAGTTCGGAGTACATCTTTCATATTCTTTATAATCAGCTGGAATGTAATCAATTTCTTTGCCATCCAAATTATAACTTACACAAATTTTTAATTCTTTGATTCCTGTTAAAACGTCTAGTAACATTATACTTAAATTGTTTAATCCATTAATCCTTTTTACGTGTTTTAATACTACCATATCTAACCAACCTATTCTTCTTGATCTTTTTGTGGTAGTTCCATATTCTTTTCCAACTTCTCTAATTCTTAGAGCTATATCATCTTTAAATTCTGTTGGAAAAACTCCTTCACCAACTCTGGTTGTGTAGGCTTTTGTTACACCAATTACATCTGTTATTAGATCTGGGCTAATTCCTGAATTAAGCGGTACAGAAGCAGCTGTTGGTGAAGAGGATGTAACATAAGGATATGTTCCGTGATCAACGCATAGCATGCTGCCTTGGGCTCCTTCAAAAAGAATGTTTTTATCTTCTTGAATTAATCTATTTAGTAAAACAGATGTATCAGTTATATAAGGTTTGAAAATTTCACCTAAACTTAAAAATTCTTTATATAAATCATCTAAATCAAAATTTTTTCTATTATTAGCTTTTAAAATCATATTTGTAAATTTGAGATTAATGTTTAATCTCTTTTTCAATGATTCAGGATTTATTAAATCAGAAATTCTAATCCCTATTCTCGCTACTTTATCCATATAAGCTGGTCCAATACCTTTTTTTGTGGTTCCAACCGCCTCATCGTCTAGGAGTTCTTCATATAAAGCATCTAGTTCAACGTGATATGGCATAACTACATGGGCTCTATTTGATATAAATAATTTAAAGTTCGTTATTCCTTCTTTTTTAAGTATTTCTAGCTCTTCTAATAAAGCTATTGGATTAATAACCATTCCGTTAGCCATTATGTTTATAATATTAGGGTTGAAAATTCCTGAAGGAATAAGATGTAAAGCAAACTTACGATTATTAAATATAATCGTATGTCCTGCGTTGTTTCCACCTTGACTTCTAACAACTACATCTGCTTTTTCTGCTAGAAAATCAGTTATTTTTCCTTTTCCTTCGTCACCCCATTGGCTTCCGATGACAACTACTCTTTTACCCATTAATTTCCTCATTTTTTTTGTCAACTATATCTCTAGCAATCCAAATTCCATTAGCGCTAGCCTGAGCTAATCCTCTAGTGATTCCAGCACCATCTCCACCAAAGTATAATCCTTTTATTTTAGATTCAAATTTATTATTAACTTCTGGTCTCGCTGAATAAAATTTTGCTTCAACACCATATAATAATGTGTGTTCAGAAGCAACTCCAGGAGTTATATGATCTAAAGCTTCAATCATTTCTATGATTGACTTCATTGTTTTATATGGTAAAACTAACCCCAAATCTCCGGGCACAGCTTCTTTTAATGTCGGAGTTACAAATCCTTCGCTAATTCGTTTATGAGTTGACCTACGACCTCTCTGTAGGTCTCCGAACCTTTGTACAATGATTGAACCATTACTTAACATATTAGCTAATTTAGAAACACCATGAGCAAACTCATTTGGTTGATTAAAAGGTTCGGTAAATTTATGAGAAACAAGTAAGGCAAAATTAGTGTTTTTTGATCCTAAAGAATTATCGCTATATGCGTGTCCGTTAGCCAACATAGTTCCACTATGATTTTCAATAACAACATGTCCGCTAGGATTTGAACAAAACGTTCTTACAGTCGATCCTACTTGAGTTCTATAAATAAATTTTCCTTCATAAAGATGTTCGTTAATTTCTTCCATAATTTCATTGTTTGTTTCTAATCTAACACCTATATCTACATGATTTGATTTCATTGAAATATTATGTTCATTAGCTAAATTGCTTAGCCAATAAGAGCCGTCTCTTCCAGGAACTATCACAACTTTATCAGCAAATATTTTATTTTCATTAATTAAAACAACACCTTTTATTTGTTCGTTTTCAACAATAATATTTTTAACTTCTGTTTTAAAAGCCATATCAATTTTTGTTTTTAAATCTTCATATAGATTTTTTAAAACTTGCAAGTTAATTTCTGTTCCTAAATGTCTCAATTCAGATCTTAGTAATTTTAACCCAACCGCTAAACCTCTTTTTTCGATTTCTTTAACTTTATCGGTATTAGGGTTAGTTACATGCTTAGGTGCTCCAAACTTCAAATTAATCTCATCTGCGTAACGAATCAAGTCTAAAATTATATCCGCATCAAGATATTCATCCATCCAACCGCCAAACTCACTGGTTATGTTAAATTTTCCATCAGAGTAAGCTCCAGCTCCACCAAAACCGTTGGTTATTGAACAGTAAGGATTGCACGCAACAAAACCGTTCTTTTGAACGGGGCATTTGTCTATTTTTTTATCCATAATAGGACATTTTCTTAAATATATTTCATGTCCTTTGTCTAATAATAATATTTTTAAATTTTTGTTTTTCTCAGTTAATTCATAAGCGCACATTATTCCTGCGGGACCTGCACCTACAATTATTACATCATAATTATTTTCCATAAAAACTCCTTTTCAGGCACAATAAAATTTTAACATTTATGTATGGTAAAATCAATAGATTAAAAAAATATGTAAATTATAAATTTAGTAAATAAAAAAGTGATATTTTTTAGATAAAATATCACTTAAATTTATTGATTTTTTTATTCAGTTCTTACTGGTAAAATTAACTGAACCAATCCAGGGTCATCTGTTCCTTCAATTATAAACGGTCTTATCTCCCCTGTAAATTTTACAAAAACTTCTGAAGAATTAAATGTTTTTAATGCATCTAAAAAATACTTAGAACTAAAAGCTATTTTTATAGGAGTAATTGCTATTTTTTCAATTGGATCTATTTCTTCAACCACTTTTCCTATTTCAGGAGAATTTGAAGTTATTTCAACTTCGTTATTTGGTTTTAAACTTAATTTTACAATGCTATTGTAGCTATCTTTTATAGATAATAAAGAAGCTCTTTCAACAGCTATCGCTAAATCATCTAACTTAAATTTCAATATTATAGGGAATTCTACTGGTAACAATCTTGAAGTTTCAGGAAAATTTCCTTCCAATAATCTTGATTGAAAAAGAATATTACCATATTCAAATACAATCGATTTAGAATTTAAATGAATTAGTATTTCGTCTAAATCTAATTCTAACACTTTAGATAATTCATCTAAACTTTTACTAGGAATTACTACATTCATATTTTCATAATTTTTTTGTATATCAATTTTCTTTTGACTTAATCTGAAAGAATCCGTTGCTATTGCAATAAGTTTATCATTTTCAACCCTAATATTTACCCCTGTTAAAATTGGTCTGTTTTCAACAGATGAGGCTGCAAAGGTAGTTTGTCTAATGACAGCTCTCATTATTTTTGATTCCAATTTAATTGGTAAATCATTTAGATGAAAAGAAATTTCAGGAAAATCATCAACATTCAATAAGTTTAAAGATAAATCAGTATTATGAGAGTGAATTTTTAATACATTATTATCAACAACTGAAAATTCTACGATACCTTTATCTAACTTTCTAATAAAATCAACAAAAACTCTACCTGGAATTAAAATTTCTCCTGTATTTTCTACATTTAAACTTTCATCTTTAATTGAGAGTTTAATAGAAATATCCGAATTACTGGTTAAAAGAATTAATTCATTTTCACTTACTTCTAATTTAATACCTTGCAAATAAGGAGCAGGTGTTTTAGTAGATAAAGCTTTTTGTGAAATTAATAAATTGTTTAATAAAACTTCGGTTTGAATTGAAAAATTCATATGAACCTCCTATATATATAATTTCTTTCTTTTAAGTTATTGTTATTAGGTTTGTTGATAAGTGGAAAAAAAGATAACTTTACTTGAATATTATACCATATTTAGAGAATTAAGTATACAAGATAAGGTGTTTAAAACTTATTTTTTTCCACATTTAATCAATAATTTTTCAACATCATTTTTTACTGATTTATCAGTCTGAATATAGTTGGAAATTTGTTCTATACTATATATTACCGTTGAATGATCCCTACCGTTAAAAATTTGACCAATTCTTTTGAAAGTTAAATCATATAAATCTTTCAATATATACATAGATATTTGCCTAGCAAATACATATTTTTTTTGCCTTTTTTTAGATAAAAGATCGGTGGTATTAATATTATAATAATTACTTACGATATCTAGAATATTATTATAATTATTTCTATCTATTTCTTTACTTCCAGCGTTCTTAGAGTTAATTAAATTTTTTAAAGCGTCTCTAGTATTTTCTATTGTAAACTTATAATTAAAAGCAGTACAATAAAATAAAACTCTTTTTAAAGCACCTTCTAATTCTCTAATATTATTATCAAATATACTAGCGATATATTCTAATATTTCATCAGCAATTAGGTCTGAATCAGAAGTTTCTATACTTAATTTTTTCTTTAATATCAGTATTCTATGTTCTAAATTTGGTTTATCAATATCTACGGATAATCCCCACTCAAACCTTGAAGTTAATCGAGACATTATATCAAATAATTCAGAAGCAGGGCGATCTGAAGTTATAACTATTTGTTTATTATTATCCTTCAATTTTTCAAAAATTTTAAAAAATTCTAATTGAGTTTTTGTTTTCCCTGATAAAAATTGAATATCATCAACTAAAAGCATGTCAATGTCTTCATATTTTTGTGAAAATTCATCAAAAGTTTTGTTTTGAGCAGCAGAGGCATAATCCTCTATAAATTGATCGGTTTTTACATATAAGACTTTTCGATTAATGTTATTTTCAAGGGCGTAATTACCGATACATTCCATCAAGTGAGTTTTACCTAAACCTACATCACCGAAGATATATAGTGGGTTTGCAAAGGTAACGGGTTGATCTGCAACTTTTATAGCTGATGTATATGCTAATCTATTACTAGGACCAACAACAAAATTATCGAAGGTATAAGTGTTATTAAGACCAGTTTTATATTTATTCTCCAAATTTTCTTCTGGAGTATTTATTTCATAAGGTTGTTCTTTTTTGATTTCGATAGTAGCTTGTTCTTTTGTAATTATTTTAAATAAATATTTTTCTTCAACGTAATTATTAAGCAAATAATTTAGTCTGTTTACATAAAAATTTTCAATTTTATTTTTAATGTATGAATTGGGTGCAATTAAATATACAAAGTTATTATTTACTTTAAAAATATTATTTATGCCAGCAAAATGTTCACTATATATATCATTTTCGAATTCAATTTGTAGTGTTGATTTTATTTTTTTCCAGATTTCATTAAAATCATACATATAGGTCACCTCAATTCTTACATATAAATATATCATAAAATATTGGAGAAGGACAAACTATTTTTCAACAAAAAATGTGGAAAACTTTTTTATTAACAGCTTATCAACAAGCACAATGTGGAAAACTTATGGCTATATTTAGGTCAAAATTTGAGTTGTTGACAATTTGCCAGTGGATAACTTAGATTTCCACGTGGAAAAAAATATAATAAAAAACAAGAAATAAAATATGTTGACATCAAATGCAAAATTTCGTATAATTAGATAGCATGGTTTTCGAAAATAAACGAGGAGGTGTTGACTATGAGTAGAACATATCAACCAAGTAAGACTAAAAGAGCTAGAACTCATGGCTTTAGAGCCAGAATGGAATCAGCTAACGGTCGTAAAGTATTATCAAGAAGAAGAGCAAAGGGACGTAAATCTTTAACTGTATCAGACCGATAAAAAATTAATAAGAATAACACCAATATATATATATTTATACCTGAAATCACCTGAACAATATATAATGTGGTGATTTTTTGATTTTTTAGGAGGAAAATTTGAAAAAAAAATATCGAATCAAAAAGAGTGATGAAATCCAACTTTTAATGAGTAAAAAAAATACCGTTGGAAATAGTTATTTCATTTTGTACTATCAGAAAAACCATGATTTCGAGAATTTTAGATATGCTATTAGTGTTCCTAAAAAATATGGAAAAGCTCATGAAAGAAATTTGATGAAAAGACGAATCAGAGAAATAATTAAAATTAATAACTTTGATCAAACGTGCGAATTCTTTGTGATTGCTAAGGTAAAATCTAAAGACTTAAATTTTTCAGAGATAAAAGACTATGTTGAGGATTTGTTTAAAAAAGCAAATTTATTAAAAGAGAGGGTCAAATGAAAACAAAAAACAAATTAATCGCAATTATTGTGATGGTACTACTTGTTTTTGGAGTGGTTTCTTGCGGAACTAATGAACAAGGAGTAACTTTTAAAAATTTTGAATCTGTTGTTACAGTTTCTGAATCTGATGCTTCTAATCCAGCATCAACCTATGAAGATCTAATATTATTATTTGGTGGAAGTTATACCAGTTCAACTTATGATGCTGGAAATGGCGTTGTAATTTGGGAAGATGCTGAAGAAGGTTCAACAGTAACTATTACTTTTGAAAATGGTAAAGTGGTTGAAAAAGAATCAGTTGGCTTGTATGAATCGACTTATAAAACTCCAATTGGTGAAAAAACCGGAGCTTGGGAATGGATAATTTTACAATTAGGGTATTTTACATTCTATGCAAGCAGTTTGTTTGGATTATTAAATGCTAATTTTTATTGGCTTGGATTATTGATTATGACTTTAGTTATTAGAACTTTAGGATGGCCAATTTATGCTAAAACTAATGATATGTCATTAAAGATGCAATTAGCTCAACCAGAATTAAACAAAGTTCAAGAGAAATATCGCAATAAACAAGATCAAGCTTCGCAACAAAGAATGCAAATGGAAACAATGGAAATTTATAAAAGATATAAAATCAACCTTTTTGGTTGTTTAATGCCTTTATTGCAAATGCCGATTTTCATTGCTATGTATCAAGTAGTTCAAAGATTTCCTTTAACACCTACAAGTATATTTACTGACGCTAATGTTACAATGAACACTGGCTTTTTATGGACACATTTAGGAAATACTGATTGGTTGCCAAACTTACCATTAGCTTTACTAGTAGCTGTTTTAATGTTTTTAAGCCAATGGTTAACTACAAAGCGTACGCAATCAGTTCAAAAACATGGAAATACTTATCAAAATCCAAAAACACAGCAAACTCAAAAAACTATGAAGTACATGATGTATTTTATGGTAGTGATGATGGCTTATATATCTATCGGTAATGCTGGTATTGCTTTCTATTGGGTTATTGGTACATCATATCAATTATTCCAAAGTTATATCAGTCATAGAAATGTTGACAAGAGAAAAGACCAATTACAATCTAAAATTTAAATAATAAGGGGAGATTTACTTTAATGAAAAAAATACAATTTGAAACAAAAGCATTAAATGATCAAACTTTAGCATATGCAGCTCAAGAACTAAGAGTAAATAAAGATTTTATAGAACTTAATGTAATTGAAGAAAAAAAATCTTTGCTTGGGTTGAATAAATCTTATGTTGTAGAGGCTGTTGTTGATTTTAATGTTATAAATGATGGAATTGAATATATTAAAAAAATATTAGAAAATATGGAAGTTGAAGCTGTTATTGAAGGAAAACAAACTGGCGAAAGACATATTCAATTTTCTATTGAGGCAAAAGAAAATCCAATTCTTATCGGTAAAAATGGAAAAACATTGGATGCTATTCAAAGCTTAGTTAAGAATTACATTAATTTATATACAGAGGAATATTACGTTGTTTTAATAGATATAGGTGGATATAAGGAACAAAGAAAAAAACAACTTGAAATTTTAGCTACTAAAACAGCTATGGATGTTGTTAAAACAAAAGTACCTACTAAGTTAGGAAAAATGAATGCTTATGAAAGAAGAGTAATTCATACGAAACTATCAGATTGGAGAGATGTTTCAACTGTATCTGAAGGGGAAGAACCAAATCGTTACGTTGTGATATCACCGTCTAAGAAATAATGAAACAATTAGTTGTAGGGTTAGGAAATCCGGGCAAAAAATATGCCAACTCAAAGCATAATGTTGGATTTATTGCTGTGGATAAATTCGCAGAAATTAAAAAAATTAAATTTAAAAAATCAGTTAGATTTAATTCTGAAATTGCTGAGTATAATAACTGTATTTTAGTTAAACCCAAGACTTACATGAATAACTCTGGATATGCAATATTTAAAATTGTCGAATATTATAATATATCTTTAGAGAATCTATTGATAATTTATGATGATGTAGCACTTCCTTTCGCTAAATTGAGATTAAGATATAAAGGTGGGTCTGGAGGACATAACGGGATAAAATCTATTTTATCTCACCTAAGTTCGGAGAATTTCAATCGTTTAAGAATTGGTATTGATAAATCTGAACATAAAGAAATGAAAGACCACGTTTTAAGCGATTTTTCAAAAGTTGAAATGAAAATTTTGGATGATACAATGATTACAGTAACGAGTATTATAGATGATTTTATTAATGAGACCAGATTTGAAGAAATAATGAATAAGTACAATAGTGTAAACGATAAAGAAGCTATTTAGCATAAAAATAAATGCATTTATTTTTAAAAGCGAATAGCTTTTTCTTTTAAATATATATTTGGGGGGTTTTTATGTTTGATAAAATAAACAAAGAAAAAGAGAAATATGAGAAAAACATAATTATTGGTGGAGTAATTACCGCTTTGGCTTTTATTTTATTTTTGCCTTTAGTAGCCTCATTAGGTCCATCTGGTTTCATTATAATTGTCATCCCGTTTTTCGGTGGAGCCATTTATATGGGACAAAACTCAAGAAAAATTAAGTTAATAAGTAGTAAATTTAAAGGAAAATTTGTTGAGGAAGAATTGAAAAAAGTTTTTCCTGATAGTATATACAAACAATATGATGGGTTTACTGAGAAAGAAGTTGTTGAATCTGGATTGCTATTCAATCGAGATAGGTTTTACAGCGAAGATATGATAAGCGGTAACTTTGAAAGTGTAAATTTTAGATGCAGCGACGTTAAACAACAAGAAGTAAGAAAAACTAAAAATAGTACCAGAGTGGTAACGGTTTTTCAAGGGCGTTTTTATGAATTTGATTTTCATAAACCGTTTAAACATGATTTGTTATTGCTGCAACCTATGAATTTTAGACCTTTTAGTGATTTTCATAAAGTTAACACAGAAAATATAAATTTTAATAGTGAGTTAAAGGTTTATGCTCGAAATGAACTTGAAGCGTTTTATATTTTAACGCCAGATTTTATGGAAAAAGTAAGAGAACTAGATGATAAGTACTTGGATAAAATTAGTTTTGCTTTTAAAAACAATAAATTGTATATTGCTGTGGATACTAGAAAAGATTATTTTGATTTTAAGGCATTTAAAAAAGTTGATGAATCTCTTATATCCTCTTATAAGGAAGAATTTGAAGACATCAAAGCTTTTATATTTACTTTGAATCTAAACTCAACTTTATTTAAATAGATAAATAAAAACATTCATATGATTTGCTAATTCTTGCTTTGTGAATATATAATATTATAGGTGATTATAGTGAAAATATTATCAGATAAGATAACAATTTACAAACTTGCAAAAGAATACGATGAGACTCTTTTGATTATGAAAAATTTGGGTTTTGAAGACATAATAAAACTAGGTATGTTACCAACTGCAGGAAGAATTATGACTATAAAAAAAGGTTGTGAATTTAGAAAGATTGATTATGAAGAAGCAAAAGAAGCTTTTTTAAAAATAGGAATTAAATTTGAGGAAGATTAAAAAAAGTGATAAAATTTTTATCACTTTTTTTCTATTGTGTGCCGGGCATGGCACT
>DDWA01000024.1:804-2593 GCA_002345425.1 Caryophanales bacterium UBA2298 | reverse complement strand
ATTTTTTAGTTTGAAGGTATTATACTATCATTCCAGTTTTAATTATAGGTACTGATGGTTTGACGCTTACGATTTTGCTAATTAACTAAATTGTAATATTGTGGATATAGATTTTTGAAATCATGTATAGATTACACAGACAATACTTATTTTTCAAAGATAATAAATTTTAACAATTACAATTAAGGTGTCAATTATTTGAAATCGAATGCAAGACATGACGGACAACATACTATTTTGAACGCAACGCCGTTCAAAAAGACACAAAAATGAAATAAACACGGTGCGGACAAGACATTAGCAAATGAAGTAGCTTCCAAAAGTTGGAGATATGGTATACTAACCATACACTCTGATGAAGGGGTCTTTTTTTATAACTTATAAATCATTTGACATTATACCGATAACGGTATAATATATAGTTGAGGTGATTATATGAAGTATCTAACAACAAAAGAAGTAGCAAGCAAATGGAATGTAAATGATCGACGAGTACGAGCTTTATGTGAAGAAGGAAGAGTTGATGGAGCATTTAAAGTTGGAAAAACTTGGATGATTGCCGAAGACGCTTCAAAACCTTATGATGCAAGAAAAGTAATAAATAAAGAGTATAAGGGATTAGAATATGATTTTTCTAAGATAGACTCTATGAAAAAGATCATAGACCAGCATAGACCTTTATCGACAAATGTTGTAAAAACACTTCGTGAAAAACTCATAGTTGATTGGACATACAACTCTAACGCAATCGAAGGTAATACATTAACAATGTCAGAAACTAAAGTTGTATTAGAGGGTATCACAATCGGAGGGAAAAGTCTTACTGAACATTTAGAAGCTATTAATCATAAAGAAGCTATTGAATACTTAGAAACCATTATTAAGGAAAAAAAAGATTTAACAGAGTGGATACTCAAAAGTATTCACCAGTTAATTTTAAAAGACATTGATGATAATAATGCAGGAAAATATAGAAATGAAAATGTCACAATTAGTGGCGCAAGTCATATTCCACCAAATCATATGATCATATCAGAGTTAATGCAAAAATTATTTGCTGAATATGGTAGAGAGTGGAATAATTATCATCCAGTTATAAAAGCTTGTTTGTTACACGGTGAGTTTGTGAAAATACACCCATTTTTTGATGGGAATGGTCGAACAGCAAGACTAATACTCAATTTTGAACTTATGAAGTATGGGTATACACCGATTGTAATAACAAAAAGTAGAAGAGCAGAGTATTACGAAGCATTAGACTTAGCTCATACGACTTCAGATTATTCAAAATTTATACAGTTAATATCAGATTTTTTGATTGATTCCGAATTATTATGGCTCCGAATTATTAACTAAAATGTACGTGGACGCGGCTAAGTTTCAGGGACCCTCAGCTCCACCATAGATTTTTAGAGATTTGAAATATTCTTTCAAATCTTTTTTATTTTGTCTTACAGTGTATTGCAAAATAGTATATTCAGTGATACAATGTATTACGAGGTGATAATAATGTCTATTTCAATTAGAGTTAGTGAGAAAGAATCAAAACTTATTAAAAAATATGCGGAATTAAATGGTACAACAGTATCAGAAGTGATGAGACAAGCAATCCTTTCAAAAATAGAAGATGAGTTTGATATATTTCTTTATGAACAAGCTTTTAAAGAATATGAAGAAAATCCAAAAACATATACCATAGAAGAAGCTAAGGAAATTTTGGATTTTTAATCATGTATAGAGTAAAAATTTCTGAAAAAGTATTAAAATCTTTAAAAAATTTAGATAAACA
>DDWA01000024.1:0-734 GCA_002345425.1 Caryophanales bacterium UBA2298 | reverse complement strand
GTGTTGGTAATTATAGAATTCTTGCCAATATTCGCGATGATGAACTAATTATATTAGTAATCGAATTTGGTTATCGCAAGGATATATACAAGTAAAGAATGGTGATAGTATATGAATGATTTCATCATTAGAAAAGCAACAATTAATGATTCTAATGGCAAAGGGTATGTACATTATAAAAGTTGGATAGAGACCTATACAGGTCTTTTTCCTGATGAAGTCATGGAAAAGATTACTTTGGAAAGAAGCGTTAGATTAGCTAAAGAACATCCTGAAAATACCTATGTAGCTATTGTAGATCATAAGATTGTTGGGTTTGCCTGTTATTTAGAATCTAGAGATGCAGACTTAAAAAACGCGGGAGAGATTATGGCAATTTATATCTTGAATGATTTTAAAAATATGGGTATAGGAAAAGCATTAATGGAAGCTTGCTATAAAGAATTATCTAATTTTAATATTATCGCTGTATGGGTTTTGGAAAGTAACAAAAAAGCAATTGGTTTTTATGAATCTGAAGTCTTTAAAAAAGATGGATATTCAAAAGTAATATATACAAAGAAGACTATTAGGATGAAAAAAAATGCAAAATAAAATTCCAATTAGAATCTGAACTTTTAGCATTATTTATAGTAAACTTAGTATAGAGGTTGTAGTAAAGTTAGTCTAGAGGTTATCAAAAACAGCGATAAAGTCCATAATGACAAGACATTTGCAGAGCATTGGTCTGATAC
>DDWA01000018.1 GCA_002345425.1 Caryophanales bacterium UBA2298 | reverse complement strand
AATAAAAGAGACGAATAAATTTCGTCTCTTTTTTAGTTAAATGATGATTTAAGTTCCACTATTCTATTAAAAATGTAGTTTCCTTTATTAGAATCATAATCAGTAGAAAAATACCCTTTTCTGATAAATTGGAATCTTTCTAAAGATTTTGTGTCTTTTAATGATGGCTCAACAAATCCATTAAATGTTTGCCATGAATTTGGATTCAATCTTGAAAATAAGTCTTTTTTTGCATCTGAATCCATTAAAAGTGGTTCAAATAAATTAATTTTTGCAGGTATTGCAGTAGTAGCCTCTACAAAATGAATATTACCATTAGGTTTTCTTTCATCAAAACCACTGCCAGATTTTGTTAATTCATCATAAGTGCAGTGAAGCTCTTTTACAGAACCGTCTTCATTATAAATCACGTCATTGCATTTAATGAAATACGCATGCATCAATCGAACTTCTAACCCTAAGGATAGTCTTTTCCATTTTTTATTAGGTTTTTCTTCTAAAAAATCTTCTCTTTCAATATATAAATTTCTACCAAAAGCAATATTTCTTTTTCCTAACGTTTCATTATCGTTATTATATTCGACTTCTATCCATTCAATTTTATCTTCAGGATAATTAGTAACAATTACTTTTATAGGATCTATTACTGCATTAACTCTCTTAACCTTATGATTTATATCGTTTCGTAAAGATGTTTCTAACATTTCATTCGATACAGTTGAATTAATTCTCGATAATCCTGTAGATAAAACAAAATTAATAATAGAATCTTTGGTATATCCTCTTCTTCTTAATCCCGCTAATGTTGGCATTCTCGGATCATCGTAACCTCTAACCATATTTTCATCTACCAATTGTTTTAAATACCTTTTTGACATAATTGTGTTGGTAATATTAAGTCTTCCAAACTCATATTGGTGTGGGACATGTTCCATTTCACATTTTTCTACAAACCAATCGTAAAGCACTCGATGATCATCATATTCAAGTGAACATAAAGAATGAGTTACACCCTCAAATGCATCTTGCAAAGGATGAGCAAAATCATACATAGGGTATATACACCATTTGTTTCCAGTGTTATGATGCTCAATATGAATTATACGATAAATAACAGGATCTCTCATGTTCATATTCGGCGAAGACATATCTATTTTAGCCCTTAGAGTCTTCTTGCCATCTTTATATTTACCATTTTTCATTTCGCCAAATAAACGTAGATTATCTTCTATAGATCTATTTCTATACGGAGATTCTTTTCCAGGTGTAGTTAATGTTCCACGATATTCTTTCATTTCTTCGGCGTTTAAATCGCACACATAAGCCAACCCTTTTTTAACTAACTTAACAGCTAATTCATATGTATCTTCAAAATAATCTGAACCAAATAAAACTTTTGCTGGTGTATAGCCCAACCATTCTATGTCCTTTTTAATTGCTTCCACAAAAGAACTATCTTCTTTTACTGGATTAGTATCATCGAACCGAAGATTAGTTTTTCCACCAAAATGTTTAGCCAATTCAAAATTTGTTATAATTGCTCGAGCATGTCCTATATGCAGATATGCATTAGGCTCAGGCGGAAATCTTGTGATAATTGTATCAACTTTTCCGCTATTTAAATCTTCTTCCATAATTGTTTTAATAAAATTAGATGTGATTTCCATGGTTTTATCCCTCCAAATTTACTCTTGATTGACCGTTTAGTAATAAATCATCAGCTTTACCTTGTTTTAAATATTGAAAATATCCTGCAGAAGCTATCATCGCTGCATTATCAGTGCAGTAAGCCATTTTAGGAAAATAAACCGGAATATCCGTAATTCTTTCCCTCATTTTTCTTCTCAATCCCGAATTAGCTGCTACTCCTCCAGCGACAATTACTTGTTTTACTTTATAATGGTTTTTTGCTTGAATAGTTTTGTTAACCAAAACATCTGTTACTGCCTCTTGAAAGCTTGCGCAAAAATCTTCTATATTAATTTCTTCATTTCTTTGTACCATATTATGATGCATGTTGATAACGTGTGATTTTAATCCCGAAAAGCTGAAATTAAAATCACCACTGTCAACCATAGGTCTTGGGAAATTTAAAGTATCTTTTCCTAAGTTAGCTTTTTTGTCAACAATCGGTCCTCCTGGATAAGGTAGACCCAAAACCCTAGCGACTTTATCGTAAGCTTCTCCAACTGCATCATCTTGTGTTTCTCCCAATTTTTGAAAATCATAATGATCATTCATTAATATTAATTCCGTATGGCCACCAGAAACAACAAGTGCTAATAAAGGAAATTCCATACCATTATCTATATAATTCGCATATATATGACCAGCTATATGATGAACCCCTACTATTGGTATATTATAATTCAAACTTATTACTTTAGCTGCATTAACTCCAATTAGCAAAGAACCTATTAATCCTGGCCCTTTAGTCACAGCAATCAAATCAATATCTTCATATCTTATATTAGCGTCGTGTATCGCTTTGTCGAATACATATGTTATACCTTTAACATGCTCTCTAGAAGCAATTTCTGGTACAACTCCACCATACTCTTTATGAATATCTATTTGAGATAACACAACATTGGATAACACTTCTTTTCCATCTTTAACTATGCTGACACTAGTTTCGTCACAGCTAGTCTCAACTCCTAAAACAAACACATTAATCACTTCCTAATCTTTTATACATAAGTAAAGCGTCTTCACCATTATTGTAATAATTTTTCCTTACAGCTACTTGATTAAATCCACATTTTTCATACAATTTCATAGCAGCTAGGTTTGATGGTCTAACTTCAAGGGTTATTTCCTTTACTCTTAATTCATCTAATTTTCTAAATAAAAAATTAAAAAATCTAAATCCGTAGCCTTTATTTCTTAACTCTTTTAAAATAACAAGAGAGTTAATTTGAGCTTTATCGTCATCAATCCAAAGATTAACGTAACCTAGAACTCCTTTATTTACCAGCATATAAATATGTATTAGTGGATTATTGATTTCTTCTTCTATTTTTGATATAGTAGTAAAATTATGAAAATACTCATTTTCATATTTAACTATTAATTCGATATCTTCAACCACCGCTTCTCTAATTGTCATTTTCATTTCTTAGATTTCTTTCCGCTTCAGTAATTCTCAAATAATTTGGAGTCAAATTATGAATATCTTCAACTTTAACCATTAAGTTAGAATTTAATATTTTTTCAATTTGAGGTTTACCGTCTTCTATAACATCAAAATCAAAATTTATATTGTTTTGATGATTTTCTATATTATCCAGTACATCTTCACTGATTCTTTCTAGTTTATCATCAACATTACGATATAATCCCATAAAAGCATTACCTCTTCTTGCATCAATTAGTGCTAAAACATAAGGTTTATTAGAATGAGAAGCTATTAATGCTAAAGAGGACACTGTATAAACTTCTAGATTATTGAGATATCCTATCATCTTTGCTACAGTGACACCAATTCTTACTCCAGTGTAACTTCCAGGTCCGATTCCAATAATAACTTGATTAAGATCAGGGAGTTTTAAACCTTCTTTTTTTAGAATGTTTTCAATAAAAGGTATAATTGTTACAGAGTGATTGTTGATACCCTCTTCATAAACGAATTGTTTCTCAATGCCGCCAATAATTAAAGATAGATAAATATATTTAGTGGCAGTATCTATCACTAATTGCTTTAACAATTTTTTCATATGGACCTTCCCCTTTTATTGTGACATCTCTAGTAAACTCATCAATAACTCTAAAATCTATTGATAGAATTTCTTGTGGCAACATTGTTTTAATATATGGATACCACTCAATAACACAAATGCCATCACCATATATAAACTCGTCCAATTCATAATCATAACCGATATCTTCAAGTCGATAAACATCCATATGATATAATTTGTAATAACCATCATAGATTTTTAATATAGTAAAAGTTGGTGAGTTTAAATTGTCAGAAACACCAATGTACTTTGATAAATATTTTGTAAAAGTTGTTTTTCCAGATCCCAAATCTCCTGTTAGTCCGATAATTATACCCGGGAAAACATATCCTGATATAATTTCAGCCAACATTTGAGTATCATCAACTGAATTTAGCCTTATTTTAACTTCCAATTTCAACTCACTCTTTCGTCGATTATTTATAGTAAAATTATATCATAAAAAACTCAAAATCACATCGAAATCAATTATAATAAACCCATTATCTAACTAAACTTACACAATGCTGGTTAATAAATTTCTTTATGTGATATAATAATTATTGATGATTCAGGCAAACCAAGGAGCTAACTATGTTTCTAATAATCCACAATCCTTTATCAAGTAACAGAAAATCTAAAAAAACTACTTTGAAATACGTTAAATTTTTTAAAAAATATAAAATACCATTTCGCTTACGTTCAACCCTTAAAATCAATGATTTGAATGCTTTTCTTGATAAGAATGAAAATATCACTGATATACTGTACTTGGGTGGCGATGGATCAATTAATTATTTAATTAATAACGTAAATATTAATGAAATTAAGCAAAAAATTTACTTAGGTAAAAGTGGTTCTGGAAATGATTTTCTCAGAACATTAAAAAAATATAAAGAAGCCGACATTACCATAGGCCAAGCTAAAACCAATATCGGTACAACAAAGTTTATCAATGGTTGCGGATTAGGTTTTGATGGTTTAGTATGCCATTATGTTAATAATGATAAGAAAAAAGGGAAATTGTCATATTTTATTAATGTTTTCCGCGCTATTATCAGGTACCAACCTGTAGAAATTGATTTGACAGTTGATGGCCAAGAATATCATTTTAAAAAAGTTTTTATCTCCGCTATACAAAATGGTAAATATTTTGGTGGCGGTATGAAAGTATCCCCTAATGCAGATCCGAGAGACGAAAAATTTGTTATCTGTGTAGCACATAACTTATCAAAACTCTTTCTGCAACTTGTTTTAGTTATAATCTATCCGGGTTGGCACATAGCTTTAAAAAGAAAAGTCAAAATGCTTACTGGAACAAATATTAAAATTTATCACCCGCATGAAACTTACTTCCAAGCTGACGGCGAAGTGATGGGTAATATCAACCAAGTTGAGATTAGTCCTTTTGAAAAAAGAAAGTTTTATGCTTTCAATAAAAATGACTTTAAAAATAAATCAGCCACCAAATAAAATTGTGGCTGATTTTCTTTTATAACTTCTTTTCCAGCTCTGCTTTTAATTTTTCATATCCTGGTTTCCCTAATAATGCAAACATATTTTTCTTATATGCTTCGACCCCTGGTTGGTTAAACGGGTTAACATCAAGTAAATAACCGCTTACACCGACTGCTAATTCAAAAAAGTAAACTAAATAGCCAAAGGTATATGGATTTATTTTTGATACGTTAATAACTAGGTTTGGAACACCTCCATCTTTGTGTGCTAACAATGTTCCTTTTAAAGCTTGGCTATTAACATAATCTAAACCTTTGTGTTTTAGGTAATTTAACCCATCTAAGTCTTGATCGTCTTCTTCAATTATTATGTCTTTTTCTGGATGTTGAATATTTATGACAGTTTCAAAAAGGATTCTTTGACCGTCTTGAATGTATTGACCTAATGAATGTAAATCGGTGGAGAATGATGCACTAGCAACAAACAAACCTTTGTTATCTTTACCTTCCGATTCTCCAAATAATTGTTTCCACCATTCCGAAAAATAAGTTAATTTTGGTTCGTAATTTACCAGCATTTCAATATTATATCCTTTACGATACAATAAAGTTCTTAAAGCAACATACATATGAACGTCATTCTTATAGATGCTATATTTGTCATATTCTTTTCTTGCGGCTTTTGCCCCAGAAAGCATTTGTTTAACATTTACACCGCTAGCAGCTATTGGCAATAACCCAACGGCTGTTAAAACAGAAAATCTACCGCCAATATCATCAGGAACGACAAAAGTTGTATAGTTATTATTGTTCGTTAATGCTCTTAATGCTCCTTTTGATTTATCTGTAGTTGCGTAAATTCTTTTTGACGCTTCATCTTTACCGTATTTTTCTTCTAATAATTTCTTTAAAACTCTAAATGCTATTGCCGGTTCAGTTGTTGTCCCTGATTTAGAAATAACGTTAACAGCAAACTCTTTATTCTTAAGATAATCTACTAATTCACTCAAATATGTACTTGACATATTATGTCCAGCAAATAATATTTCAATGTTCTTTCTTTTCGGAAAATATGGTTTTAGATACTCGATAGCAGCTTTTGCGCCCAAATATGATCCGCCAATTCCGATAACGACCAAAATCTTTGCTTGCTTTCTTATTTGTCTAGCTGACTCATTAATTTTGTCAATTTCTTCTAAATCAACTTGTTCTGGGAGATCTAACCAACCTAGATAATCATTCCCCTCACCGGTTTTATCTTCCAATTTTTTTCTAGCATTTTTTATCTCTTTGTTAATATTTTCTAAATTTTCATTTTCGATAAATGATAATGCATATTTATAATCTAAATTTAAATGTTTACTCATTTTTATTTTCCTCCTAATTACAAAAATATTATAACACAAATTATCTTAATTTGAGCTTCTTAATATGAAATATGATACCAATTACCTATGTTTTTAAAAAAACAATTCAAATTTTAAAAATTTGAATTGCCTTTTTTAATTATTCTCTTTTTGATACTTTTCTACCCATGCTTTCAATTGAGTTTCAAAAGGTTTAAAACCACTTGTTACTTCGGTAGATTCTCTTTTTTTACGTCTTTTCTTATTTTGGGTTTTATAACTTAAGCTTATTTTGTTATTATCAACTTTTATAACTTCTAAAGTTACTTCATCCCCGACACTAAGATAGTCTTCTATACTTCTAACGTAGCCATCACTAATTTCAGATATATGAACTAATCCATCTATCTCATCATTAATTTTTACAAATGCACCGTATGGCTTAATATTAGTTATCCGACCTTTGACGATGTCACCTTGTTTCATATTTAACACCCCTCAAAGAAACTGTAAATATTATAACATATCTCGATTTTTTTTCAAGTAATAAAGTTCCTCATACTTTTTAAATATAAAAAGAGTAACCTTATTTAGTTACTCTTTGTCACCGACTGCATTATGTGCTATAGAACTTGCTGCAGCTGCAGCTATCGCACCGATAATATCATCCATAAATGTATGGCACTTATCAGAATCTTTACCTAATTTATCAAGTTCACCGATAATTCCTGGTTTTACCTTATCTACATAGCCAAAATTAGTTAAACCAATAGATCCATATACGTTAGTGATGGACAAAACCAATATTTCATCAATTCCATATAATGGATTGTCTTCACTTACCAAAGTCTGTAAAGGCTCAGATAGCATCTTTTTTTCAGCTAACATGTCCAATTCTAATCCTGTAACTATTGCGTTTTGAACTTCTCTTTTATCCAATACTCTGCTAATAGCTGCTAAGCATAAATCGTTAGTAATTTCTGGAATATATTTTTTTTGCAAATCATAAACAATATCAGCAATTCTATCTAGCGTAACTCCACGCTCTTCAAGAAGATTTACGCAAATCTCTTTCATGCGTTTTTGTTTTTCTACCATATGTGTTCTACTCCGATAACACCTGGCACTCTTTCTAATAAAGTATCTTCAATTAATTCAGACATAGTAGAATCAAATCCAGCACATCCAACACAAGCTCCTTGAAGTTTAACATAGACTATTCCATCTTCAAATTTAACAAATTCAATATCACCGCCATCACGATTGATGTACGGTCTAATTAATTTTATAACTTCTTTTATCTCTTCGATGATTTCTTCATAATTCATAATAACACCTCTATTCTATAATAATTTTACCTTTATCATAATTTGGATTTTTTAAAATATAATAAGCACAATTAGGAGCACATGATTCCATAATATAATCAGGAATTGTCTGGTAATTATCTTCAGAAAAACCTTTTAACCTTAAAAGTCCACCCGAATAATCACCAACAACGTAAGGGTAGATATCAAAAAATTCCACATATCTTTTGTTAAAATCATCTAAAACAAAAGCTTCACGAAAATTTTTAACTAATTCAAATTCACCATGAACTGATTCAACCATTTTAATTCACTCCTAGCATTAATATTTTATCATAAACCTCATTAATTATTAAATATATTTACCTAATAGATGAAAAACCTAAGAGAATTTCTCTTAGTTATCTCAATCAAGCATATAATCGGACTTTTCAATAACAACAACTGCTTCACAAAGAATTCCTTCTTCTCTCCCAACAAATCCTAAACCTTCAAACGTTGTTGCTTTAACTGATATCAGTTTTATATCACAATTTAAAATACTAGCAATATTTTCTCTTATATCTTTAATATATGATCTAATTTTTGGTTTTTCCAAAGAGACCATAGTATCAAGATTTGAAATTTCATAACCTTTGGAATGGATGTAGTCAAATACTTCTTTCAAAATTAGTTTCGAATCGTAATCCTTATACTTTGGATCATCATCAGGAAAGAACTTCCCTAAGTCCCCTAGAGCCAACGCTCCAAGCATCGCTTCAGCAATTGCGTGTAACAAACAATCTCCGTCAGAATGGCCAACGCTGCCTTTGTGATGAGATATTTCGACTCCACCTAAAATGAATTTTTGGTTTTCTTTTAAAGGATGTACATCTTTAGAAAATCCGATTTTAATCATAGTATTGCCTCCAAAATTTTTAAATCTAACTCTGTCGTAAGTTTAATGTTAAGTTCGTTTCCTTCTAGTATTATAACATCTTCATTTAATTCTTGCATATATAAACTTGCATCATCACTATAAGTATTTTTATTACTCATTGCCAATTCATACGCTTTTAAAATTTTATCAGTCGTGAATGCTTGTGGTGTCTGTAAGAGAACATAATTTTCTCTATTTGCGTAACATACTAGTGTATTGAAGGAATGTTTAGCAATAGAATCTTTAAGTTTTTTTGCCAAAACACAAGCATTATCCTTCACAGATTTTTTTAGATTTTCAATATCGTTTTTATCAATAAAAGGTCTAGCCCCATCGTGAATCATTACATATTTGTTGTTAATTTTCTTCAATCCATTATAAACACTCTCTTGCCTTGTGATACCTCCAAGAGTAATTTTGACATCTTTTCCAATCAACAATTCTTTTATATGTGACAAATCTTTTTCATTGGTAACAACTATAATTTCAGAAAAGGAAGCATCTTTCAAAAAGTAATCCACCGAATATTCTAATATAGCTTTCTGTTTAATTTCATAAAAAACTTTATTATATCCTAGATTTAATCTTGTCCCTTTTCCTGCAGCTAGAATGACAACAGAATACATATTACTGACCTCCAAAGATTGAATAATTTTGTTTATTATTTCTGATGGCTTCTTCTAAAGCCTTATTGCTCAAGCTGATAAATTCACTTATATCAGCATTCTCCCAAGGATCATTTTTAATTATGCCAATATTAGGATAAACGATTTGGACAATACCCCCGATATTAATCCTAACATTGATTAAATCTCCACCACTGATAAGAGCTCTATGTAAATTAGCGTATCTTTGTTCGTCTTCAATAATAACCGCAAATTGAATACCTGTTATTCTGAAGATAGTATTATTCTCTCTTGCAAAATGGAAACGCATTTGTTTAATATATTCAGCAATCATTAGATTACCAACGTCTCTACCAAATCGTTTATTAATATCCGGAATATTAGTTAAATGCATCATTGCTAGATAAAACGATTTTTTCTCTTTTCTCAGCAATGAGATTTGATTAGTCAAATCATCTTCGTTTGGTAAAGAATCTACGATTTGAATGGAAGTTTCTGGAAATAATTTAATATCTAATTTTTTAATAGTCGATATAAGATAATCTTTATTATCATGACTAAACATTTTCCCTTTTTCTTCTACCCAAGTGTATGTATTGCCTATTTGTAGTCTGTATTTCTGAAAAAATTCAGGTATTTTCTTGCTGACTTTCTTTAATGCTTGTGAGTAAGCACCTCTATCTTCTACATGCATATAATTTAAATATTCTTCTATGGAAATTTGTGGTTTCTTTAAGTTGATTATATTTAAAACTTCATCCGTTAAAAATAATCCATTTAAATCCTCATCATAGAATATTAATCCTTCATTAAGAAGTCCAATTGTGTAAATGAATCTTTTTCTTAATAATTCTGAAGTTTTTTTAGTATTTTTCAATTCTTTTTCTAATTCAAAAAAATCATAATCTGTTAAATTTTGTGTTATCTTAATCTTATTCTTGAAAGATATCGCTAAAACAATAAGTATTAAGTATATTAGATAATGAGTGTACTCTTTTAACTGACTTTCGTTCACAAACGAAATTAAGACTGGAAAGAATTCGACTAATATAACTATAACGATAGTCAAAATTAGTAAAACCAATTTCCAAACCCTAAGTTTTTTATATAAAATTGTACTAAATAGGAACAAGAAAATTATTATTCCTATCGAAACATAAAACAAATAATCATTCATTTTAATCTCCCGTTATTTTTTAATACTGGTTCTTACATAAATTGTCGGATAATAATAAGTTAAAAATATACCTATAAACAAGAAGCTATAAAACACTGAAACGTATTTTTCTCCAGCTATATATGTTCCGCCCAAAATAACTAGAAAAATAAAACCCCATATAAATGTCAATCCATTTGTAATTATCTTAAATAATTTAGTATTTCTGTAATCGATATTCATATCAAATTGATGATATAAAAAGACAACCGGGTGATTAACAAAGACGGAAATCATTAAAACTAAAATAATTACTCCCAAAAATATATCATCCGACAGCATAGAATTAAACCATCCAACAAAAATCGACAAGATAGAAAAAGCTAATAATACAGCGTTTAAAATAATTTCAAACCAACTAGTCTTTTCAAATATTTTAATTTTAATAAAGCTTATAAGTAAACTTAAAATTAAAGCTGCAGGGAAAATATAGATATTAAGAAAGAAATTACTTAAAAATGCTGCTGTAGCATAAACGAATATATGTCCAAATAACAATTTAACGCCTAAAAACTTATATTTAGATTTCAAATAATCTTCCTGGCTATATTCTTGATAATCATCCAACTGAAAAGCTTTTACAGCAGTAAACAACAGATCAATGTCACCGCGATACTTTAAAAAGCCAGATTCAAAAATTTCATTGAAAGTTGATTTTTTCAGCAATAAACTCGTTAATTTATCATTCGTAGTATAAATTGATAAATCAGCGTTATTATACCTTCCTTGATGAATTACAATATTTTTTCCTTTGGTTCTAACAAAATAATTGCTCTTACCAATATGAAAATTAACATGAGTTTCCTTATTTCCAAAGTATTGATGTTGATAATTATGTCTAATCATCATCATGATTTCATCATTGGAAAAATATTCAAAATCGTCTTTATTATCTCCATAATAAAGTTTATCTTCAATTTTGTCTGCGAACACTACACTTTGATTTATTATACCGTTAAATTTTGCTTCAGGCCTAATAAATTCTCCACCCACAAACAAATTTTCAAATACCTGTATATGTTCTAGAGATTCTAAATCAATGAGCTCATTAATCGATAAATGCTTTCTTAATTTTTCATCTCTTATCATTGAAAGGTATGATGATGGTTTTCCTAATTTAGTTCCAACAATATTTTTTTTTATTTTAGGAAGATAATAATCTATTTTCTTTAAAACCGTTTCTTTAGTTACTTTAATATTATCGCTGTAAGCAAAATCAATACATAATAAGCCTTCCTTTTTTCGCAAGTCCTGATTAAAACCAACAGTGTAATTATACATTCTTACTAATTTAATTTCATCATCTTTATCATTACTAAAATAGTAAACCAATTCATCTATACCAACATTGTTGAGTTTAGTATTTAATGCCAAATACAAAGTATTAATACGTTTATTTGTTTCAATGTTTGGGTAAAATGCCTTGATGATTTCAAGGTCATCTTCTAAATTTTTAAAGTACTTGGAATAAAATGAAATTGGATTATCGCTGATAAAAAAGTATTTAGCATAAATTAAGTTATTTTCTCCGTCAATGATGCATTCTATTTCTTTTTTGTCATTTACAACAAATTCTTTGACTTTAGAATCTAAAAATGCGCTAGGATTAACAAGTTTTATCTTTTCAATACATTTATCACATATTTCTTGATATGAATTTTTAAAATAATAAAATCCGGTTTTTAACCCTAAAAAATAGTTTGAAAAAAAACTATACGCATTTACTTCTTCAATCGGTAATCCGTTGATTAAATCATTGATTAAAAATTCCGCAATTAATTCTTCATTTGTAAAATACTTACTTAGCAATTCACCTAAAGAATAATCACCCCACTCAATCATCAAAGATGTCAATGTATAATCATTATTCTTAAGCATATTTAAATGTTGTTCCATGTAATTTGAATAATGCCGATCTAATAGTTCAAAAAAGAAATGTATTTCCTTTCTATTTTTCGGATAATTTCTGACTAAATATACTCTGAATTCTTCAAAAGAATTATATCTCTTTTTCAAGTTACCTTTTTGATCAAAAATCATTTCATATGAATTCTTCTTATATTCAAGATTTTTTTCTAGCCCTAAGCTATCTAAATAAGCATATAAAAGTCCTGATTTTTCTAAACCAGAAACTAGATTGTTACGATTATAAGAAAATCTATAATTTTTATCTTCATGTTTTATATTGATTTTTTCAAAATCATTTTTAACAGCTGTTGAATCTTGAATGATCAAAACTTTTCTCATCTTACGCGATAAGAATAAAGCAACTGTCAATGCGTATAAGTCTTGACCCACTACTACACATTCGAATTCCTTCAAGATTTCACCACCTTTATACTCAAATAAATTATATCACAAAGCAATTGATATTTCTATTGTGCGAAAAAAATAAAGCGCTGAAAGCGCCTTAATTAATTTTTAAAAATTTTTCAAAATAAAGATTTAGCGTTTCACGGCTAATATTGTACTCAATCTCTTTGTTTACCGTTATACTTACATTACCAGTTTCTTCAGAAACTATTATTGTAAACGCATCACTTTGTTCACTGATTCCAATCGCCGCTCTATGTCTTGTACCTAAATGCATTGGTAAATCGGTTCTTTTAGAAGAAGGATAATAAGCCTTGGCACATAGAATTTTATTTCCTCTAATAATAACAGCTCCGTCATGAAGTGGTGTATTAGGAATAAAAATAGATGTCAATAATTCTTTTGATACGTCGGCATTAAGCATTAAAGCTTTATTAATGATTTTTGATAAATCGATGTTCCTTTCAACTGTTATTAACGCTCCTATTCGGTTTCTAGATAAATACTCAACAGCTTGATATAAGTGATCTGCTAAATCATTGTTGACACCCAAAGCCTTATCATGGGAAGATTTAATGCCAGTTTTTTTAAATAAAACTGCCATATCTTCTGTAAAAGTCATAATTAATAGGTAGATAACTGGCAAATATATTAAAATTTTTAACCATAAATCTAATTCTAATGTCTTTTCAGTAATTAAATAATACAAACTTAATCCAGACAATATTAAAAAAATGATTTTTGATATACCAGCTTTTATAAAAGTTACCTTGGTTTCCAATAACAAAACAAAAACGGCATATAGATATGTAATTACAATTAATAAACTAAAATTACCCATATAATATTACTCCTACATATAGATTATAAAACAATTGGAAACTTTAATAAATACTATTTTGAAATATCAGTCTTTTTAAATACCATATCAAGTGCAAAATATGCTATCGGTATCAAAAGAGCTGAGGCAAAGAATGGTGCGATTGATTTAGCGATCGGATAAATAGAATAATCTATGCCTATCCAATTAATAACAATATAATCAAAGAGTTCAGCTAAAGAACTGCTTATTAGCAATCTAGATAAAAATACCAAAATAACTATTGAAAACTGCATTGTTGATTTATTCTTTGGTTTAAATGTAAAATATGCATTAGCAAAATAAGAAAAAACAGATGCTACAACAAAGGCAATCGCGTTTGAAAAAAAAGCTCCTGAAATAAATTTATCAGTATTTTCATTATAAATTGAAGTGTAAACCAATAAATGAATCAAAGTGTTTAAAACACCAATTATCCCAAATGTTAAAAACTTTTTTGTTAAAAAATTGTCTTTAATAAAATTCCAAAATTTAGTCAATCTGTATGTCCTCCGAAGTCTCTTCTACCAAGTAAACGGGACGATTCATAACTTGTTTACGATTTGAATAAAGCAAATAGATTACTACGTAAGCAAATATGCTCATAACTAAAACAATTAAAGTCATATGTAATCCAAGCACTAAACTAGTTAAATCGATAATATTGGTGAAATATAAAACCAAATCTAAAGCTAATAGTCCTATTCCTAAGAAAAAGAATAAAACTGGTAAAACCAACAGAATTGTTGAAAATTGATTCATACCATTGAAAGCATATTTAACTAACGATCTAAAACTCCAAGAACTCTTTCCGTGCTTTCTAGGAATGAAATCATATTCTATACATTTTCTAGGATAACCAACCCATGAAAATATTCCTTTTATAAAACGGTGATTATCTTTGATTTTAAGGAAGGCATCAACCACAATTTTATCCATAAGTTGATAATCTTTAGCCCCATTAGCCAAAGGTCTTTCTGTATAAGCATTATATATTTTATAGAATAAATTCGCAAAAAATGTTCTTAGTTTAGGTTCACCTTTTCGGGATTTGCTCTTCGTATAAACAATCTTATATCCTTCACGATAATATTCAATCATTTGGGTTATCAACTCTGGAGGTTGCTGAAGATCACAGTCAATGATTATAATAAAATCTTTGTCTTTAGAACTTTCTAACCCGGCATGCATAGCAGCTTCTTTGCCAAAATTTCTTGATAAAGAAATGTATTTTACAGATTTATCCTTTTTACTTAATTTTATAATTTCCGCTAAAGTATTATCTTTTGAACCATCATTAATAAATAAGATATCAAATTCAATATCATCATAATTCAAATATTTTATAGCTTCATCATAAAATAGATCAACATTTTCCTCTTCATTAAATGCCGGAACGATTAATCTAGCTTTTTTCATAGTTATCATCCTCGTTTTTTCTTTCTGACCAATATCGGTACCAAGAATATTAAAGCGTAAATAGAAGTAGCGCCTAAACTGATATAGAAACCTAAATCCAAATATTTAGGAACAAATTCCATATTAATATCAACGCTCATAGTACCCTTAGGAACAATAATTCCTAAAAAACCACCACTTACACTAATTGTATCATAAGTTTCGCTTGATGTGAATTTCCAATCATCTGAATATGCAATTGGTATAACAATAACTTGATCACTATCACTTAGATTAACATTATCATAACTTAAGTTAATTTTCCCATTTTTAATTTGTAAAGACTTATTTTGAACATTGTCTTGATTCAATATATTGTCAATATCAATATTGTCTTCGACAAAATATCGCAAACGCAAATTATATAGGTCATAATAGTTATACATGCTATTGGTTTTAAAAATATATATTTTATCAGGTTTACTATTATAGTAATAATATCCATCTAAACATTCAAAAACATTACCGCTTTCATCAACTACAAATAATTTATCAAAGCCTTTGTCGATTGTCATATCAAACAAGATCATACCCTCTTCACCCGGAAGATTAATATTTGACAAATCGTATTCTAGATAAGCCGCAAAATCAATGGCTCTTTCAGTTCTCATTTTGAAAACTGGACCGGAATTTAAAGTTTCTGTATCTTCTAAATATATTTTTACCGGCCTTTTCCAAAATTCACATTTTACATTGTATGGAGCGTTGGTTTCGGTCTCATCTATTCCTAAATTATATATTTGACAAATTTGTTTAGTGCCGTCACTAAACTCCATGTACACTTCTCCCAAATCCTCTATTTTTACAAGCGGATCGTCAAGCTTTAAGTACATAGCTCCAGCAGTAAAGTTTACATCCAAAGTTTCTTCGTCATAAACATAGAAAGTTCTTTGAATATCATCATATATCCCTGTCGTAGTCTCTGTTGTAATAGAATAAATCTTTTTATACGGTGATAAAGAAGTTGAAGTTCTATTATCAGGATTGTCTAAATAATCAAGATCATATTGCGACATATCATAATCTTTGTCTGTGTCAATAATTACGGCCATCAAAAATGCTTTTTGCCTTATCAAAGCTGAGTTTAAATCACTTAAACTATTGCCATAAACACCATCACCATCAGTATCATTAAAATAAGAATCAAAAACTCTAAAACTTGAAGAATAATTAATTTCATATAAACTAAAAATATCCTCAGATGCTATAAAAGTAAAATATTTGTCATCAAAAACAAAGTTATCTTCACTATTAACAAGAACGTATTTATATCCTAAAAAAAGATTTATATAATAGCCAAAATAATCCATTTTTTGTTTAGATTGGTATTCATTGCTATTAAATAACATTTTACTAATTGCATTTGTTTCAGCATCAGTCCAAGAATGGAATATATGTGTATTTGTAGCAAAAACTGTCATTCTGTTGAAGTTAGTTTTTTCAACGTCGAACCTGCTCAAGTCAACATAAACTCTGTAAAACTCATCCTTTTCTAGATTTTCTTCTAGAAAATCGTTTATGTTATGCATTGTTTCAAAAGTATCAATCTTATTTCTAATCGAAAAAGGTCCAGAATAAACATATCCTATTGCGATTATTACTTCAATCCATATAAACCACTTAATAACTGTAAACTTCTTCAGCCAACCAAAAATCAATAAAATTATTAAATAAATAGCGGAAACACCAATCAATACAGCATCAGCGGTTAAGGTATCTCTTCCTGCGTACCTGACATCTATACTCAACTTAGTGATATAGAAATATAGCAAGAATCCTACTAATAAAAGTAAAAGAGATATTGTAATTGTCATATGTTTCATTTTAACTTTTTCAAACCCGTATTGATCAAAAACGTGCGCTAAAGCCATTACTTGAATCATCGGTAGTAAATTGATCCATCTAGTGTAAGGTTTATCCAACGTTCCTGAAAATACATAAGAAAATATTGGAAAAATCATGAAAATCAAAGCTATTAAAAAAGCAATCTTATAAACTCGACTAACACGATCTTTCATAAAGAATATATTACACATATATACAAAACCGATTATTGTTATGTACAAAGAAATATGTTCTAATCCATAATCGTCTTCAAAACCGTAAAAACCAATTGGTTTTTGTTCCGCGACAATTTTAGCTAAATATCTAATGTATATCTCTGGTTGAAATAACTTCAGTTCATAAGAACCAATATTTACTATCCAAGCGTTAAATGTAGCTTGGGAACGATAAGTTTCTTCAAGAATAAAAGTAATAGATGGTAAAAGTATCACTGCAGCCATCATCACTCCTAAAATCAGAAGAAAAAAGAAAATTATTCCATCTTTCAAAAAAGTGAGAAATCTAAATCCTTCTCTTTTAAAATACTCAATGATAAATGCAAAGGATAAAAAAACGAGTAACATATATGCCAAATAAAAATCATAAAAAACAATTAAAAGCGCGAAAACAGGAACCATCCATCTCTTCTTATTAAAGAAATAGTGAATAACTATTAATGATAATGGCATATAAAATATTATAGATAAGAAAACTGGGAACGCCATAAAACTGACCATCCCACCGCTAACAAAATAAAATATACTCATCCAGAAAATTGTTCGATTCTTCATACCTTTTAGGTGAAAATAATATGCCAGAGCCATAACTCCCATGAATATTTTCAATAATTCAGTTATGGAATATGCAATTTCTGTTGGCATTATATAACTCAAACCAAAAGTAATAAAGGTGAAAATATCTAAAGGTATATAATAAATATCAGAGAAAAACGAAGCTCCGAAATAATTATTCAAGTTAAAAAAAGATAAAGTTCCTTCCTTTATCGAAGCAATAAAATCAACCATAATTGTATAATACTGAAGTATATCATCAGAAAAATTGGTGTAAAAACTATTATTAATTAGAATTATTCCCACTTGAATTATAAACAATGCTGAAAAAATAAATAAAGCAATCAACTTAAACGTTTTTCTTCTGCTTAAAAAACAAGATGAAAAATAATTTGTAAATAGTTCTTGTAAATGTAATATTTTCCGTCTTAAAGTCGCCATTTTTACTCCTACATTCAAAAATATATTGATAAAATATTATAACATAATTTAAGATGATAATATAGTAATTATTTAGAGTTTCATTGCAAATGATATGAATGTTCTATATAATATCTATGAGGTGCATTATGGAAAAAGCAATTTTAGTAGGATTAGATTTGGGTAATGATGAATTCTTTGATGAGACTATGGAAGAACTTAGCAATTTAGCAATTGCTTGCAATGTTGAAGTTTTAGACACGATGATCCAAAAGAAGGAAGCACCAACAGCAAATTTCTTTATTGGAAAAGGAAAAGTTGATGAATTAAAGAGTCTCATTGATTTACACGATGCCAATGTCGTGATTTTTAATGATGAGTTAAGCCCTAGTCATATTAGAAATTTAGAGGAAAAATTAGAAATAAAAGTTATCGATAGAACCGTTTTAATACTTGATATTTTTGCAAGAAGGGCTAAAACAAAAGAAGCGATGCTTCAGGTGGAATTAGCTCAATCAGAATATATGCTTCCTAGAGTTGTTGGTATGTACAAATCATTATCAAGACAAAAATCAGGTACAGGTTCAAAAGGCCCAGGAGAGCAACAACTAGAATTAGATCGACGTTTGTTGAGAGGAAAAATAACAAAATTAAAAAAGGATTTAAAAGATCTTGTCCAAATTAGAAGAACCCAAAGAGAAAAAAGGCTTACTAGTTTAGTAAAAACTGTCGCTCTAGCCGGTTATACAAATTCAGGTAAATCATCGATTATGAATGCAATAATCAACCACACAACCCACCCTGAAAAAACTCCTACTTTTGCTAAAGATATGTTGTTTGCTACATTAGAAACTAAAACAAGGCTAATCGATTTAGAAAACAATAATAATTTTTTATTAACCGATACAGTAGGGTTTATTAGAAAATTACCTCACGACTTGGTGGAAGCTTTCAAATCTACTTTAGAAGAAATTAAGGAGGCATCATTAATACTGCATATCATTGATACCGCAAACCCAAACTATGAGCACCAAATTCAAGCGGTTGAAAATGTATTATCTGAAATTGGTATTAAAGATATTCCGATAATCTATGTCTTCAATAAGATTGATTTATTAAATAACTTGCCCATCATTACAAGAGAGAATTCTATCTTTGTTTCTGCTAAAGATGACATTAGCATTGATAAACTAATTTTACTCATCAGTAAAGAACTTTATAAGAGTTTTCCTGTAAACATGATAATTCCTTTTAAAAATAGTGATATTTTTTCTGACTTAAAAGAAAATTCTAAAATCATCGAAACTCGTTATTTAGAAGATGGAATACATGTGAAAGCTGAAATTAGCGATTATTATTATCATAAGTACAAAAAATATCTTAATTAAAAAATCATCTCAAACGAGATGATTTTTAATTTAGACTGTTAAAATAGTCTTCAATTATATTTTTAATTTCTTGTACGCTTTTTGCATTAACAATTTGTGTTTTAATTTTAGATGCCCCTGGCATGCCTTTTAAGTACCAAGCTCCATGGGTTCTCATCTCAAGAGTAGCTAGATGCTCACCTTTATATTCGATCAAGTGTTCCAAATGTTTTAATAGATACTCTTTCTTTGTTTCGAGTTTTATATCTTGTTCATATTCACCCAAATTTAGATAGTCTATTGTTTGTTTTATTAGCCAAGGATTTCCTAATAAACCTCTACCAATCATAACACCATCACAACCAGTATATTCCATCATATATTTAGCGTCTTCTGGTTTTTTTATGTCACCATTTCCTATAACTGGAATCCTAACAGCCTCTTTAACTTTTTTAATAATATCTAAATCGACTTTACCGGTATACATATCTGTTTTGGTCCTTCCGTGAACCGCAATCATACTTGCGCCAGCTTGTTCCATTAGCTTCGCGAACTCAATTGCATTAATACTATTATGATCCCACCCACTCCTGATTTTTACAGAAACAGGCTTCTTAACTACTTTTACAATTGAATTAACTATTTCAAAAGCCAACTCAGGAGTAGTCATTAATTTAGAACCGCTACCTGATTTTGTTACTTTGGGAACAGGACACCCCATATTAATATCAATAATATCGCAATTCGATTTTTTATCGATTAATTTAGCAGCTTTTACCATTGATTTTACTTCATTTCCAAATATTTGTAATGCAATCGGTCTTTCATAATCAAAAATTTCTATCATATCATGGGTTTTCTTATTTTCGTATAGCAACCCTTTATCAGAAATCATTTCTGTGTATATTAACCCAGCCCCAAATTCCTTTAAAATTAATCTATATGATAAATCTGTTACTCCAGCCATAGGTGCAACAAATACGTTATTATTTAACTCTAAATCTTTAATTTTTAATTTCATATAATCACCTTCAACATAACAATTATATCTTAAAAAGAGTGAATTGCAAAATATTAGATTTTTAAATTTATTATGATATAATACATTGCAGGAAGGTGATTTAAATGAATGATTATCTAGTTAAAGCATATGCTTTTGATGGAACAGTAAGAATTTATGCGGCGACTACAACTAATCTAGTGGAAGAAGCCCGAAAAATACACGATACTTATCCAGCTGCAAGTGCAGCATTTGGAAGAGTTTTAACAGTATCTCTAATCATGGGAGCTATGTATAAAGGTGACCAAATTTTAACTATTAGAGTTGATGGTGGCGGTCCGATAGGAAAAATTATCGCAAGCGTTAATGCAAATGGAGTCGTTAAGGGGTTAGTTGAAAATCCTCATGTCCATATCTCAAAAAAAGATAAATTAGCCGTGGGTATGGTTGTAGGAAATAATGGATTTATCCATGTTACTAAAGACTTAAAAGTAAGAGATGTTTTCACTTCATCATCTGAAATACAAACGGGAGAAATCGCAGACGATATTACTTACTATTTTGCAAAAAGCGAACAGATTCCTTCATCGGTAGGTCTGGGTGTTTTAGTAAATGATAAAAACGAGGTTTTTGCAAGTGGAGGTTTTATTCTCCAAGCAATGCCTGGTGTAAAAGAGGAAACAATCGCCAAAATAGAAAGAAAAATCACTTCTATGAAACCAATATCTGAATTAATAAAAAATAAGTATAAACCAGAGGACATCATAAACTTGATTACTGATGGTAGTCATGAATTTGTTGAAGAAATGCCACTTAGATTTGAGTGTGATTGTTCAAAAGACAGATTCTTTAATGGTCTTGCCACTTTAGATAAAAACGATTTAGAATCTTTAATAAAAGAAAATGAACCAATTGAAATTGTTTGTGAGTTTTGCAAAACCAAGTATACATTTGGCACTGATGAGTTAAAAACAATTTTAAAAGAATAAAAAGTTTGCGAAAAAAATCGCAAACTTTTTTTAATATGGTAATGGATATTTATCGGTCAATTTTTTTACTCTCTTTTTAACTTCATCCAAGACGTTTTCATCTTCTGGACTCATTAAAATCATGTCAACTAAAACAGCTACCTCTATAAAATCCTCTTCTTTAAATCCTCTTGATGTCATCGCTGGTGTACCCAACCTGATTCCACTTGTTATAAAAGGTTTCTTAGTGTCATAAGGTATAGTATTTTTATTGCAAGTAATATTCGCAGCATCAAGTAAATTCTCGGCTTTTTTCCCAGACATATTTGCTTTAGATAAAACATCTAATAACAACAAATGATTGTCAGTGCCGTTGCTTACTACGTGATAGCCTAATTTCATAAATTCTTCAGCGAAAACTTTTGCGTTCTTAACCACTTGTTTTTGGTACTCAATAAAATCTTCAGTGAGAGCTTCTTTAAAAGCGACTGCTTTTGCGGCGATAATATGCATTAAAGGTCCGCCTTGAATCCCAGGAAATATAACCCTATCTACATTTTTAGCAATCTCTTCATTATTTGTTAGAATAATTCCGCCTCTTGGTCCTCTTAATGTTTTATGAGTCGTAGAGGTTACAATATCAGCGTAATCACATGGATTAGGATGCAATTTAGCAGCTACTAACCCAGCTATATGCGCCATATCAACCATTAACATTGCGCCGACTTTATCACAAATTTCTCTGAACCTTTTAAAATCTAATATTCTTGGATAAGCACTTGCCCCAGCAACAATTAATTTTGGTTTTATTTCTAAAGCTTGTTTTTCTAAGTCGTCATAGTCAATTGTTTCAGTAATTTTATTGACAAAATATGGATGAAACTCATAATCTATTCCGCTGAAACTTAAAGGGTGTCCATGAGTTAAATGCCCACCTTGATCTAAAGCCATACCTAAAACTTTGTCTCCTGGGTTTAAGATTGCACGATAAGCCCCCATATTAGCTGTAGAACCGGAATGGGGTTGTACATTAGCATATTTTACTCCGAAAAGTTGTTTAACTCTTTCCCTTGCTAAATCTTCGGCCATATCAACAGCTTCACATCCGCCATAATATCTTTTTCCAGGATAACCTTCGGCGTATTTGTTAGTAAGTACGCTTCCATCTGCTTCTAAAACTCCTAATGATACAAAATTTTCTGATGCAATTAATTCAATATGTGACTGTTGACGATGTAATTCTTTTTGAATGACTTGAAAAAGTTCATTATCTGAATTTTTTAGATACATTAATTTCTCTCCTTTTTAAAATCAATATATATTTGTTTAAACTCTTCTAGGGTAAGAGCTTCTCCTCTAATTGTATCAATTATATCATTTCTTTCAAGTAAATTCTTGAAAAACTCTTTTGAAAAATCTGGATAATTATCATTTAGGTTATTAACTAATGTTTTTCTTCTTTGAGAGAATGATTTGTGAACAAAATCATAAAAATTTTTGCTGTCAAATGTTAAATCAGCT
>DDWA01000017.1:2618-29450 GCA_002345425.1 Caryophanales bacterium UBA2298 | reverse complement strand
CAAACCCCTCATCAAAATCTTCCCTAAAGCTATTTCTGGTTTTAAAAATAAGAAAATCATTCTTATTTATGTCTAAGTTAGCAATATCAGAAATATCAATTTGATCTTTAACATGGGTTAGATCAAATACTTTTGCTTTTCCAGTTAAAACATCTAAGTTTTCTGTGTTTGAGTTTGTTCCAATCTCTATCATATGCAAAGGATAATCGATATGAGTACCAGTATGCATATTAAAGGTAATTTCACTTTCATAATGACCTTGTTTTTCAAAGAAGTTTACTTGTTTGATTTTCGGCTTTTTTTCTTCTATATTTTTGTATACTGTCATTTCTGGAGTAATAGCCACAGAGATATCATAAATCATTTTTTAAAGCCCCATTTCTTTTTATTATTTTTTCTTTTAAAATTTGATAATTATCATATATAAATAGTTCATGTTTTCCTTTTTTAACTTCATCGATGATTTGCCAAGAGGTTTCGATTTCGTCCCATCTAGTAAATAAACTGTTTTGCTTATTTATAAGATCTAATAATAACTTCTCATAAGCTTCTGGGGTATTGCCTAAGTAATTGCATTTATGGCAATAATCAAGATTAGCCGCAACGACTCTTTCACTGAGTCCGGCTTCTTTAACATTGAAGATAAAATTAACGCCTTCTTCAGGAGCTACTCTAATTATCAGCTTATTATTAGGGCTTTTTGAAAAGTTTAAATCTTCGTTTTTAAAGTTAATGATGATTTCAGACTTTTTTTCATCGAGACTTTTACCAGTGAGAAGATGAATTGGTACACCACTCCATCTTTCATTGTCGATGCAGGCTTTTGCATAGACAAAGGTTTCAGTTGTTGAATCTTCATATATTTTAATGGCATCTTTGTAACCTTTATATTGCCCTAAGATAATATCGTCATTATTGATTTTAAGGTTTTTGATAACTTTTACTTTTTCATCTTTAATATCATCAGAGTTAAATGTCTTAGGTTTTTCCATAGTGATTAAAGATACCATTTGCATTAAATGGCTTTGAACCATGTCTTTTAAAGCGCCGACTTTATCATAGTAATTTCCGCGCTTTAAAACACCTTCAGTTTCTTTTGCAATAATTACGATGCTTTCAACGGTTTTATTATTCCAAGCTTGTTCAAAGACGATATTAGCAAATCTCACGATTAAAATATTTTGAATCATTTCTTTACCTAAGTAATGATCAATTCTGTAAATCTGTTTTTCTTCAAAATAATTCCATAGTTCGGTGTTAATGGATTTGGCAGTTTTTAAATCTTCGCCGAAAGGTTTTTCAAAGACAATTCTAGCGAATTCATCACCTTTTTTTATCAATCCTGACTCAGCTATGCCTTTAGCAATTATAGGGAAGAGATTAGGTGGTACAGCTAAATAAAACATTTTATCTAGTTGACCCTCGTTATTGTTAATAGTTTCATTAAGTAATTTATAATCTTCAATATTATTGATATCCATTTTGATATAAGTGAGATAAGGAATTAATTTATCCCAATTGACTGTGATTTGGATTTCGTTTTTTGCTTCTTCAATGTAATCGTCCAAAGTACAGTCTTTTCTAGCTATTAAATAAATCTTTGTATCTTTATCCAGGTAATTCTTCTTGATTAAAGCATCTAAAGCAGGGAAAAGCTTTTTGTACATTAAGTTACCGGTAGAGCCAAAGATTGTTAGAATCTTTCTCATTGTTTTTTATACACCTTATGGCCGCCAAATTCATTTCTCATTGCGGCGACAATCTTTTCTGCGAAATGATCATCGTCTCGTGATTTATAACGGGCGAATAAGGCTTGAGCGATGACTGGAATAGAAGCTTTGTATTTAAAAGCAGCTTCAATTGTCCATTGTCCTTCGCCAGAGTCGTCGACTCTGCCAAGGATTTGATCAAGTCTTTTGTCTTTCATTAAAGCTTGATGAGCTGTATCCATTAAAAGCCCTTGAATTATTGAACCATTAGCCCAAACTCTGGAGATATCTTGATAGTTAAGTTTGAATTCGCTTTTTTCTAATAAATCAAAGCCTTCGCCGATTGCTTGCATCATCCCGTATTCAATGCCGTTATGAACCATTTTAACAAAGTGACCGCTTCCTGATTCACCAATGTAAGCATAACCGTTTTTAGTAGCTAGAGCTTCGAATAACCATTCGATTTGTTTAACGATTTTCTCGTCACCACCGACCATTAAAGAAGCACCGTATCTAGCGCCGTCAGTGCCACCGCTGGTACCGCAATCAACGAAGTTAATTTGCTTTTCTTTTAAGATTTGGTAACGTTTTATCGTATCATTATAGTTGGAATTACCACCGTCAATTAAAATATCGTTTGGTGATAAGTAACTAGATACTTCTTCAATAACATTATCGGTAATTTCTCCTGCCGGTACCATCAACCAGATGGTTGCTGGTTTCGGTAGTTGATGAATCAATTCTTTAATTGAATTAAAGATTGATATGTCTTTATTATTCTTTACTTCTTCACTAACAAATTTATCATATGCCAAAACTTCAACATTATTATCTACCATATTTAAGGCTAAATTATAGCCCATTCTTCCTAACCCTATTAACCCTATTTTTTTCATAATTTATCCCTCCAACATCTTTTATTATATCACTGTTTATTCTATCTTTAATCCTAAAAGCAATAAAAAATCCCGGCTTTTTTTAAAAAAAGCAGGGAATGATAATTATAAACTTATGGTTTCTTTTTTTTGTTTTAAGTAATGATAAACTAACATGCTTAAAATTGTTAGTGAAAACAATAAAATAAATGGATAGATGGAGATAGAGATTTTATCGAACAATAGACCGGCTAGAGGCGTTAAAATACCAAAACCCATATAACCGATAACCATTTGTAAGGAAATGACTTTAGATAAATGTTTATGATGGAATTTCGAACTGTTTATAAACATCATGTTAGGGAAGATTGGTCCAGAACCGATGCCTAAGATACCGACGATAATAAAATAGATTGGTGTATAGTTAAATTTGATTGTTAGCAGCAAGGCTCCTAAAACCATCATTGATAAACCGATTATTATTAAACTAGAAGAAGATATTTTATTAGAGAAGATGCCGGAAAGAATTCTTCCTAATGTCAGTCCTAAGTAGTAAGTTGTCGTGAATAGGGCGGCTATTGCATAAGTAACGCTCTTTTCAATATAGATGTAAGAAGCAATCCAAACGCCAAGCAATGATTCAATATGAACATAGAATAAAAAGATTAACATTGAATTTGTGGCTTTTTTGATTTTTAAGGCATCTTTTAATTTAATATGTTCATGATGCTCTTTTTCTTCAGTAGTTTCTTTGCGCCAGAGTTTAAATGAAATTAAGACTAATAGGGCGATAAAGACAAGAATGCAACCGACGATAATGTAACCTAAACGCCAAGAGTTTTGGTTTAAGGTATAGGCCATGATTGAAGGACCTAAGGTTACACCGATACCATAGAAGGAATGCAGGTAATTCATGTGTGAGGCTTTATAGTTTTTCGCTAGATAATGATTTAAAGAAACATCAATCGCTCCTGCACCGATTCCTAGGGGAATTGCAAAGAAGAGCATTTGATAAAAAGCATTTACTTGACTCATAACTATTAAAGCAACACCGGTAAAAGTAATCGAAACAAAAGTAATCCATTTTGTTTGGAATAATCTTAATAATCTAGGAGCGTTATATGTAGAGATAATAGACATTATGTAAATAATCAATGTCATAAAACCTAAAGTGCCTAAAGAAACGGAAAAATCGTCTCTAACAAGATTCCAAGCAGAACCAAGTAAAGCATCAGGTAAACCTAAAGCAATAAAGGCTAGATAGATAATTGTCAATAATAAGAATGATAGTAGCAGTTTCTTGTTTTTCATAAATAAATCACCTTTTTTAGTATATCATAGAAGGATAAAAAAAAACCAATAAATTAAGATTATTTAAGAGTAAAAAATATGCAAAAGTAACTTATTACTGGCTAAGTATTTTGATTTGCTTGTTTATATGTATTTCATATTGAAATTTATAATTATTTAGGTTAAAATATTAAAAAGCGAAACGTTTCAATTAAGCGAGGGAAATTGATGAATACAATGATAGAAAAAGCTAAAGAGATATTGAATAATATGACTCTTAAAGAAAAAATTGGGCAAATGACACAATTGCCTCCTAATTTCTTTTTAGGTAAGACGAAAATCGAAGTTTCTGGGACTTTGCGTTATCTTGATCTCGTTGAAGAACAAGTATATACTGCCGGCAGTATTCTAGGTATTGGCGGACCAGACGAGATGATTGAATTGCAGAAACAATATTTAAATAATACGACACATAATGTGCCTTTATTGTTTATGGCTGATGTAATTCATGGATATAAAACGATTTTTCCCGTTCCAATTGCTTTAGCCTCATCATTCAATCCTGATGTCGCTTTTTTAGCTGCTAGAGTATCAGCTAAAGAAACCTTTACAGCCGGGATTCATGTCGTGTTTTCTCCGATGTGTGATTTGACAAGAGATCCAAGATGGGGCAGAGTAGTTGAAGGTTTTGGGGAAGATGTCTACTTAACCGGGGAAATGGCTAAAGCTTTTGTTTTAGGATACACTAACAACGGTAAATATGGTGAAGGTTCAGTTGCTGCTTGTATCAAGCATTTTGCAGGGTATGGCGCTAGTGAAGGCGGTAGAGATTATAATACTGTCGATTTATCGAGACTATCGCTTTTTAGAGATTATTTGCCGGCGTATAAAAAAGCATTAGATGCTGGAGCTGATTTGGTAATGACTTCATTTAATACACTTGATGGTGTACCAGCAACCATTAATCCTTTTTTATTAAAAACTGTTTTAAGAGATAAATGGAAAAGTGAAGCGATCACAATAGCTGATTATGATGCTTTAAATCAAGTGATTGAACACGGGGCGGCTTTTAATCAAAAAGAAGCAGCTTTAAAAGGAATAAAAGCTGGGCTTGATATTGAAATGTCATCATCAGTTTATATGAATTATTTAGAAGGTTTAATTAATGAGAAATTAGTTTCTGAAAAAGAAATTGACAAAATAGTTTTAAAGATTATTACTTTAAAAGTAAAACTGGGAATTTTTGATAATCCTTATAGTGGAGCTGATATTAAAAAAGAAAAAGAATTGATTCATAGTAAACAACATCTAGAGCTAGCTAAAAATGCGGCTTTAGAAAGTACAGTTTTATTAGAAAATAATGGTGTGTTACCTCTAAAACCAAATGTAAAGATTGCGCTTGTTGGTCCGTATGCAACTTCTAAAGCGGTCATTGGTCCTTGGTCTTGGCATGGCAGAAGTGATATTCATTCTTCTTTAAAAGATGTTTTAGCGGATAATTTAGTTTTTGTTTCAAATAGACATAAGATTGCTGAGTATACGAAAGAAGAACTTGACATTATTAATTCCGCTGATGTATGTATTATGGCTCTTGGTGAAGATGCATCATTAAGTGGTGAAGCACACTCAAGAAGCGATATTCATTTACCGGATAATCAAGATGATTTTTTCAAAGAAATCAAAAGAATTGCTAAGAAAACTGTTGTCTTAGTTTTCGGTGGTAGACCTTTATTGCTATCTGAATTTAAATCAGCTGATGCGATGATGATGTGTTGGTTCTTGGGAAGTTCATCTTCTGAAGCGATTAAAGACTTGTTATTTGGTTTAGTAAGTCCTTCAGGAAAATTACCGATGAGTTTTCCGATGAATGTTGGGCAAATCCCAGTTTATTACAATCATCTTAATACCGGTAGACCGACAAGAGGAAATGATCATAATATCTACACATCTAAATATTTAGATGTTGTAAATGAACCGCTTTATCCCTTTGGTTATGGCTTAAGTTATGCTAAATTTAAATATAGTAATCTTGAGTTATCCAATGATTCAATAAAAGAAAATGAAACTCTTAAAATAAAAATTACTATAGTTAATGAAAGTGATTTTTCAGGTAATGAAGTAGTGCAGCTTTATATTAGAGATTACGTAGCTGATATCGTTAGACCGGTAAAAGAACTAAAGAAATTTAAGAAAGTTTACTTATTTGGTAAGACAAAGAAAGTAATGGAATTTGAACTGAATATTGATGATTTAAGTTATTATGATAGTGAAGGAAACCTTTGTCTTGAAAGTGGCAAAATGGCAGTTTTTGTTGGTGGATCAAGCGATAATTGTTTGAGTAAAGATTTTAACATTGATTTAGGTGGTAATTATGAATAGTGATATATTAAATAGAGAGTTGTATCATAGTTTTTTATACTTTTTTCATCAAGCTAATTTAAAGACAGGATCAACTGGGTTCGGTTTAATCAGCGATGATACTAAAACGCCTAACAGAGCTTCAATAGCTGCAGTAGGCTTCGGCTTAACAATGTATGTTATTGGGGTTGAAAATGGTTATCTTACAAAAGAAGAAGCGTTAAAGATTGTTAATGGGACTTTTGATACTTTCTTGAATCATATCAGCCATATTCACGGCTTTTATGTTCATTACTGTAACTTAGAAGATGGCACTCCATATAAGAAAAGTGAATATTCAACAATTGATACTGTACTATTTTTAAATGGAGCAATTGTCTGTGACGCTTATTTTAGTGATGAAGAACTTCATGAAAAATTTATTCGATTAATTGAAAGAGTTGATTTTAAACCTTTCATTATGGAATATAAGAACAAACTTGTATTTAGAATGGCATATAATCCTCATTTAGATGGTGATTATCGAGGTAAGAATCAAGATCCTTGGATCTATCATTGGCACATGTACGCTGAACAATTGTCGATGTATTTTTTAGCAGCCGGAAAAGATGATGTCGATCAAGAAACTGCTTTGAAACTATATAATGGTTTTGAAAGAAATATTGGAAAATATCGTGCATACGAATACATCTATTGCCCAACAAACGCTTTATTCATTTATCAATATTCTCATGCTTGGTTTGATTTTAAAAAGTATTTAGATTCTAATGGTTTTGATTGGTTTAAAAATTCAGTGATTGCGACAGAGGCAAACAAAGCATATTGTTTAGATATAAAGAAAAAATATCCAATACTAGGCGAGAACGCTTGGGGGCTAACTGCTTGTATAACTCCTGTTGGTTATAGAAATCAAGTTGTAGAACCGCATGATTTAAATACTGATGAAAACCACTTATATGGCGTTTTACCACCATCAGGTGCTTTAGGTTCAATACCTTTTGTTGGTGAAGAATCAACTTTTGTAGCTCAACATTTAATTAATGATTATCCTGAATCTTTTGGTCCTTATGGTTTTTATGATGGTTTAACATTTGTTGATGATAAATTGTGGATTGCTAAAGAATATGTTGGAATCAATAAAGGGATTACTGGGGTAATGATTGATAATTATTTGCATGGAACAGTGTATAAATTATATATGTCACATCCTTATATATTAAAAGCGATAAAAAAATTAAAATTTAAAGCGAGGTAACGAAATTGGCTAATATTAAAGATGTAGCAAAAATTGCTGGTTGTTCAATCTCAACTGTTTCTTATGCTTTAAATGATGATAAGAGAATTCCTGAAGTAACGGCTTTGAGAATTAAAAAGATAGCTGATGATATCGGTTATTTACCTTCGGCAGCCGCGAGAAATCTTAAAAAGAAGAACACTAGAACCGTCTTAGTGGCAATATCTGATTTTGGCGGTCCTGTTTATCATGAGTTGCTGGATGGAATTCATCATGAACTTACTAAACATAGCTACACGATGATTGTCTCAACCGGTTCTTCAACTGATAACTTGTTAAAAGAGCGAATGGCTGACGGAACTATTATTTCCGATATTAATATTTCGAATCAAACTCTTAAACAAATATCTAAGATTCTGAAACCAATTATTATTCTAGATAGAAAACTTGATAACACTGATTTAGTCGATATGACAATTGATAATTATGATGCAATGTATCGTTTAACTGAAGATGTTATTAACAAAGGATATCGTAAAATAGCTTTTTGTCATGGCGTCAAAAAAACTCATGACAATGAATACCGCTTTAAAGGTTTTAAGGATGCTTTAGAAAATCGAAATTTAGAGATATTTGCTGAATATGTCGGTAATTTTACAAAAATTTCAGGAACAATAATTGCCGAAGAGCTCATTAAGAGTAATCAGTTGCCAGAAATGATTGTTTGTGCTAATGATGAAATGGCGATTGGTATTATGGAAGTTTTACAAGCTTGGGGATATGAAATACCAAAAGATATAGGTGTATCCGGGTTTGATGACATCGAATTAGCAAGTTATTTCATCCCGAAGTTATCTTCGGTCCGAATAAATAGGTTTGAATGGGGAAGAAAAGTAGCTAAAACCATGTTATCACTTTTGACAAAAGAAAAAATACTTGTCAAAAAAGAACAAGGCGAACTTAAGATAAGAGATTCATATTGAAAAGCTAACTCTTTTTAAATAGTTAGTTATAAATTTAGATATTTTGATGTAAACGCTTGCATATGTATTAGGCATATGATATAATTTAATTATAAAATCTATCGAAACGTTTCTATAAATTTGGGGGTACACATGTTAGAAAATAAATACGGATATTTTTCTGATAACGGACAGACTTATGTCATCAAAACTCCTTTAACACCTAGGCCTTGGATAAACGTTATTTCTAATGGTGATTATTCTTTGATGATCTCTCAAACTGGGGGTGGATGTTCCTGGCGTGGTAATGCTGCTCAAAACCGAATAACGAGGTTATATCAGGACATTATTAAAGATAATTGGGGTAAATATTTCTATTTACGAAATCTAGATAATAATGATTTTTGGTCTTTAACTTATATGCCTGTTAAAGCTAGTTATGAAGATTTTGAAGTAAGACATGGAATTGGTTATTCTGTGTTTAAATATAAACATCAAGGTATAAGTACCGTGATGAAAGTTTTTGTTGTTCCTAATCAACCTATAGAGATAATTGATATAACTATAATAAATGAAAGCAAAGAAGTTAAGAGACTTGATCTAACTTCTTATTTTGAATGGGAAGCTGGAATTCATCCAGATGAACATCGAGAATTCAATAAACTTTTTATGGATACCATGTATGATGAAGCGAGAAAGGCAATAAAATTAAGAAAATATCATTGGGGGTTTCCTGATAAAGATGGGTTGAGTAATAATGTTGATTGGGATTTTATTGGATTCCATGCTTGTAGCGAGCCTATAAAATCTTTTGATACTGATAAGGAAAGTTTTATTGGAATGTATAAAAATGAATCTGATCCAAAGGCAATGCATCAAGAGGCTCTAGATGGAAATATAGGTCGGTTTGGTGACGCTGTTGCTTCACTTCAAACCGCAGTCAATTTAAGTGTAGGGGAAAAAAAGCGAATTGTCTTCACAATTGGTGCTGCTAGTATAGGTAAAAATGAGATTAACAATATTAATCAAGAAAAAGAAGATGTTGATGCTTTAATTAAAAATTACACTAACGTAGAAGCTAGCGATCAAGTTTTTGAAGAACTTAAAGTTTTTTGGGATGAATTATTAAATGGCGATCAAGTTTCTACACCTGATAAGGCATTTGATTTAATGACTAACACTTTTTCTAAGTATCAAGCGATAAGTTGTAGATTGTGGGGTAAAACCGCATATTATCAAACAAGTGGTGGATATGGTTTTAGAGATCAATTACAGGATTCTTTGATTTTCTTGGAATCTAAACCCCAACTTACTAAAGAACAACTAAAGCTTCATGCTCAACATCAGTTTATGGAAGGTGATGTTTATCACTGGTTTGTGACTTATCAAGGCTGGGGACCAAGAAGCAATTGTAGTGATGATTTATTATGGATGCCTTTAGTTCTTTATTATTACTTAGAAGAAACTTTGGATTATGATTTTCTTTTAGAAGAAGTGCCTTTCCTAGATGGACCTAAAGAATCAATGTATGAACATTCTAAGAAGGCGATAAAAAAAGCTTTGACAAGATATTCTGTTCGTGGAGTTCCTTTAATGGGAAGTCATGATTGGAATGATGGATTGAATGCTGTTGGACATAAGATGAAGGGGGAATCCTTCTGGATGTCATCATTCCTTTATTTAATCTTGAATCAATTTGCCGTTATTGCCAAACATCAAAAAGATGAAGAGTTTGTTGATGTTTGTTTAGAAAATGCAAAGAAGATTAAAATAACTTTCGAAAAGTATGGTTGGGATGGAGAGTGGTATCTTCAAGGAACTACTGATAACGGTGATAAAGTTGGCTCAAAAGATAATGATGAAGGAAAGATTTTCTTAATGCCTAATGCTTGGGCAATAATTTCTGATATCATTCCGGAAACAAAAAAATCAATTGTAATTTCTTCGATTAAGGAATATTTGTTAAAAGAATTTGGAACTTTACTTAATTATCCCGCTTTTACGAAACCTGTAAATAATATTGGTTATGTGACTAGATACGCTCCTGGCTTAAGGGAAAATGGCGGAGTTTATACACATGCAGCAACCTGGGCAGTAACAGCTTTTGCGAAGGCTGGATACCCGGAATTAGCTTATGAAGCATATCGAGGAATTTGTCCGCCTAATCGAACTTGGGATCCAGACCGTTATTTAAGTGAACCTTATGTTACTTGTGGTAATTCTGATGGCCCAAAATCCTTGCTTTTTGGAAGAGGCGGTTGGAGTTGGTACACAGGGTCTGCTCAATGGTTACATCGAGTAGCAGTTCAAGATATAATTGGCGTAAAAGCAGGTTTTAATGGACTGGTTATTGAACCACATTTACCAAAAGCTTGGGAAAAGGTGAATTATCGTAGAAAATTTAGAAATGCTTTTTATGTATTTGAATTTTCTAAAGGCACTGAAAGCAAGATTGTCGTTGATGGAAAAGAACTTTCTGGTAATGTCATAAGTGATTATCAAGATGGATTAACACATCATATAAGTGTTAAGATAAAATAAATATTAAGAGGAGAGAAGATAGATATGAAAAAATTAATTAGTATATTAGTCTTTATGTTTTTAGTAGTTGCTTTTGTTGGTTGTCAATCAACCACTACTAATCCTATTAGTTCAACATCAACTACAAGTGGAGATGTTACTTTTACGACTACAGAACAGCCAGATCCAGTTACGATTACTTACGCAGCTTGGAATTTAGGCGCTGTTGATTCGGTTAATCTTGAAAGGTTAATGCTTGAAGAGTTTGAAGAAGAATATCCTTGGATTACTGTTGAAATTATCGAAAGACCTAAAGTTACAGATCCATCAGGAACTTCGGAAATTGATCAAAATTGGAATGAGTTTTTAGGTGCTAGAGCCGCTAGAGGAACTTTACCTGATGTTTATTTTACTGATTCGGTAGAAACGACAATAATGAATAATTGGTCTAGAGATATGTCTGATATTGCGTATGATGATCCTGAATTCATGAACGTTCCTGAAGACTTGCGTGAAGCTTCGAATTTTGGTGGGAATTTAATGGCTCTTCCTTATGCAGTTTATTATTTTGGTTATTTCATTAACACCAGTTTATTTGAAGAGCAAAATGGTGATATACCGTTATTTGAAGATACTTTCGATACTTTTTTAGATAAAGTGTCTGATATTGCTAATCAAAATGTTACTAATGGGACTGGTATTGCTGGAGTTGTTGGTATTGATCGAATGTTAGAATGGTATCCGGCACAACTTAATCCAAATTTAGGTTGGTATACATATGATGGTAGTGTTTTAAATCTTGATTCACAAGAGTTTGAAGACACTTTGAGTCTTTATACTACTTTAATGCAAGATAAGTCTTTGATTTATGATGCTTTGACTCCTGAAGAACAAATGGCGGCTTTTGGAACACCAAACACTTGGGAATCGAATCAGTTGGCAGCTTTTTTCAATTATACTCCAATCATTGGTTCAATGACTGATTTAGGTTTTGATGTTGATTTTATCGGAACCCCTGGCACAACAAGTGCCCACCAAATTCCAGTTATTCTTGATTTGATTTGTGTATCAAGCACCACAACCAATCCTGAAGCAGCTTATTTACTTGCTAAGTGGATGAGTTTTGGAGCTGATGGATACTTGAAGAGAATTGAACTTTCAACTACTGTTGAAGGTATTGAACCACTTAATATGACACCTTTACAACCTAATGAAGATTTACTCGATGCTTTTTTTGCGATATATCCAACATTTGTTGAATTCAGGAAAGTTGTCGCTCATGTCAATTTTGTTATTGAACCAAACAAATATGTTCCGGGATATATTAAAGCAAGGTGGACAGCTAATTTTGATGCTGAAAGGACAGTGGGTGATATCTTTGATTTAGTTCGTAGTGGACAACTTAATTACGCAGATGTTAAAGAATCATGGAACAACATTGCGAATTATGAATTAACTGTCGCTAGAACTGCTATTTATGAACGTTTAGGTGTAGATGAATAAATAACAACTTTTCTATTTATAATAATTGCTTATAAGGAGTATTTAAGTTATGATCAAAAAATTATTATTATGGTTGAGCATAATTTTGAGTGTTTTGGTTCCTTTGTCAACTCACTCCGTTTTTGCTGCTGATTTGGGTTCTAGTGAATTTGAGCCCGAGGTTTTTGTTGGTGATTATCGTCAAAAACTAGCAGCTTGGGAAAATTTAGATTTAACTGATACTTCGGGAATTGTAAAATCAATCCAACCTACGAGTATTACAGGGGGGATTATTATAGAAGAAAATGACTCGTATAATTATGGTCAAAATGTTATTTTGTTTGAAACGGACGCTATTTTAAGTTTTGACGTAAGTATCGAACAAGAAGGTTTATACGAGTTAGCTTTTGACTTTTATTCATTAAGTGATGATTATTTTGACATGGAATTACAAGTTATGATTAATGGCGATTTGCAATATGAAGAAGCTGCTCAAGTTATTATTTATGAGTACTGGCAACAAAAAGATGGGTTTAGTGAAGACCGTTATGGTAATGATTTTTACGGTGAACAAGTAAAAGTAGAAGAATGGATTCATCAAGCATTTTATGATCCGATGGGATTGTTCAATGAACCTTTAGCCTTCTATTTAGAAGCGGGAGTTCAAGAAATATCTTTGAGTTTAACTAAAGGAAAAATGCTGGTAGGTGAGATAGAAGTAACTGGTAGAACTGATTTGATTAGTTATCAAGATTATAGTGAAGGAGCTACTTTGATAACTGATGAATTGTTGATAGAGACTGAAGCTGAAATACCTAGTTACAAAAATGCGGCTAACATCCAAGCTGGTGTTTCAAGAAGTGTTGGAGTTACTCCTTTTTCAGTCAAATATTTAAAATTAAACACTATTTCTGGTATTTCATATAATAGTCAAAGAGAAATGCTTAGTTATGATGTTGAAGTAGAACAGGCAGGATATTATTATTTGACTTTTAAAGTCAAACAATCAAATAATGTCAATGCAGTAGTGTTTAGAACTTTGAAAATCAATGGTGAAATTCCTTTTGCTGAAGCTCAAGATTTAAAATTTGAGTATGATAATAAATGGCAAAATGTCACAATTGGTGATGGTGAAAACCCTTATTTAATTTATTTGGATTCAGGTGTAAATGAAATTTCTTTAAGTGTCAATTTAAGTCAATTTCAAGATGCTTATTATGAAATTGAAAAAATTTTAAAATATGTTAATGAACTGTCCCTCGATGTGAAAAAATTAACAGGTAATCAACTAGATGAAAATAGAGATTGGGAAATATCTGATTATCTACCAAATGTGGTAGAAGAATTAGAAGCTCAAGCGATAATCTTAGAGAATATTTACGAGGAAATTAATCAATTAACTGCCTCAGATAAACTATCTGAAGCAGCTTCAATGATAAAGATTGCGATTAGAAATCTTAAAGTTTTAGCAGAAAAGCCAAATGAAATACCTAAGAATATCAATTTATTGTCGACTTCTCAAGAATCAATTGCTTCTACCTTAGGTAGTGCAATTTCACTTTTATTAAACAGTCCGCTTGATATTGATAAATTTTATATTCATACTGACATTCAATTAGAAAAAGCTAACGCTAATTTCTTGGTTCGTTTCTGGGTTAATATCAAAAGATTCGTTATGTCATTTTTTGATGAAAGATATCAAGTTAATCCAGAGGATGATGAATTAGTTGTTTGGGCTAATCGTTCTAAACAATATACGGATTTAATGCAAAAAATGACTGATGATGATTTTACAACAGAAACTGGGATAAAAGTCCAAGTTTCAGTTATGGCTTCTGAAGGTAAGCTAATCTTAGCGAATTCCGCTGGAACTAATCCAGATATAGCTATGGGGGTTGCTTCTTGGTTGCCTTATGATTTGGGTATGAGAGGGGCGATTTTAGATTTAACTGAGTTTATTGATGATGAAGATTTTACTGATGTGTTAGATCAGTATTGTAATCAAGCTTTAATTCCCATGATTTATGACAATGGTCTTTATGGGTTACCGGATACGGAGAACTTCTATGTTTTGTATTATCGTCATGATATCTTAGAAGCTTTAGATATTCCAGTACCAAACACTTGGGATGATGTTATGGAAATAATGCCAATTCTAAAACGGTATGGCATGAATTTTTATTTGCCAATGTCTAGTGCTACTTCCCTAAAATCATTTGACTCGACTTTACCTTTTCTCTTCCAGTATGGTTCTAGCGTTTATGATGAGTCAGGTTTTAATGTTGATTTGGAAAACGCTGAATCAATCAAAGCTTTAGAAGTTATGACCGAACTTTATACTATTTATTCAATCGATACTACAGTTACTTCTTTTTATAATGATTTTCGTTTAGGGATATCACCTATTGGTGTGGCAGATTTCGGAATGTACACAACATTGTTAAATGCTGCTACTGATATTAAAGGTTTATGGTCAATCGCACTTTTACCAGGGGTAAAAAAAGTTGATGATTCGATTGATAGATCAGCTCCAGGGGCTTTAACTTCTAATATGATTTTTAAAAACATTGAAAAGAAAGAAGAAGCTTGGGAATATTTAAAATGGTGGTCATCTACTGAAACTCAAGTTAGATTTCAAGACTTACTTTTGTCCACATTAGGCCCTGAGTATCTTTGGAACTCAGCTAATGTTGAAGCATTTTCTGCACTTCATATTGATGAGAATGATTTGGAAATCATTTTAGAACAGTGGACTTATTTAAGGGAATTACCTAAGGTTCCTGGTTCTTATCAAGTTGAGTTGGAAATATCTAATATATGGAACGCTGTTGTATTAAATCGGGAAAATATGAGAATTCTTTTAAATGACGCAATCATTAGGATGAATCAAGAGATTCATCGTAAAATGGCTGAATATGATTATATGGATAAACAGGGAAATGTGTTACAACCTTACTATCTAGCAGATGAAACATTAATCATCCAATGGAAGGAAAGTGATGATGATGGGTAAGAAAAAACACTCTGTTTCTTCTGCGAAAAAGAAGCAACAACGCATTGCTTACGGTTTTGTGTTTCCTTATGTTTTAATGTTTTCTATCTTTATTATCATTCCGGTTATAATTGCTATTTTTCTTTCTTTCACGTACTTTGATACAGTCAGAGCGCCTTCTTGGGTCGGTTTTGAAAATTATATATATCTTTTCACAAGCGATGAAATATTTATGCAAAAAGTATTAGCTAATACACTCAAATACGCTGTTATAGTTGGACCGGGAAGTTATATATTATCTTTTATGTTAGCTTGGATTTTAGCCCAACTAACGCCAAAGGTAAGAACAGTGTTAGCCTTGATTATCTATTCACCTTCTTTAACTGGTGGAATCACAATGGCCGTTTTGTGGCGCATCATTTTTGCTGGCGACAGTTCGGGGTATCTCAATTCTATTTTATTAAGATTGGGGATGATTGTTGAACCGATAGTCTTTTTGCAATCTCAAGATTTTTTATTGTTGATTATGATTATTGTAACTTTATGGTCTTCAATGGGAGTGGGATTTTTAGCAATTTTGGCAGGTATTTTAAATGTTAACCAGGAAATGTATGAAGCGGGATATATTGATGGTATCAAAAATAAGTTTCAAGAAATTATCTACATTACGATTCCTTTAATTAAACCGCAGATGTTATTTGGAGCGGTAATGGCAATTGTAGGGACTTTCGCTTCGGCAGGAATTGGGGTAGCTTTGTCAGGATCAAATCCGACACCACAATATGCCGGACAATTAATTGTAAATCATATTGAGTACTTCGGTTTTTCAAAATATGAGATGGGTTATGCCGCAGCACTCTCTGTTGTTTTGTTATTCTTTGTTTACTTGGTAAGCCGTTTTGCTTATCGATTGTTTGGGAGTAAAGACTAATGGCTAGGTCTAGATTTTTAGGAACTAAAATTAACCCATCTAGGTTCCATAAAAGTCAAATTAAATACTTATTAATCCTTTCGCCTTTAGTAGCTTTTATGGCTTTACCATTAATCTATATTTTTAACGTTGCCTTCAAACCATTAGAAGAACTATTCTTTTATCCGCCTAGATTTTTTGTTCAAAGATTTACCTTTAGTAATTTTGTTAGACTCTTCTCAGTTACTGGAGCTTCGGGAATACCGATGAGTCGTTATTTGTTTAACTCTATTATGGTGACGGTTTTGGTTTTATTCTTCTCGGTATTGTTTTCTACAATGGCGGGATACGCTTTATCTAAACTTCATTTTAAAGGTAAGCGGATTATGAATGAAATTAATACTGTGGCTTTAATGTTTGTCGGTGTAGCCGTGATGATACCAAGATACTTGATTGTCGAACAATTAGGTTTGATTGATAATTTCTTTGTCCATGTATTGCCATATTTAGCAATACCGGTTGGATTGTTTTTAGTAAAACAATTTATTGATCAAATTCCTGATGAATTATTGGATGCTGCAAGAATTGATGGCGCTAGCGAGTTACAAATTTATTCTAAGATTATTTTACCTTTGATTAAGCCAGCGATTGCGACAATCGTGATTCTTTCTTTCCAATCTGTTTGGAATAGCGCTGATACATCAACGGTTTATATTAATAATGATAATTTGAAAACATTTGCTTTTTATATGAATACCTTAACTTCGGGAACGAACGGTGTAGCTGGTCAGGGAATGGCTGCGGCTGCTTCGTTAATCATGTTTGTGCCTAACTTTGTTATTTTCTTAATTATGCAAAGTAAAGTTATGGATACAATGGCACATTCAGGAATTAAGTAGGTGGTGATGATGATGAAAAAAATATTTATTTGTGTAACTTTATCTATCAGCATCTTCTTTACTTTTTCACTTAATTTAGTTAAGGGACAAAATGATTTTTATGAAAATGAATATCCTTATGAAACCTATACTGTCGATTATGAAGGCAATTTAACCTTTACTCAAACTGCTTATACACCAGTAGGAGTTTTAAACAGAAATGTCGGATTGATGAATCCTGAAGATATTTATATTAAAGATGATTTAGTTTATATAGCTGATACTGGCAATAGTAGAGTTGCAGTTTTAGACTATTCTGGTAATCTTGTATCTGAGATTGGTTTGGATGATTTAGCTAAGCCGACTGGTGTTTTTGTGTCAGAAGAAGATTATTTGTATGTTGCTGATAAAGAGAATCGTTTGGTATACAAGTATGATCTAGACGGAAGTCTGATTATGACTTATGACCGTCCGACTGAACCTTTATTTGGCAAAACATCTCCTTACACTCCTATTAAAGTTGTGGTTGGCAGTGGAGAAAACATTTATGTTATCGGTGACGGATCAATCAGTGGGGTTATCCAACTTAATTATGATGGTTCTTTCTTAGGATATTTTGGGGTAAACTTGTCTGATAAATCAATTATTGAAAGAATAGCGGAGATTTTTGTTAGACCTGGTGTTTATGCTTCTAATATTCCGCCATCACCAACAAACATTACTATTAATAATAAATCGTTAGTTTACACTTCTACGCCAAATACAACCGCTGCCTTAAAGAAACTTGATGTTAATGGTAATAATATTCTAACAACGACTAATTATAACGAAGAAAACAATATTGTTGATTTAAGCGTCAATACTTTAGGTTATGTCTATGCAATTTATGATGATGGTTTAGTTGTTGAATATGATCCTAATGGCAATCTTTTATTTGCTTTCGATATTGTCGCAAGCACATCTAATGTTTTAGGCTTAATTCAAACACCTGCCGGTATCCAAATAGATGAATATCAAAATATTTTTATTTTAGATAAAGGGAAATCAGAGATTATTACTTATCAACCATCGGTTTTCACTAATTTAGTTCATGAAGCGATTAATTTATATAATCAGGGATTATATGAAGAATCAACGCTTTTATTTGAAAGTATCTTAAGTCAGAATGATAATTTTGCTTTAGCACATAGTTCATTGGGGAAAGCATATTACCAATCTGGCGATTATGACGCTGCGCTTAATGAATATCATAAAGCGAGCAATATAACCGGTTATTCAACCACTTATTGGAAGATTCGTGATCTTTGGTTAACTAATAATCTTGGTTTAGTTTTTACGCTTTTATTAGTCTTTTTTACTTTAAGTTTTGCGGTTAAGATGGTTAATAAAAAAACAGAAGTGTTTGCGACGATTAATCAAAAAATTACTAGTTTTAAAGCAAGAAAAGATGTAAGACGTTTCTCATTACTATTCTTCATGATGAAACATCCGATTGATGCTAGTTATGAGATAAAACAAGAAAAACGCTCTAATATTGCGACCGCTAGTATTTTGTTATTTGTTTTATTTATTGAATATTTATTATATTTGCGTTTTATGGGATTTATCTTTACCGGGGCTGAAGTTCAAATTAGGCTCGGCATGGAAATGCTTAAGTTTTTTGGTGCTATTCTTTTGTTTATCTTTTCAAATTATTTAATCGCAACCCTATCTGATGGTGAAGGCTTTTTAAAAGATGTTTATATTTCTGTAGTTTATAGTTTGTCACCGCTGATTGTCTTTTTACCTTTTTACATAATTTTAAGCAATGTTCTGACTTTGAATGAATTGATAATTTTACAAATATTCTCATTTGTAATGATTAGTTATACGATAACTTTAGTATTTGTATCGATTAGAGAAATTCATAATTACGAAATCATGCAAACATTTAAAAATATATTAATGACTTTATTCACTATCCTCATTATCGCTTTAATTGGCTTTATAATTTATGTTTTTGGGTCTCAACTTATAGATTTTCTTCAATCCTTTATCAAGGAGGTGTTGTATCGTGTCTTTAGTTAAAACTAGTAAAAAAGCGATTTTGCTTTTGCTGTTAACAATAAGTGGTTTTTTAACTGTTTATTTGTTAGATGCAAGAGTTAAAACCATTGCCTATGATGAGCTTGTTGATACTGCCAACATTCTTGATGAAACATTCCTAAGTAGTAACCAATTTACTCAAGCTGATGATTTGAGTGTAGTAAATAATTACCTTGATGTACCAGAAAGTTTTATTAAAGTGGGAGAAAACAGTTATTACATACTTTATATGGAAGAAGGTTCACAAGCAATTAGAGTTGTGAATAAAGTTGATGGGTTCATTTATGGGTCTAGCATCGCTACTAAGGATGAAAACATTGATAATTTCAATACCACTTGGGAAGGGATTGTTAATTCGGCTGTAACGATTAAATATTATGACTATAATAGTGGAACCGGAATATATACCACAAAAGAAGAGAGTCTTCTGAAAGATCCTAATTCTAATTCTACGTATAGGTTAATCACTAATGGATTTGAAGCTGATCTTTATTTTGGTGAATCTGGTATTTCCTTGACATTAAGAGTTTATTTATCTGAAGCATATTTATTGGTTGAAATTGATAATGATTCCATTAATGAAGGTGGTATATATAAGCTTAGAAGTCTAAAGGTTTTCCCTTTCTTGGGAGCAGTTTATGCTAATTCTATCCCTGGATATATTATGGTTCCGGATGGCAGCGGTGCTTTAATTAGATATCAAGATATTGATGTTCATAGTGATATATATGAATTTAGATATTATGGACAAGATAATTCAATTCAAGCGGCTTTAAAAAATGAGCCAAGACTTGCCTTTCCTGTATCGGGAATGGTTCATGGTATCAATCAACATGGTTTTATTACAATTGTAGAAGATGGAGCTGAAAACGGAGCTTTAGTGGTTTCTCCGGCTAAAGGAAATCTTAAGTATTATTATAGTTATAATGAATTTACTTATCGTAACATCTATCAAACGCCACTTTCAGAATTAGATGCAACGAACCAAACTGGACGTTTGGTTATTGAAGATAATATTAACAGTAGTAAAGTTAAAATACGCTATAAATTCTTATCAGGGATGAATGCTAATTATGTGGGAATGGCTAATGCCTATCGTGATTATTTAATTAATCAAGATAACATTACTAGTAAAGTTAGTCAGGATGAAAAGGTAGAAATATTCATTGATATTATTGGTTCAGAAACAAAATCTGGATTTATCTTTGATGAGTATTTAGAAATGACTGATGTTCTTCAAGTAAAATTGATTGTTGAAGATTTATTAGCTAATGATATAAATCCAATGGTTGTTTATAAGGGCTATGATGCCTTTGGCTTAACTAGTATGGGTATGGTTAGTGAAGGGATAACAAAGAAGTTAGGATCAAAACAAGAGATTGAAGCTTTAATGGATTTAATCGCTAATGAAAACTTAAGAATGTATTTCCAAATTGACCCATTGAGCGTTTATGAGGATGGACGTTTTAGTTTTTATCGAGATGCTACAAGGAGGATTAATCAAAATTTACTTGTTAGTGATGGTTTTACTAAAAAGAAGTATTTTATCGCACCTGAAAGTGTAGGAAAAGCTTTAAGTGATTCTATTGCTAATTTAGAAAGCGATTCAATTAGTAATTTCGCTATCGATAGCTTAGGTTATCTGCTAAATTCGCATCATCCAAGTTCTGAGCAATCTTTTGATCGAAGTGAAGTAAAGTCTTTATATCAAGAATTGCTTGGTGGATATGACCAAGATTTCTTGATTTATCAAACCAATGATTATTTGTTAAGATACACTTCAGATTATTTATTGACACCTTTGAGTTCATCTAGGTATCGAATATATTCTGATACAGTGCCATTTGTTCCTTACGTTTTGCAGGGATTGATGAATAAGTACTCGCCTTATCAAAACTTTAATTCTAGTTCGAGAGTAGAACTGTTAAAGATGGTAGATTTTGGTGTAGCACCATCATATCTTTTAACTTGGGAATCGGCATATCAATTACAAGGTTCAGAATTACAACAGATTTATTCTTCGTCATACAATACCTGGCAGGAAAAAATCATTTCTGATTTCAATTATGTTTCTGAAGGTTTAGAGGCTATTAAGGCTACTACCGTAATATCAAGAACTTTTCTAGAAACTGGTGTTTATGAAGTTAGGTATGAATCTGGCGTAAAAATTATCATCAATTATACCAACAGTCCATATGATTATCTAGGCGATAACGTTATGGCTTTGAGTTATAAGGTGGTGATGTGAGATGAAGAATAAAGTAATGAAAAGAAAGACTAGAGAAACATTAATTGCTTGGTCATTCATGTCAGTTTGGGTTTTAGGGTTTTTAATTTTTACAATGATTCCGATTTTCACTTCACTGTATTATAGTTTATCTGATGTTGTATTGAGTGGTGAAGGAATAATTGTTACTTTTACTGGTTTTGATAATTATGCTCAAGTTTTTTCTTCCGCAGAGGGATTTAATTTTTTAAGGTCTGTCAGTGATTTTGCGATTGAAATCTTATTTAAAGTACCGATTATTACAGTGTTCGCGATTATTATCGCTGTGTTGTTAAATCAGAAGATTAAAGCTAGAGGTTTCTTTAGGGCAATATATTTCTTGCCGGTAATTATCGCTTCAGGTCCAGTAATCAGTCAATTAATTAACCAAGGAGCAGCGACAATACCGCAAATAGAAGAATTGGGTTTCATTAATTTAATTAACGAAACATTTAATGAAGGTTTAGCTCGACCAATCGCTAATATCTTTTCCGAACTAATTGTGATTCTTTGGTTTTCTGGAGTTCAGATTTTGTTGTTTATCGCAGCATTGCAAAAGATTGATAAAGCTACGTATGAAGCGGCGATGATTGATGGTGCTGGTGTTTGGGAATCATTTTGGAAAATTACAATTCCATCTTTAAGTAGTATGGTTTTAGTTTCTGTGGTGTTTACAATTATTAATCTAGCGACTTTCTCGGAAAATGAAGCTATTCAACATATTAAGAACAATATGTTCGCTTTAGAAACTGGTTTCGGTTTCTCTTCAGCGATTGCTTGGCTTTATTTTATAGTCTTAGCAATTATTTTAGCAGTCTTCTTTCTTATTTTTAAAGGTTTTAGTAAAGATAGGGGGCGAAAATAATGAAAAAGATTAATAAAATGAAAATTCGTCATTTCTTCATGGGAAAGAGCTTTAATGATGGTTTTATTGGAAAGCTTTCTATTTACTTGTTATTGATTATTATTGGTTTTGTCTATATATATCCTTTATTGAAAATGTTTGCTTATTCGCTTAAAGATTTAGAGGATTTAGTTAATCCAACAGTACAGTGGATTCCGACTAAAGTTTATTTAGGAAACTATAAAATTAGTTTTATTGTTTTGAATTATGGGATGACTTTGATTTTTAGTTTATTAGTTACTTTGGTTCCTGCTGTATTACAAACAATTACCACCTCTTTAATCGGTTATGCTTTAGCTAAATTTAAGGTTAGAGGGCGGACAATAATATTTGCAATAATTCTCTTAACTTATTTATTGCCAGTACAAGTTTATATGATTCCAAGATATGTTTTGTTTGATCAATTGGGAATTTTAGAGACGGCTTGGGCAATTATCTTACCCGCATTATTCGGTCAAGGATTATCTTCAGCAATCTTTATTTTGATTTTCTATCAATTCTTTAGAATGCAACCGAAAGCCTTGGATGAATCAGCGGAAATTGATGGTGCTAACGCTTTTCAAACATTCATTAAGATTGGTGTGCCTTTAGCTGGTCCAGCTTACTTAACTGCGTTTTTGTTTTCTTTTGTCTGGTACTGGAATGAAACTTATGTTTCGTCATTATTTATTGGGAGTGATCTTTATACTTTACAATTAAAGTTATTTAATTTCACATCTCAATTTAATATGGCTCAAGGTATTTCCGAACAGGCTTTGAATGAAGCAATTAGATATTCAGCTACTATTTTGATTATATTGCCGGTTCTTTTGGTTTATGTAGTTATGCAAAAATGGTTTGTTGAAGGGATTGACAGAACTGGTATTACTGGTTAATAAAGAAAGGAGAAGTTATGAAAAAAACAATTATAGTAATCATTGTATTTCTAGTTGGGTTTATTAGTTATTCATGTACTAATATGACGACTTTAGAGACATCGGCTTTAACGTCGGAAAATACAATGAATACTACTATTGATAATACTTCATTAACAACGGATAACTTAACAACCGAAGGGTATGTTTATGATCCGATAGCAGTAGAGGATTATATCTTAGAAGAAGCTAGATTATCATTTAAGTTCTTCTGGGAAGTAGCTAATGGCAATCCTGAGTCTTCCGGTTATGGTTTAGTGGCTGACCGTTATAATACAGTGACATTAAGTTATGGAGATGCATCTATTGCTTCTGTCGGGTTTGCCTTAGCGGGAATTCCGATTGGGATTGAGAATGATTGGATAGGTTATTTAGAGGGTTATGAAAGAGTTTTAGGAACAATTAATACTTTGGAAAACATGCAGAGAACTCATGGTTTTTATTATCATTTTATTAGTATTGAAAATGGTTCACGTTCAGGTTACACCGAGGTATCGATTATTGATACAGCAATTTTGATGTGTGGTTTAATCTTAGCTGGAGAATATTTTGGCGGTGAGATTAAAACTAGAGTTAATGAGCTTTATCAAGCGGTTGAATGGGATTGGTATTATGATGATGTTAGGCAAATGTTTTATATGGGTTATACTCCTGAAAATGGGTTTGGGGGGCATTGGGATTCATATGCCGAACAATTAATGATTTATCTTTTGGCAGCTGCTTCAGATCAGTATGCTGTTGGTATTGAAGCATATGATAAGATGAAGATAAGTTCACAAAGAAAACAATATGGAAGCAGTGAGTATTTCTATGTTTCTTATCCAGGAACTTTATTTACTTATCAGTATTCTCATGCCTTCTTTGATTTTAGAACGGCGATGGACAATGAGTTTGTTAATTGGTTTAACAATTCAATTGAAGCTTCGATTGCGGCATATGATTATGCGCAGTTCATGTCTACTTATTACAAAACTTATCATGAAGTTTCTTGGGGTAATACAGCATCCGATGGTCCGGATGGATATCGAGCATATGGTAATTTGCCGGCGGCTGGACAGATTTATATTGATGGAACTTTAGCTCCAGCGGGAGCGATTGGATCGTTAGTGTTCGTTCCTGATTTAGTATTGCCAGCAATGGAGTATTATGATTCATTGGTTAGTTTGCAAGGAAAATATGGATTATTAGATGCGTTTAATCTTGGATTAACAGAAGCAGCAGGTAGTGTTATTATCAGGCCTGATAGACCAATACCGATTGGCGGTTGGTATGCGACTGATGTGATTGGCATAGATAAAGGTATTAGTTTATTGATGATTGAGAATTATCGTTCCGAATTTATTTGGCATTATTTTATGCAGAGTGAGATTGTGCAAAAAGGTTTTGAAGAATTGGAATTTACAATACTATAAACTTCAAAAATCAATCACTAGGATTTGGAGTTAATATAGATTATTAAGAAAAATAAAATATAGGAGGAAATGAATTATGAAATTTAAGAAATTACTCGTTTTTGCGATGCTTTTGATGGTTGTTGTAATTGTAGTTGCCTGTGGTGGAAATACAACTACTGGAACAACTACAACTTCTACAACCACTACTGCAAGTCAACAAGTAACTACAACTACGGCTGAACAAACCACAACTACGGTTTCTCAGCTACAAACTTTAAGTATTTTGGATGGTTGGGTAGATGCTGGTGATGCAGTTTATTCAATTACTCAAGATGATACTGAATTAGCTGTTACATACGATAAGAACTCGTTTTCCTGGGCTAGTATGAGTTATGAAATCGATCAGGACTTATCAGTTTATAACAAACTAGTAATAGCTATTAGTGGCCAAGGCAGTTTGATGATTAAGATTCAAGGGGCAACTGAAGCTTTTGAGGTCTCAATTCAATTAACTGCTGGAGAAGTGATGTATCAGTTAGATTTACGTGATTATGATGCATTCCTTGGCGGAGTGACTGGAGTACATTTGTTCGGAGGACCTGGTAAAGCAATTGATACAGGGAATTTTACCATTACATTATTTGAGTTCCATGAAGGAACTGCTTATGGTAATGTTTTAGAGAATGGTGATTCTAACATTCCTCAAAACGAACAGATTTATGACGGTACTGGAGAAACATTTGACTTTAGTGAAGGTTTCTTAGATAATGGCGATGGTATTTATACGATTGTTAAAACTGAAGGAAACGTTAATGTGACTTATACTAAAGCCGTTGGCTTTGAATGGGCTTATATGATTTCTACTGTCAAGGGTGATTTTTCTGATTTTGACTATGTCGTTTTAAGAATTCAAGGCGTTACGGCTGGGTCTGTTTTGTTTAAAGCAGAATTAAGCAGTTCAGTTCAAACTGAAATTAGTGGTAGTTTTGAGGCTGATGAAGAATTGATTCTTTGTTTGGACCTTTCTGCTTGGACTGATGAGCAAATGGATGCTTTAACGAAGATATTAGTGTTCGCAGCTGGTGGTAGTGCTACTGGTAGCGGTGAATTCAATATTCTTGAAGCTTATTTCTCTAAAGTTTATGTTGGAGAAGAACCAGTGGAACCAGTCGATTATTATGACTTTTTAACCGGTTGGGTAGAAAATGATGCCGGAACTTATAGTTTTACTGAAACCTTGGATGAAACATTATTGGTAGATTATACTAAGGCTGTTGGTCAAAGTTGGGTATTCATGAAGAATGAATTTGGTGTAGAAGCAGAAGGTTATAATACTTTGACAATGGTTGTTAAGGGTACGGCTGGCAAATCAATTATGGTTAAGCCGAATAATGATGGTGCTTTAGAGTATACCTTTAATTTTGATGGTACAGAACAAACTATGGTTGTCTCTGCCGATGCATTTACTAAGGTATTGATCTTTGCGGAAGCTGGTATAGAAGATGTCAGCGGCTCATTTGAAATAATATCAGCTAAATTAACATATGTTGAACCTGATCCATTAGCAGCTGATGTGGTTTATGATTTTAATAGTTTATGGGTTGATAATGATGGTGGTATTTATACCTTCACTGATACTGCTGGAGTTGTTACTGTCGATTGGACTAAAACTGCAGGTCAAGAATGGGCGTTTATTAAAGCTGTTTTTGATGAAAACTTAGTTAACCATGATATCATTGAAATTGTGGTGCAAGGGACTGCTGGTGAAGAATTGATTATTAAACCTAATGACAATTCTGCTTACGAACAAACTGTTACGTTTGATGGTACAGAACAAACTATTACCTTCGTTTTAGATGTTAAACCAGTTAATATTTTAATTTTTGTTGATCCAATTAATGGTAGTTTATCTGGTTCTTTTGATATTATTTCCGCTACTGTTAAAGCAAGTGATCCAACACAGGTTAATTTCTTGTACGATTTCTTTGAAAATGATCCTGATACTTATGAACAAACAATTTTAACTGATGGGTCTGTTCAAGTAGATTATACTAAAGCA
>DDWA01000017.1:0-2497 GCA_002345425.1 Caryophanales bacterium UBA2298 | reverse complement strand
GTAATTAACGCTGAAACGTTTAATTCTTTGTTGATTTTTGCAGAAGCTGGAACTGCTTCAGTAAACGGTAGTTTCGTAATTCATTCTGCTAAGTTATCTTATGTTGAACCAGCTTATTCATTTAATGACATTTGGGAAGAAAATGATTTGGGTACTTATGATATTACCATCCAACCTGATGGTAGCGTTTTAGTAGATTATACTAAAGCAGCAGGTCAAGAATGGGTATTAATGAAGGCTATCTTAGATACTTTGGAAGCAGAAGGATTCAATACTTTAACATTAGTTTTACAAGGCACTATCGGTGAATCAATTTTAATTAAACCGAATGATAGTGGGGCTTTGGAACAAACACTTGTTTTCGATGGTACAGAACAAACTGTTGTGGTTAGTGCTGATAGTTTTGCGTCAGTCATGATGTTTGTACAACCAGGAACAGCATCAGTAAGTGGTTCTTTTAAAATAATTACCGCTAAGTTAACTTATGTTGAACCAGAAGCGTTGCCAATCGATCAAGAATATGTGTTAGGAAATATGTGGATTGATAATGATGGTGGTATTTATACTTTTACTGATACGGCTGGAGTTATTACAGTCGATTGGACTAAAGTAGCAGGTCAAGAATGGGCATTCATCAAATATATGATTGATGAAAACTTAAGTAATCATGACACATTAACAATGATTGTTAATGGTCCTGCTGGAGTCCAATTAATCATTAAACCAAATAATAATTCAGCTTATGAACAGACTATTACTTTAGATGGAACTGATCAAACAGTTGTCTTTAATATTACTGATACTTTAACTAGTGTCATTATATTTGCCGATCCAATAAATGGAAGTTTAACAGGTACTTTTGATATTGTAAGTGCTGTAGTTACAGCTAGCGCATATACAACTTATGATTTTATCGATGAATTTGTCGAAAATGATCCTGGCACTTATACTTTTACTGAATCATTAGATGGATCTGTTGTAGTTGATTATACTAAAGCAGCTGGTCAAGAATGGGTTTTATTTAAGGCTATCTTTGATCCGCTAGATGTTGAAAGATTTAATACTATGACTTTAGTTATTAGTGGAACAATTGGTGAATCAATTATGCTTAAACCTAACGATTTAGGTGCTTTAGAACAGACGATTGTATTTGATGGAACAGAACAGACAATCGTTATTACTGCTTCTTCATTCTCGTCCTTAATTGCTTTTATTCAACCAGGAACGGCTTCAGTGAGTGGTACATTTACCATTCACCAAGCTACTTTGACATATGTAGAACCTTTAGCAGTTCCAGTATGGGAAGAAGTGGTTTTAGGCAATACTTGGATTGATAATGACGGTGGAATTTATACTTTTACTGATACAGCAGGGGTTATAACTGTTGATTGGACTAAAGTGTCTGGTCAAGAATGGGCTTACATAAAATATCTATTTGACCAAGATATATCAAACCATGATACATTGACTTTGGTTGTAAATGGTACAGTGGGAGAACAGTTGATTATAAAACCAAATAATAATGGGGCTTTTGAACAAACAATTACTTTTGATGGAACTAATCAAACAGTTGTCTTTGATATAACTGAACCTTTAACTTTTATTCTAATCTTTGCTGATCCTATAAATGGTGGATTAACCGGATCATTTGATATTGTAAGTGCTGTTGTTACTTCTAGTAAAGCTACTTATGATTTTACTGCTGGTTTTGCAGAAAATGATTTAGGTACTTATGACATTGCTATGCAACTAGATGGTAGTGCTTTAGTTACTTATACAAAAGCAGTAGGACAAGCTTGGGTATTTATGAAAGCTATGTTCTTACCTGAGGATGTTCAAGGATTAAATACTATGACTATAGTAATTCAAGGCACAGTTGGCGAATCAATCTTGCTCAAACCAAATGATTTAGGTTCAATGGAGCAAACGATTGTGTTTGATGGTACTGAACAAACGATTGTTATTACAACCGAACAGTTTAGTTCATTGATAATCTTTGCTCAACCAGGAACAGAGGATGTTACAGGAAGTTTTACAATTCTTTCAGCAGTACTTTCACATACTGAAGGATAAACTATTTTTACAATAAAGCAAAAAGAGACTTTGTCTATTTCAAGGTCTCTTTTTTTTGTCTAAAAAAACAAATTAATATATAAAGAAAATATTAATCTAATTTTCAATATGAGAGTAGATAATATTTTGTGTAAATCGAGATTTTAATATAACAGAAAATCCTCAAAAAGAGTTGCAATATAAGCAAAGAATGAAAGAAGAAGTATTTGAACTAGGTAATGTTGTGGCAAGGTATAGTATAGTTTTTTTATCAGTAAATATTTTGTGGGTTGTTTACTTTTATTATTGATTTAAATATAATGAGATTAACAAAAATAAAATATTGCATAAAAAATTTTATATAGTCATTATTTAATGATATTTATTTTTTATGGAATAAAAAAATGGAGAGTAAGAAATGAAAAAAGTAGTAAAACATCAACTT
>DDWA01000015.1:4639-16083 GCA_002345425.1 Caryophanales bacterium UBA2298 | reverse complement strand
AAAAATTAACTATTAAATGGCTTAAAACGGGCATTTTATAAAGTGATTATAATCGCGAGATTTAGCGATTAGGTTTGATTTGTGACTCTGTAAAAATAATTTGTAAAAATAATAGTAAAAAACACTTGCATTTTTGAAAAAAACATCTATAATTAACTTTTGTAAAATAAATATTACACATAAGGAGGTAAGGGATGGAAAACAAACGCGCATTAATAGAATTAAAAAACATTTCAAAAAGTTATGATGATGAAATGGTTGTCAAGAATGTCAACTTAACTATATATGAAAATGAGTTTTTAACTCTTCTTGGACCATCTGGTTGTGGTAAAACTACCATCTTAAGAATGATTGCTGGTTTCATTAAACCAGATGAAGGTGAAGTAATTATTAATGGCAAAGTCTTTAATGATCTTCCGCCTTATGCTAGACCAATCCATACAGTTTTTCAAAAATATGCTTTATTTCCCCATTTAAACGTTTTAGATAATGTTGCCTTTGGATTGAATAACAGGACTTGGGATTATCTTGAACAATTCTATGGCCAAGAAAAAATTAAGAACGAAGTAAAAGAATTATCTGAGGGAAAAGAAATTTCTGTTAAAAAAGCGATCAAAAGCTTAATATATAAAGATTCTATTCAAGCTTTAAAACTAGTAAAATTAGAAGGATTCTTAAAAAGAAAAGTTGACCAACTATCAGGTGGTCAACAACAACGTGTAGCTTTAGCCAGAGCTTTGGTTAATAAACCGCAAATCCTTCTCCTTGATGAACCCTTAGCCGCACTTGATTTAAAGTTGCGCCAAAACATGCAATATGAATTAAAAGAAATGCAAAGAAACTTAGGTATCACCTTCTTATTCGTTACTCATGATCAAGAAGAAGCGATGACTATGAGTGATAGAATAGTCGTTATGAAAGAAGGTGTTATTCATCAATTAGGGTCTCCTAAGAGTATTTATAACGAACCAATCAATCGCTACGTCGCTAACTTTATCGGTGAAACCAATATCTTAAAAGGCACATATATCAAAAAAGATGTTGTTAATTTCCTAGGTGTTGATTTTAAATGTATGGGTTATACCTTTAACGATATGGAAGAAGTGGATGTTGTTATCAGACCGGAAGATTTCGATGTCGTTGACGTTGAAAAAGCTAAGTTGGTCGGTGAAGTAGTGTTTAGTCTATTCAAAGGCGTTCATAATGAATATGAAGTCTTAGTCAAGGGAGAAAAACTGCTGGTCCACACTTATGAAAGTTATGAAGTTGGTCAACCGATTGGTCTGACTATCGATCCATATGAAATTCATATGATGAAGGTTGAAGCCAGTGAATAAAGAATTTAAAGTCTTAGCCAAACCTTACATGGTATGGTTGAGCGTTCTCGTTTTTGTGCCAATAATTGCGATGATATTTATTAGTTTTTCTAATTTAAATTCATCAATTTCCGTTAGTGAAATTGCTTTATCATTAAGTCATTTTAAGCTTTTATGGGAAAGTTCGACAATAATTGCTTTTAGAAATTCACTTATCTTTGCTTCAGCCACTACATTTATCTGTTTTGTTTTAGGATATTTTATTGCTTATGAAATCAAATTATCTAAATTTAAGAATAAATTCATTCTCTTGACTTTCGTTATTCTACCGATGTGGTCCAATTTAATTCTAAGAACCGAAAGTCTAGCGAACATTATGTCAGAAAACAATATCTTAAAAAGTATAATCGGTTTTAATATCTTTGGTAATATCAGTGGAACATGGATGGCGGTATTATTCGGTTTAGTATTTACTTATATGCCATTTATGATTCTTTCCGTTTACACAGCGTTAGAAAAGATTGACTATGCTTTAGAAGAAGCGGCTTTAGATTTAGGATTAACTCCTTTTAAAAAATTCTGGAAAGTAGTGTTTCCCTTATCATTTAAAGGTGTTGTCACTGGATCAATTATGGTATTCTTACCGACTTTAGCTGGCTTTGCGATTCCTAAGATTTTATCGAGAGGACGAATTGTGTTTATCGGTAATATTATCGAAAATAAGTTTATCTACACAAACTATAATCATGGCGCTTTATTAGCTGTAGTTATCTTAATCTTTATATTAGGTTCAATCTTTCTCTTAACAAAATTTGATAAGGAAGGAGAGACTTTATTATAATGGAAAACAACAGAGCATCTATCAAAGACTATGGTTATCGTGATTTTACTAAATTAAATAAAATCTATAGTATCTTTAAAAAAGTTTTAGTAGTACTTATTGTTTTAGGTCTCTATCTTTCAATCATTGTGATTGCAATCCAATCAATCAATGAAAGTAGAAACTTATCAATCTTCACCAATATCTCGTTTCAATGGTATGCTAATATCTTACAAGAAGAAGAGTTGATGCAAGCGATTAAAAATACGTTTTTAGTTAGTTCAATCGCTACAGTACTCGCTACTTTCTTGGGAACCTTCTTTGCGGTAGGGCTCTATGCCTTAAGTAAGAAATCAAGAGTACTTTGGATGTTGCTTAATAATGTACCAATCTTGAACGCTGATATCGTTACAGGTTTTAGCTTAATGTTAATGTTTAGATTATTAATGGTTGTTTTCCCTAATATCTTTGGATTATTCACTTTAGTTATGGCACATTTATTCTTTACGATTCCATATGTAATCTTAAGTGTAATGCCAAAATTAAAAGAAACTGATCCAAACCTAATGGATGCTGCTATGGATTTAGGGGTGAAACCTTATAAAGCTTTAATTAAGGTTGTTATCCCAGCAATTAAAGCTGGTATTTTCTCCGGAATGTTATTGGCTTTAACGATGAGTATAGATGATTTCGCGATTTCGTATTTTAATACAGGTGCGGGCTTCGATAACTTGTCAATTTGGATTTATGCCGTTATCGGCAGAAGGAATTTAACGCCTTCAGTTTATGCGTTCTCAACTTTACTGACATTATTTACTTTGGTAGGGTTGCTTTTATATCAATTTTTGCAAAGGCAAAAGAAAGGGAAAAAAGATGAAAAAAATAGTTTTAACAATATTTCTTCTTAGTTTATCTTTAATTTTAGTAGCTTGTAGTTCAAAACCTAAACTTAGAATTTTAAACTGGGGAGAGTATATCAACGATGATGTAGTAGAAAAATTTGAAGAAGAATATAATATTGATGTTGTCATCAGTGTTGCGGACTCAAATGAACTTTTTTATTCAAAAATCAAAAGCAAAACAACAGCTTTTGACTTGGTAATACCATCTGATTATATGATTGAAAAGATGGTAGAAGAAGATATGTTAGTGGAATTGAATTATAATTTATTACCTAACAGATCTGAAGTTACTTATATGGATGGTGTTGATCAAATCTTTACTTCAATGAGTGCAACTACACTTGAAAGATCTGGTCAAACAATCAATTACAACAATTATGCAATACCTTATTTCTGGGGAACATTTGGTATAATCTATAACAACAGAGTAGAAGGCTTAGAAGAAGCTTTATACGAACATGGTTGGGATGTTTATTTTGAAGCTGACACATATTTTCCAACAGCAAGAAGAGGAATGTATGACGTTCCGCAATTTGCTTATGCGGCAGCGATGATGTATATGGATAACAATCCTAACGATTATAATACTGAACTTTTAAATTCTGTTCAAACAGTTATTGAAGACGCTAGCTTCACTGAGTGGGGCGACGATACTCTAAAGAGAAATATCGAAGCTGATAATTTAGATATGGCATTTACTTATACCGGTGACTATTTGGATAGACTTTATATTCAATTAGATGAAGGTAAAACTTTAGAAGAAGTAAGAAGTGATTTTGATATTTATATTCCTGACACAACAATGGTTTTCCTTGATTGTATGGTAATTCCTAATACTGTGACTAATCTTGAAGGGGCTCATCAGTTCATCAATTTCTTGTTAGATCCTGAAAATGCAGCTTTAAACGCTGAAGTAGTAGGTTATGCCGTAGCTTTTGAAGAAGCTTTTGATATTATTATCAGTTATTTGGACTCTGAAGACACTTGGAGAAAAAATTGGGCGAACGCTAACAGTATTTACTATAATATGGAAGTAGAAAGAACATATTACCCATTAACAACATTAAATCCTACTGATGTAGATGCTATCGGTACTATGATTCAAGATGTAATTACGGGATAATTATAACTAATTAATGAGAAGCAACCTTTATGAAAAAAAGTTGCTTTTTTTTATTTTTGAAAAAATTTAATTTTAAATTATGATATAATATTTTTCATAAGTGCCTAATGTTTATTTAAGGAGGATTAAACTTTGAGAAAATTATTTTTGTTGATGTTTCTAATTTTTTTAACCGGCTGTCAACAAACCACAACTTCTACCATCACAACAGAAAAAATCAATTATCTAACCACAGAGACAACTACTACCCAAGTTCCAACAACAAGACCGCAAACAACTACAGAAATTCCTACTACGCAAACTACTATAACTTATGAAATTGATCCACTTCGAGAAGAAGTGGTCGAAAAAATGCGAATTTATTCTTTAGATTTAAAAGGAATGGACAAATTTACCTATTACTCAGATATGAATTATTTGATTTGTTTTAACGATGATCCCAATTCTATTTATTCCGAAGATTTTATGAGAAGTACAGTTAAAATAGATACTTTACAAGGGTATATGTTCAATGAATTTGCTAATTCAGTTGTTGATGATCTTAACACAAAGCAATACATTTCCATTCAAGAAGATAAATTAGTTTTAAACAGAAGAGTTACTGGTGGATTTACCCAAGAAATAATTTCTACTGATTTATCTAGTGAGAATGTGAAAAATATCATTCAATCGACTTTTGATTTAGATCTTTACTTTAGTTACTTCCTACCAGAATACGCGATAATTACTAAGTTTTCTGAAGATTTTTATCGTTTGCGATTTACTATAGATGAATTTCTGTATTTTGATCCTTTTATAGCTCAAGCTTTAGGATTTTACAATAAGTTTTATGAAGATGATGTTGTTAATGTCTATATCGATATCAAATTTAATGAAGATGATTTTGAATATAAATTATCTCATGACAGTTACGCTATCGGTATGCAACATAGCAGCGCTATTTACTATCTTGATATGACAATAGTTGAGAATTATTATGGTAATACAATAGACGAATATAATTATCCTGATCGTACCACTTCATTTTACCTGTTTGACGATCCGCTAGATTGTTTATATACTTATCAAGCGGATATTAGGTTTGGCGTGAGTATGGTAATGGATGCTGTCGGTTATTTTAAAATATATTTAGAAGCTGGATATTATACTCTTGATCATGATTTTAATCAGTATGGTCAAGCCTTTACCTTTTATGATGAAGCAATGAATGAAGTATCGATTGGCAGTTCTTTTAAGATTGAGACTTCTGGAATTTATTACGGAAAGATAACCCATGGTTATGATAATTATTTTTCAACGACATTCAAGTTTAATTTTATTGATTTCTCTCAAGAAAACATAATTTACTTACCAGAAAGTCATCTAATAGGTACTCTTGATAAATTTGAAAAAATGTCTTATTTTATTATGGCTGAAAGTGCAGAAGCAAAAATAGTAAAATTAACATATAACGATTATAATACCGGCACCATAGATATTAGAAGTTATGGCGACTTTCAAAGACTTGGCATCGAAGGTGCCACCTATTTATATGTCCAACCAGGTGATTTTTTGATAATTGATGTAATTGGGCTTTTTGACGGTTCTGATTATGATTTAAACTGGGAATTTGTCGATGTTAATTTCACTTCAACAAGTTCAGTTACTGCACCAACTTTAAATATTGGTCAAAACAATGTTTTAATTGTACCAGGAAGCGATACATTTGGATTAGTTCAATTTACAGTTACAGAGCCGGGAAATTACATTTTTGATTTCTACCAGCCTTTGAATGAGACTAGCAATATCTTAACTTTTGAGATTTATGATTCTGAATTTAATTTAATCATAGAAAGTATCGGAAATGAATCTTTAGATTTAGAAAACGGAACCTATTACATCAAGGTTGTTTTATCTGAAGAGATTGACTCAATATTTGATATTTATTACTTTAAGCTAGAATAATCTACTAATTATTTAAATACACCTTGACAAGCTTTAGGTGTAAAGTTTATAATGATTACAAGTTAATAAGAGAAAAGAGAATTGATAGAACGAATACCGAATAAATTGCGGATTTTTTCGTTCTATTTGTTATTTAAAGAGGGTGTTTTAATGGATCAACAGAGAGTTATACCAGCAATATCTAGTCATAAAAAATTAAAAGAATTTCTTGAATCAGATTTGGTTTATGGAATTTTGATGAATTTTCAATTGGCTCAATTAGAAGAATTAGTTAAGACAATGAAAAGTAATCAAAAGAAAGTATTAATTCATTCAGAATTAATTAAGGGATTGGCCAGTGACGAGTATGGAGCGATTTATTTAATCCAAGTTTTGAATGTTGACGGCATCATTTCTTCTAAACCGAAAGTAATTGAGGTTTGTAAGAAAAGAGGAGTTTTAGGAATATACCGTTTCTTCATTAAAGACACTATCTCTTTAGAACAATCGCTTGATATCGGCAGAAGATTAAGACCGGAATACGTTGAGATTTTACCAGCTGCTTGTTATGACTTGATCGGCGATATCAAGAAAGATTTAAATGCTAAAGTTTTAATGGGTGGTTTAATCAGAAATAAAGAACAAGCAGAGTGCTGTTTTGAACAAGGCGCGATTGCAATTACCACATCTAATCCAGAATTATGGTTATTGAATTAAAGACAACTTAAGAAAAAAAAGAGTCATAGAGCGAGTAAAGAAATGTGTGAGTGCATTTTTTTACTCGTTTTCATTTAAAAGGAGAAGATATTTTGTACGACTATATTATTATTGGTGCCGGAGTAGTAGGTTCGGCTATTGCTAGAGAATTATCACTTTATCAAGCAAAAACGCTTGTTTTAGAGAAAGAAAATGATGTTGCTAATGTCCAAAGTTTGGCTAATAGCGCCATCGTTCACTCTGGACATAATCCAGAACCTAATTCTTTAAAAGCAAGGCTTTCTGTTTGGGGGAATAAACTTTATGAAGAAATGGAAAAGGAATTAGATATTCCGCTTTTAAGGACGGGTGCTTATGTTGTTGCTCATAACGCAGAAGAAGAAAGACAACTGGAAGAATTAACTGAATTAGCTAGAATTAATCAAGTACCGGAATTTAAAATATTATCCTTTGAAGAAGCTTTAAAAGATGAACCTAATTTAAGCAAAACCGTTACTAAAGTTTTATCTTTGCCAACCACTAAAGTAACTTACCCTTGGGAAGTTGCTTTTGCGGCAATGGAAAATGCTTTAATAAATGGCGTTGAATTCATCAAGAACGCTTTGGTTACTGGCATAAAAAAAGAATTTGATTATTTTGTTGTGACAGTAAACAATCATATTGAATATCAGTGTCGTTACCTAATTAATTCCGCTGGTGTTGCTAGTGACGATATCGCTGGACTAATAGAAAAAAATGTGCCATTTCATATCACTGGACGTAAAGGTGAATACTTTGTCATCGATAAAAGAGCAAAAGGTTTTGTCAATCATATCTTATATCCATTACCGACTGAACTTGGTAAAGGTGTATTAATTACACCACAATACCACGGTGAAATTCTTTTGGGACCAAATTCAGAATTAGTTGAAGATAAATATCTTCCCACAACCTCATTTGCTGGTTTAGCTTACGTTAAAGAACATGCAGCTATGTTAGCTGATAATATTCCGTTTAATCAAATTATCAGAAGTTTTGCAGGGATAAGATCAACTGCAGATTATGATGATTTTTATATTAAAGAATCATTGGAAGTTAAAGGGTTATTTCATTTAGGCGGAATTGATTCTCCGGGATTAACAGCTTGTTTTGCAATCGCTAAATATTTAGTGAATGAAGTAATGAATGTTGATAATATCTACCAATTAAACCCTGATTTTAATCCATATCGAAAAAAAAGAGTTATGTTTCATAAACTATCAGACGTTGAAAAACAAGTTCTAATAAAAGAAGAGCCAATGTATGGGAATATCATTTGTAAATGCGAAAAGATTACTGAGAAAGAGATTTTAGAAGCAATGAGAGGTCCTTTAGGTTCTAATACGATAAAAGGTATTAAAAAAAGGACAAGAGCCGGAGCGGGATTATGTCAAGGCGGTTATTGTGAAGAAAAGATTGTTAAGATGATTTCCAAAGAATTTAATCTTTCACCAATGGACATTGCTTATGATAAGGAAAATACAAAATTATTTACTCAAGAAACGAAGGTGCTTAAAAAATGATTGTAGATGTAATTGTCATTGGTGGCGGAGCTTCTGGATTAGCAGCGGCTATCAGTGTTAAGAAAAGAAATAAACAAGTCTTATTAATTGAAAGAGAAAATGAACTTGGCGGAATTTTAAATCAATGCATTCATAATGGTTTTGGTTTGGAAGTGTTTAAAGAAGAATACACTGGTCCTGAATATGCTTATAAATTTATTGAAGAGTTCAATGATTTAAAAATAGATTATTTATTGAACACTACTGTTATTAAGTTAGTTAAAAATGGCGATGAATTTGTGGTAACAATTTCATCGACTGCTCAAGGTTTAAAAGAAATAAAAGCTAAAGCTGTTATTATCTCCAGTGGTTGTTATGAAAGAACCAGAGGACAGATTGCGATGCCAGGGGAAAGACCAAGAGGAGTAATCACTGCTGGTAGTGCCCAAAGATATCTTAATATCAATGGTTATATGGTCGGTAAAAAAGCATTTATCTTAGGTAGTGGTGATATCGGTCTTATCATGGCAAGAAGAATGCATTTAGAAGGAGCGGAGGTTTTAGGAGTTGCCGAAATAATGCCTTACTCTAATGGACTTAATAGAAATATCGTTCAATGTCTAAATGATTTTGATATTCCTTTATATTTATCTCATACAGTAACAAACGTTGAAAGCGATGATTCTAAACGTCTAAAAGCTATTACTATCCAACAAGTTGACGAAAGATTCAATCCAATTTCAGGTACTGAAAAACGGTTTGAAGTTGATACTCTATTATTATCAATTGGGTTAATTCCAGATATTACGCTTTTAGATGACTTAAGTGTGGAAGTAGATCAAAAAACAAAGAGTTCAAAAATTAATCAGGCTTATGAAACATCCGTTCCTGGTTTATTCATTTGTGGCAACAGTTTGCAAGTTCATGATTTAGTCGATAACGTTTCTAAAGAAAGTTCAAGAGCTGGTAATTGCACAGCTGATTTTCTCGAAAATAAATTTAAACCAAGAAAGAAAATAAATATTATACCAGGTAAAAATATTCTTTATGTAGCGCCGCAATATTTAGATTTTGGTTGGGACTTTACCGATTTGATAATTAGTTTCAGATCTTCAAAGAAGTTAGAAAAAGCAATAGCTAAAGTTTATCAAGGCGATAATCTAGTCTATCAAAAAAGAAGAACTTTTGTCGTACCGGCAGAAATGGAGACTATCAGTTTTCCTTATCAAGAATTAAATGATTCACAAGACATCAGAGTGGAATTGGAGGAATTATAAAAATGGCTAAAGAATTCATTTGTATAGTTTGTCCTAGAGGATGTCATGTCAGTGTTGATGATTTAGGTAAAATCACTGGGAATCAATGTAAACGTGGGGAAACTTATGTAATTAATGAAATGACAAATCCTAAAAGGGTTTTAACGACGACGGTAAAAACTATCTTCCCAGAAGTACCAAGAGCAAGCGTTAAAACCAAAGAAGCGATTCCTAAGGGTTTGATTTATCAAGCGATGGCTTTGATAAATCAAGTAGTTATCGAAAAAGAAATGCACATTGGTGAAGTAATTATTCCTAATATATTAAACACTGGTGTTGATGTAGTATTAACTAAAGAGATTAGAAGAAAGGAGGAAAGATAGATTTTGAAAAAATATATCCTCGCGATTGATCAAGGTACAACTTCCACAAGAGCTATTATCTTTGATCAGAATTCTAATATTGTTTCTATCGCTACTAAAGAGATTAAACAATATTACCCTAATCCTGGTTGGGTAGAACAAGATGCTAATGAAATTTGGTTAAGTGTTATTTCTACTATTACTCAAGCATTAGTTTTGAAAAACATTTTGCCAAACCAAATCAGCGCTATTGGGATAACCAATCAAAGAGAAACGACGATTATTTGGGATAAAGATAATGGTGAACCAATTTATAACGCTGTTGTTTGGCAATCCAGACAAACAAGCACGATTTGCGATGAGTTAAAAGCATCTGGTTATGAAGAAATGATTAGAAACAAAACAGGACTCTTAATCGATGCATATTTTAGCGGTACAAAAGTAAAATGGATTTTGGATAATGTCAAAGGCGCAAGAGAAAAAGCAGCTAAAGGAAAGCTTGCTTTTGGGACAGTTGATTCTTGGTTGATTTATAAACTGACGGGGTCAGTTCATAAAACGGATTACTCCAATGCATCAAGGACTTTGCTTTATAATATTCATGATCTTAAATGGGATGATGAATTATTAAAAATAATGGATATTCCTAAAAGTATTTTACCGGAAGTTTGCGACTCATCAGGGTTATATGGCGAAACTTCACCAAGAAGTTTCTACGGAGAAAAGATTCCTATCTGCGGTGTAGCCGGAGACCAGCAAGCAAGTTTATTTGGACAACTTTGTTGTAAAGAAGGTATGGTTAATTCAACATATGGAACTGGTTGTTTCGTTTTAATGAATACAGGCGAAAGAATCGTTAAATCTGATAACGGAATGTTATCAACGATTGCTTGGAAGATTAAAGAAAAAACAGTTTACGCAATTGAAGGCAGCGTCTTTGTCGGCGGTTCAGCGGTTCAATGGTTAAGAGATGGTTTGAAAATTATCAAGAGTGCTGATGAAACAGAAAAGTTAGCTAAAGAATTGAAAACTAATGAAGGCGTATATTTCGTTCCGGCTTTCGTGGGACTCGGAACTCCTTATTGGGATAGTGACGTTAAAGGTGCAATCTTTGGTTTAACTAGAGGAACAAATGAAAAACAAATCGCAAGAGCGGCTTTAGAGTCGATTTGTTTTCAAGTTTTAGATGTTTTAAAGGCGATGGAAGCCGATTCCAAACAACCGATAAATGTTGTAAAAGCAACCGGTGGCGCAACCGTCAATAATTACTTAATGCAGTTTCAATCTGACATCATGAATACAAGAGTTGAAAGACCATTTATTATGGAAACAACAGCCCTAGGTGCAGCTTATTTAGCTGGTATAGCTGCAGGATACTGGGAAAGTACAGAAGATATTAAAAGAAGTAAAAAAGACGATACTGTTTTCTTACCGAAAATGGCAGAGCCTATAAGAGAAAGTTTGTTAAAGGGTTGGAAAAAAGCAGTAGAAGCAACAAGACAATT
>DDWA01000015.1:0-4462 GCA_002345425.1 Caryophanales bacterium UBA2298 | reverse complement strand
AGGAAAAAAGGAGAAAATTATGTTAAAGAACTTATCAAAGCCAGTAAAATGGTTAGTATTACTTTTAGTAGTAGTACTTGTTTCAAGTTTATTTGCTTCATTGGTTCAAAACTCATTTTGGTCAGTAAAGGTTGACAAAATCAGTTTTGAAACTCCAAACGGAGAATTAGCCGGTTATCTTTATACACCAAAAGGTGTAGACGCCGATAACCCAGCTCCAGCAGTTGTTTTAACACATGGTTATTTGAACAATTCAGAAATGCAAGAAATCGGTGCGATTGAATTGTCAAGAAGAGGTTATGTTGTTTTAGCCTTCGATATGTATGATCATGGTGATTCAACTTGGGATACTCCAGCAGCTTTTAGATTCTTCGTTAATGCAGTTAGCGATGCCGCTAATTACATGTACGAACAAGATTATGTTTTAAAAGATGCTGACGGCAATGGTATGATTGGTGTTAGTGGTCACTCAATGGGTGGTTTCTCATCAACATATGCACTAATCTTTGATGAAATGGCAGCTACAACTAATGGCTATAGAAAAATAGCTGTTGCTTTACCAGTAGGTTCAGATTTCCGTTATATCGGCGTTCCTGATTCTTGGAATATGTTTTCAACAAGAAGCGTTGGTTATATCGGTGCTCATTGGGATCAATTCTTCTTTGACAACTCAGGCACAAGTGCTGGTTCAGTTGTTTATAAAGATTTTACAGAAGATGAAGTTGGTCTTAAATTCTTAGGTAGAGATGATGAAGGTACAGCTGATCAAGGTGTTTTCTATGATCGAGACGGTGGGCAAAGAGTTATTTACACACCAAATGAAACTCATCCATTAAATACTTGGTCATTAGCGACTGGTTTAGACACAATCACTTTCTTTGAAGAAGCTTTCACTTATCAATTAGATCTTCATAATTTAGGTGAATTAGAAGATTATGGAATTACAACGGGAGCCACCGGACAAGTTTGGTGGTTAAAAGAAGCTTTTACTTTAATTGCTCTTATTGGATTAGTTGGTTTGATTTTCCCACTATTTATGCTTATAACTAAATTACCTTTATTCAATAAAGTATATAAAGAAGAAGCAGCTGATGAAGTTAATGTAGTAGTTTCTAACAATGCTTCAAAAACTTTAAAAGCAATCATCATTACTGCGACTACTTTAATCGCGATGTTCTATCTGACCCACTTTATGGATCGTTCTGCAGGACTTACTACATTAGCTAATGCAATGTACTATGTCATTGGTGCAGTTGCAATATTTACTCTACTAGTTTGGGTAGCTGCAGTTGTTAAAAATGATGAATCAAGCGTTAAATTAGCTAATAAAGTAACTTTAGGTGCATTCGTTGTTTCTTTTGTAGCTATCGCTTATCGTTGGTTTTTGACTAATACACAAATCATGACTAGATTCGAATATTGGAGTGCTCCTTCAATCAATACAATCGCTTATTGGGCAATTGCATCTGCAGGATTAATTCTATTAGTAGTATTCATTACTACACCAATTTTCAATTTTGGTAAGAATGTTGAAAACCCTTATGGTTTAAAAACATCTCCTAAACAACTTTTAGCTAGTTTATTAGTAGCAGTTGGTTTAGTTGTTGGTTTATTGTTCTTAGTTGCTTTAGTAGAATGGGTTTTTTTAACAGATTTCAGAATCTATACATTCGCAATTAAGATTTTCAATTCACATCAATTTGTGGCAGCTTTAAGATATATGCCAATGTTATTTATCTATTACTTCGCAGCTGGCGTTACAATCTTTGTTAATACGAAAAATTGTAAAGGTTGGAAAGGTGATTTACTAGCTACATTCTTATTGATTGGACCAATCGTTTTATTCTTAATTTATCAATATTCAGTTTTATTCGCTACTGGCGTAGCAGCTTATCCTACATTCTCACTCAGTGCAATTCTATGTGTTGGTTTAATACCATTACTAACAATCGCAGCTATCGTTATGAGAAGATTCGCTGAAAAGACTGGAAACATTTGGACAGGTGTATTCTTCACTACTATATTCTTTACTTTAATTGCTTTAGCAAATACAACAGTATATTTAATAAGTATCGCTTAAACACTTTTCTTTTATATGTTTTTAATAAAATTCCTAGGTATTTATCTACCTAGGTTTTTTATTTTAATTTAATATGATAGAATTATTTTAATCTGATTAAAATTAATAAGATTACTAGGAGACATTATATGTTTTTAAGAAAAATTGCTTTGTTTTTATTATTACTTTTTTTAAATGGGTGTGGCGGAGTTTCAACGACTGAAGAAACATTGTATTCATTAACATTAAATAACAGTGATCAAAGTGAATATGAGGTATTGGATAACTTGAGTAAAGATCAAATTATCGATTTACCAGTTTTAGAAGCTGAAGATTTAATTTTTGTCGGTTGGAGTGATGGCGATAACCTTTATTATCTTGATTATACAGTTTGGGAAAACAGAACTTTAACAGCTGTGTTTGAAGATCCTGAAGAAGTGTTTGTGATTGAAAGTTCACCGGATGATAAATATCATCAAATAACATCTTATAATGGTGATGCCAAGTATTTAAGAATACCGGTATATATCAATGATTTATTGATTACGACAATTGCTTCAGAAGCATTTCTTGATAGCGAATTAATTGAGGTTGAAATACCTAAATCTATAAGCGCAATAAATCCTCATGCTTTTATAGGTTCTGAATCGTTAGAAAAAATATCTTTTTATGGGGAATATTTTGGTGAAAAAGATTTAACGATTACTAATGAACAATATGATACTTTAATGACTGAATTTTCTGATGTGTGCACAATCGAAGAAAATTCAGAGACTTCTTGGATTTTTAGTGAAGGATGTCCAATAAAAAGCGTTAACAGTCAAACAGATCCGGTAATTATTGATGAAGTAGAGTATTTTATATACAATGTGACAGTTGACTTAAGATATTTTGAATTAGATAACACTAGCCTTTTTCTTAGTGACTATGCCTTTTCTGGACTAACTAATTTAAAGACAGTTGAGTTTCCGGAAAGATATGCTTTCTTTAATCCGATGGTATTTAGTTATAACCCTAGTTTAGAAACTGTAACATTCGATGACAATCCTTATTTTCAAGTAATCGATGGTGTAGTTTATGACGATTCTGGTACTAGATTAGAATATTACCCTCAAGGATTAAGCGGTGATAGTTTTACTATTCCTGATTTTGTAGAAGTGATTGATCATGGAGCTTTTGCATATAACAGAAATATTAAAACTTTAATCATTCCCGAAACTTTAAAAACAATTTCTGGCGGTTCTTTATATTTCATGTATAGTCTAGAAGAAATTATTGTCGATAGCAACCCTGATTTTTATTCTATATATGGCGTCTTATATTTTAAAAATCATACTTTAATTTTATATCCAATGAGTAAAACAGATACTGAGTTTACATTACATGGAGAAGTTATTACAATTGGACCTTATGCCTTCGCTGGGCAAAGATATTTAGAAAAAATAAATTTTCCAGATAGCTTAGAGATTATAGCTTATTCAGCTTTTAGAGATGTCGAAAAATTGACTATATTAGATATACCAGCTTCAGTCACCTTCATTGATAGAGACTTAACAATAAACAGTTCAATAGAATCCATTATCATCAGAAGAAGCTTTGAAGCAGATGGCAGTATTACTTACACAACTCTTTTTCCTTATACCAATATGCCGACAATCTATTTACCAGATGATTCAATTGATATTTATTTAGAGAGCAATCAATGGCTGATGCTACAAGGTTATGTCAAAAGCTATTCCGAGTTTAATAAATAAATCTTTAAGTGACCTGTAAATTTACAGGTCATTTTCTTACTTAAAAAGATGATATTTAGGCAATTTACTGATATAATAAAGATAACGAAAGACATGAATTAAGGGGAATACTATGAAGAAATTTTTTATATTTATTATTTTTACGTTTTTAAGCTTTACTATTTTAGGTTGTTCTGGCATTTCTACAACAACTACCGCTTCAACAAATACTGAAACAGTAGATGCGAGAATCAATCTTATCAATCAAGAATATAACAACTTACAAACTGCTTTTCCAAGCAGTTTTTCTAGTAATATTACCTTACCAGTAATAGATAATGAAGATTATAATGTTTCTTATTATCTTGAAGATAGTTTGCTAGTAAACAACACACTTACATATCTAGCTCAAAGTTTTGATGAAAACTTGACTATCACAGTTAAAATAAATTATTCAGGTTTAGAAAAAACATTTAGTTTTGAAATTACGCAACTTAGAGATGAAACGCTTTATAATGAAGAACTTCTAGATCAAGAATTTACAGAAATTTTCTTGAGTTTAGCAAGTGTGATTCCTGAAGTTATTGTTTCTGATCTTACTTTACCTATATTAAATCTTCCTGGAGTAGAAATTGACTATAGCGTTAACAAATCATATCTATTTCATAAT
>DDWA01000007.1 GCA_002345425.1 Caryophanales bacterium UBA2298 | reverse complement strand
TTATTAATTTTCACCTTTAAACTTAGATTTTATTTTCTTTTTATTTCAAAATTATATTCACTTAAGAAAACACTTACATTTATTTTTCGTTTGACATTAAAAAGATATTACTTTATAATAAGTCAAGTATCAAAAAAACTTCATCAAACATTAGAGGTAGCGATGCAGATTAGTAAGTTGTGGAGTCGGTAGACTGTGAAACAACCTGAAAGGCAACCATCGCCGAATGCTGGTAATAGACATATTATCATCATGGGGTTACAAGGAACACTTGTAGCACTCCTGTCTTTTAAAAGAGATAGAGGCGCTAAAAAAACGATAATCTACTTGGGTTACTTGTTAAAGCGTCTTGATGGACGCTTTTTTTTGTGCAAAAAAATCCAAGGAGGAAAAAAGTTATGAAAAGAATTATTTTAAGTATTTTAATGTTATTAGTTGGTGGTTTAATGTTTGGCTGCAATCAGTCAACTACTACTAACTCTACTGCTACACCAACAACGGAAGATCAAACGTTAGTTGTTGGTATGGAAGCTGGTTACGCACCATTTAACTGGACAATTGACGAAGCTGGAGCTTTTGAAGGAGCTGTACCTATCTTTGGTACGAACAATTACGCAGACGGTTATGACGTGATGATTGCACAGTTAATCGCCGATGAATTAAACATGACCCTTGTTATCAAAGCAGTTGAATGGGAAGGTTTAATTCCCTCACTTGTCACAAGTGAAGAAATTGATTTAATCATCGCTGGGATGAGTCCAACAGCTGAAAGAGCTGAAACAGTCGCTTTCACCGATGAATATTATCAATCAACTCATGTTATTGTTTTAAGAAGTGATTCTGTCTTTGCAAATGCCACATCAATTGAAGATTTCTCTGGAGCTGACGTCGTTGCTCAACTAGGAACAATCTATGATGATCTTGTCGCTCAACTTACAGGCGCAAACCATGAAAATCCTTTAGGTGATGTGCCAACAATCATCACTGCTATCAATCAAGGAACTTACGATTTAACAATCCTAGAATTACCAGTTGCTCAAGCAGTGGTAGAAACTAACCCTGATTTAACTTATATCGTCTTTGAAGCAGGATTTGGTTTTGATGTCTCTTATGAAGACTCAGCTGTCGCAATTGCCCTTAGACAAGGAGAAACAGAACTCTTAAACGCAATCAACGCTATCCTTGCAAACCTTACTAATGAAGAACGCGAAAACTTGATGCAAGAGGCTATTACTCGTCAACCATAAGATGAACAAAGTACTAAAAAAGATATTTACTTTCGCTATTGCCTTTGGGATAATCATCACCCTTATTCCCAAGGGCAATGCGGAAGATTTAATCAATCAAGAAACAACTGACCCCATCATTCAAGCAGCTGTAGAGAATGTTAGATTCTACAGTTCTTTTAACTATCAAACTTTAACTGCAGATAAACTTAATAGATTAACAACTGATTTTTATCTACCTACTGCTTACGAAGGCATTCAAATTACTTATGTTGTTGATTCTCAGTATTTAGAATTGTCTGAAATACCAGAAACTATATCCATTAGAGTCGGTACTGATTTTCAAGCTATCGAAGTCTTAAAAGTGACAGTTATTGATTTACCAAATGTACTAAAGGGTGAACAACTCTTTAATGTCTATGCAACCTATAGTTATGACGCTACTTCTTACACTCATACCTACCAAGGATATGTTACTCCTGTGATTCCTGATGATTTTTTAGGCGGAAGCTTATATACATTAGTGAGATACGGCAAAATGTTCTTAGAAGGCGCAGGACTTACATTAGGTATCTCGTTAGTTGGCACAATCATTGGTTTTATCCTTTCGTTATTCTTAGCGACAGCGAAATTAATAACCATCACGCCTCAAGATAGAAAAATATCTAAAGCAGTAAAGATTTTCTTTAATAAATTAAGTTCAACCTATATCACTGTTTTTAGAGGTACACCGATGATAGTCCAAGCCAGTTTCTTCTGGTACGGTTTTGGTCTTTTCGGTAATGCCCTTTTATGTGGTCTATTCGTTGTTTCTTTAAATACCGCAGCTTATATCGCTGAAATTATCAGAGGTGCAGTAGGTGCAATTGATAAAGGTCAAACTGAAGCCGGATTATCAGTTGGTTTAAACTACTCGCAAACGATGTTATTTATCGTCTTTCCCCAAGCAATTAAAAACTCAATGCCGGCAATCGGTAATGAGTTTGTAATCAATATCAAAGATACAGCTGTTCTTTCAGTTATTGGCATCTTTGAATTATTCAATCAAACTAAAAAGATTACCTCACTCCATTACCGCCAACTTGAAGCTTATGCGATAGTCGCCCTTATTTATTTAGTCTTAACCTATTCAACCACTTCAGCTTTAAAACTAGTTGAAAAGAAAATGGGGATGAAACCCCTTGAACTTACCAGTTCAAATTAGGAGGAAAAAATGTCAATATTAACAATAAATAACCTCCATAAAAACTATGGCAATGAAGAGGTATTAAAAGGAATAAACTTAAATATAAACAAAGGCGAAATCGTTTCTATCATCGGTAGTTCCGGCAGTGGTAAATCAACATTATTGCGTTGTATCAATTATTTAGAAATACCGACTTCTGGCGATATCCATTTTAGAGGCGAGAATATGTTCAGCTCGCAAAAACAAATTCAAGCTCTCAGAACAAAAGTCACAATGGTCTTTCAAAGTTTTAATCTTTTCGATAATTTAAATGTCTTGGAAAACTTAATGCTTTCACCAAGAAAAGTCTTGAAAATACCGAAAGATTTATTAAAAGAAAAAGCTCTTGCTACACTAGATTTAGTCGGAATGAAAGACTTCTATTTAAAATATCCAAAACATCTTTCAGGCGGACAAAAACAACGTGTCGCAATTGCGAGAGCTTTGATGATGGAACCAGAAGTTATTCTTTTCGACGAACCAACAAGTGCACTAGATCCAGAGATGGTCGGGGAAGTCTTAGACACGATGAAGACTCTTGCTAATACTGGGATTACGATGTTAATCGTAACTCACGAAATGAGTTTTGCTAAAGAATTATCTGATCGAGTAATCTTTATGAACGAAGGTATCGTCTATGAAGAAGGGATTCCAGATCAAGTCTTCCTAAATCCTAAATTACCAAGAACTAAAGAATTCTTAAAAAGAGTAATCCATTAAAAAACCACGAAAAGATTTCGTAGTTATTTTTTATACTCAATATTATGCAAATCAATTTCGAATCGGCAGATATCTGAACCGCTTAAAATTGTCTCTAAGGTTTTTATTGGTAACTTAGTCCCTAAGATAACTTCAAAAGGAAACTTTGCAAATCCCGCAGAACAATAACAGAAGCGATAATCCAATTTTGGTTCACCGGATCTAATCGCTTCTCTTGCAAAAGGACAATGACAACCAAAATACTTTCTCGTAATCTCATCAGTAGCGCTTAAGTAATTAACAGTGTCATAAGGGATTTTTGTTATATATAATTTCTCATTGACTAAACTCGCTGATAAAACTTCTTGATTGCTCCTAACAAAATCAACCACTTCTTCAGTAATGGTTTGTTCAAACCACACCTTATTTAATAACCGGTGTTCTTCAAGTTCTTTAACTTTTCTTGCATGTCTTTCTTGAAGATATGTTTTTAAATTCAAGGAATTTTCATATTCAATCTTTTCTCTAAGTTGCGTCTTTTCCGAGACATCATGATTATTGCCAGTTAAAACTTTTTTTACTAAATCATCGTTTAAATTGTCATCAAGTCTTTTCATGAAATCATCAATATAATAAGGCAGATCTTTAGGTGCGACTCCTAAGAAAGGCAACTGATAACCATCGATTACTAATTCATAAGTTTGTTTTTCAACTGTTGCTTTTAATCTTTTTAAAATATTATCAACAACATCCAACATTCCCGTGTACCTAGTTAGATGAATATAAAGATTATTCTTTTCTATCACCTTATAATAACGCATTAAGATAATAAAGTTTTCAATCGTATTTGCTCTTTTATTAACTAAATATTCAATAATTTCATCTAAACGTTCTTCATCAATATCATCAATATTAATAAACTCATTTTCTAAGTTTTCTAAAAACTTAAAAGCTACAGGTAACTCCGCTCCCAAATTATTTCTTTCATAAAGATTTTTAAATTTTAATACTTCCACTATATCACTACCTTCTTTATCAACAAATCAATCATATCACTTAATATAATAAATAATCAATATCTTAAGAAAAAATATTGAACAAAAACATCTGCTTTATTAAAACAAAACCATTGGACTTTTGCCTTGTTTTTAGTTAATATATTAATGTACAAGATATTTGTTACTAAAAATAGAAGAAATGAGGCAATATATGAATGTGATAATTATTGGCGGTACTGGGCTTTTAGGCTTAGCTGGCGCCAAAGAATTAATAAAAAGAGGCCATAAAGTCAAAGCAATCGCTCTTCCTGAAATTCCCAAGGGATTAATCATCCCTGAAGAATTGGAAATAATCACAGGAAATTATGAAACAATGAGCGATAATGACCTAAGGAAACACTTACGCAACCAAGAAGCTTTAGTCTTTGCTGCTGGTGTCGATGAAAGAGTCGAACATCACGGACCAATTTATGAGTTCTACTATCAAAAAAATATCTTGCCTTTAAAAAGACTACTTGCTCTTGCTAAAGAAATGAAAGTTAAATCAGCGATAATCTGTGGCTCTTACTTTACTTATTTAGATCGACTTTGGGAAAATCTTTACCTTTATGAAAATCATCCCTATATCAAATCTCGCTTAGATCAAAGCAATGAAGCTTTTTCCTTCTATGATCATAACTTCGCCGTTACCGTTTTAGAACTTCCATATATTTTTGGCATACAAGAAGGAAGAAAACCAGTCTGGGTTTTCTTAGTGGAACAAATCAAGAAAATGAAACTCTTCACCTTCTATCCAAAGGGCGGAACCGCTATGATTACAGTAAATCAAGCCGGTCAAGTAATCGCTTCAGCGGTTGAAACCGCAAAAGGAGCTAAAAATATCCCTGTTGGTTACTACAACTTAACATGGAAGAAAATGTTAAAAATCTTTCATAAACATCTTGGTATGCCAAAAAGAAAAGTCATCACCATTCCAAAATGGTTATATAAACTTGCATTATTGAAATACAAACGCAAATATAGAAAACAAGGAATTGAATCAGGACTAAACTTTAAAGGTCTAGCCGAAATCATGTCAAGAAAAGCTTATATTGATAATAAATACTTAAAAAATATCCTTAAGGTTAAAGACGACGATTTAGATAAAGCAATCGGTGAATCAGTCAAATTATCACTCGAAATCATCAATAATAAAAAACAAGTCATAGAAATGAAATAAGGCCTAACTAGGCCTTATTTTTCTTAAATGTAAAGATTTCTTTTAACTTTAATTTATATTTTTCTAATAATGCTTTTCTTCTCATTTTTCTTTCAAACTTACGTTTGTCTCTTTTTGCTTTTTGTTCTTCTTGCAACTGGACTCTAATTAAAGCTTTCTTTTGTTTTTCTTCTAAATACTCAATTCTAAAAATTGTTGAAAGTTGTTTAGAAACTGCTTTAGCTCTGGTTTTAATCGTTAAACCGGAAGAATCGGAAACATAAGCTTTTAATCTACTAATTCTTCTTCCGTCTCTATTGATATCAGAAATAATTGTTTTAAGTTCATTAGCGTCAATCGTAATTGAGATACAATCCCTTGAAGGAATGACGACTTTATAGTTATCGCTGAACTTATTGGTTTTTAAATAAGCTTTATAATAATTAATCGAATGATTTTTATAGATAAATCCAAAAGCGATAACTCTAGAATCATTAACATTATTATTAAATATCGTCAAGGAAAAAGATCTGGTTTCTTCAGTCGGTTCTAAAACATAAGAACTGTCAATTCTAAACTTCTTATTAGAAAAGAATTTTGACATGTAAATGTTATATCTTAATATCACCACTAAGATAACTATCAGCAACAAAAATCCTGCAAGTGTAAATAAAGCTAGATTTTCTTCAATAAATGTTGGCATGGTTATTCACCTTCCTTTTTACTTAAGTGCTCAATAATTTTATTCACATTAGGCATAGTATGCGAATTATAATAATCAAAATCAAATTTCGCACCATGATTAATCAAGTATTTCATCACTTCTAAGTCTTCACTATTAACTTCACTCAATAAATAATTTAGTTCTTTATCTTGTAAGTCATTAATTAAAAGTTCTAGAATATCAATTTTAGTTTGTTTAACAGCGGTCAAACCAACTTTTTGATAATCAATCTCAATATTTTTCTTTTCCAAACCTAAACAGTATTCATAATAACTCTTATGTTCACTTAGAATACTCTTAATTAGAACATCAGTTAAATCCTCATAAATTTTTAATCCGATAAACTTCTTGAATAAACTGAAATGATCATTTTCAATCACAATATTTAAAGCTTTTTGGAACTTAAGACTCGATCTTTTATTTATTGGTAATTCTTCATTGAAGAACTTCTTAATAAAATTTTCAATTCCTTTAGGATATTGTTCTTTAAACATCATCTTGGTAAATTCATAAAAATCTTCACTGCTAGCATAAACATCAAGATAAACATTTAATACATGAACTAACTTATACTTAGCGATGGTTTCTAACCATAAAGTCTTAGTCAAAGCTTTGACCATCTTTGTGGTTTTAAACCAAAAGACACTGTATTCTTGAACAATCTTTAATTCCATCATCTCTTCAATTAAATACCGGTTTTTTTCGGTATTGATCATTTTCCAAATCTCTGATGCATTATTGTAAAGACTGATATCAAAACAATGGTTTAAATCGCTGTAAGCTTTAATATATCTAATCGCTCCAGCTAAATTCTTTTTTAAAACATACGCTATAATCTTTAAATATATATCTTTAGCTCGATGAAAATGATTCTTAACGAATTCAACTTCAGAATCATGCAAGTAAATAAAGATATCTTCAACGTCTTCATCAATTAAATAATCAACTAAAACTTTTCCGAATATATCAGGTTCCGCAATCACAACATCCTTCGCAAAGTTTCTTTTAAACTCTGCTAAACCACGTCTTGCAAATTTCTGGTACTCTGAGTCATATTCGTCTCTTTCACCCGATCTGCAACTTAAGATATCTTCAACCTTCATATCCAATAAATCAGCGATGACCTGTAAACTTTTTTGGCTGAAAGATGACTTACCATTAAGGTTTTGAGAAACAGCCGATCTCGTAATATTCAATTTTTGTGATAACACGTCTTGACTAATTTTACGTTCTTTAAGCTGTTCCTTAATGAACTGCCCAACTTTTACATTATCAACTATTTCTGGCATACTTTCCTCCTAAAACAAATGAATCTTGAATCTTTAAAATCTTTTAAACAAAAGTATCAAAAGACCTTTGATCACTTCTATAATACTCCAAAATATTAAGTTTTGCAATGATTAACCTAAAAATAAATTATTTATCTTTATCAATAAAAAAGCCCATAAATCAACATTTTCCATAAAACATAGCAGTAATTTTACGTAGACTTTTCTTAATTAAAACAATCCTCAAACAAGAATGAAAATATCACAAATTAAAATGCTAGACAAATAATTTTAATGTGTTATAATATCTAAGGCAAAAAGGAGGGTTTCATGTTAGAATATATCGGTTATCTAGCTTCAATAATAATTTTAGTTTCTTTACTGATGAGTTCAGTTAAAAAACTAAGATGGATTAACCTCTTTGGTTCATTAACTTTTGTCGTTTATGGGTTTATGATTAAAGCATACCCAATTGCGATTTTAAACATCGCAACAGTAGGAATAAATATTTATTATATAATTAGGATGGCAAATACAAAAACCTATTTTAAAATACTTGAAATAGACAAAAAATCAAAATATTTAGAACATTTTCTCCTCTTACATAAAAATGATCTAACTAATTATTGCGATGTAATAGATCTAGACGTTGATGCCGCTAACATCAAATTCTATATCTTGAGAGATATCGTTCCGGCTGGAGTCTTTGTTGGCACGAGATATGATGATCACACTTTAAAGATTGATCTCGATTATGTGTCTCCGCCTTACCGTGATTTCTCCATCGGCAAATACCTTTATTCCGAACAAAAAGCAATATTTCTTGAGAAAGGCTTCAACAAATTAATTACCTACACGAAAAATCCAGTTCATATGAACTACTTAAGAAAGATGGGCTTTACTAACAACGAAGAAATGAACAAAGACGATTTATTCTATTACCAAATCAACCTTTAAATCCAAAACAAATCGACTCTAATGGGTCGATTTTTTAATTGGTTCAATTACATCTTTATCTTTATATTTAGCACTGTTCACCTTAGAACTTACTTGATATAACTCCATCTTTTCAGGCTCATAAGGTAAAAGTATATGTTTTAAAGCTTCTTGATCTTTAATATTTGGATCTAACCAAATTTTAACTTTTTCTTCATCTAAAATTACTGGCATCCGGTCATGAACTCCTTCGACCAAACTATTTGCTTTTGCGGTTATTATTGTAGTGGTATAAGTTTTTTTACCGCTTTCATCAGTAAAAACACTCCATAATCCAGCAAAGCCAAAAAGTTTCCTGTTTTTAAGTGCGAAACGATAAGGCGTTTTCGTTGAAGTGGATCTTTCCCATTCAAAGAAACCGTCCGCAATCAAAACACATCTTCTCTCTTGAAAACTTTTCTTAAAAGAAAACAATTTATCAATCGTTTCGCTTCTAGCGTTGATGATGGCTTTTTTCTCATCATGGGCGTATTCAGGAACAAATCCCCATTTTAATAAACCAACCCGGTATTTAAGTCCATCGCTAATTAAAGAAACCACATCTTCTGAAGGTGCGATATTATATCTCGGTAAGTTAATAGCTTCGGGTAAAACTTCAATCTGATAATACTTTTTTAAATATTCTGCGAGCTCAGGTCTTGAAACGGATATTGAATAACGACCGCACATCTTCTTCACCTCAAAAAACTGTGACTTAAAAAAATATAAGTGATACTTAATGTTATTATACAAAAAGTATCACTTATTTTAAAGTCTGTTAAAGTTTTTTACTTTGTTTTTCTTCCGGTAACACAAAATTCAAGATAATACCGACAATCGCTGCTAAAGACATGCCATAAACTGCAAATTGATTAAATTGTAAAATCGCATTTCCTAATCCCAAAACTAGCATTGAAGCAACGATAATGATATTACGCATAGAACTTAAATTTACTTGATTATCAATCAACACCTTTAACCCGTTAGCGGCGATAAATCCGTAAAGGATGATACTCATGCCACCCATTACCGGTCCCGGAATTGATGCAACTAGAGTTGTAAATAAGTTAATGAAACTAAGTAAAATCGCAATCACAGCCGCTCCACCAGTTACATATACTGAAGCTACTCTAGTCATCCCAACTACTGAAGTGTTTTCACCATAAGTGGTATTTGCGGGTCCACCGATCATCGCTGCAAAAGCTGTAGCTAAACCATCACCCATTAAAGTTTTATCTAAACCTGGATTAGTTAAGAAATCTTCACCGCAAATTTTTGATAAAACCGCATGGTCACCGATATGTTCAGCCGCTGTAACAAACGCTAATGGCGCAATAGTTAATACAGCTACAAAATTTATTTTCAAGAAAGTTATTTCTGTACCTAATACATTAGCTGATCCATCTTTCCAGCCTAAGAACATAAACTCAGGTATCTTAAACCAAGAACCAGGATTTTGAATTACAGCTACTACATCGGTAAAATCAACGATTCCTAAAATTACTGCTAAAATATAGCCACCGACGATACCACAAAGGAAAGGAATGATTCTTAAGAATCCTTTAGCTTTTATCGCCACGACAATTACAATTAGAAATGCAAATACTGCAGTAACGATCTGTTGCCAAGTACCGCCTTGCAAACCACTACTACCAACTGCAACGCCACTAAGTCCTAAACCGATGATCATAATCATTGGTCCGATAACAACTGGCGGCAACGCTTTATGTAACCAACCGGTACCGACAAACTTAATTATCACAGAAATCGCTACATAAATCAAACCAACCGCTAATAACCCCGTCATCGCACTTGCATAATTACCTACTCCAGTAGCTGCATATCCACTAACTGCCGCAACCACACCAATATAAGCAAAAGAACTACCCAAATAAACTGGAACTTTGGCCTTAGTACATAAGATATAAATCAATGTACCAACACCTGAACTAAATAAAGCTACGCTGATTGGCAAGCCTGTTGCCATTGGTACTAAGATTGTTGCACCAAACATCGCAAATACATGTTGGAAACTTAAAGCAAACCACTTACCCTTTGTCGGTTTTTCCCTGACACCGATAATCATTCTTTCTGACATTTCAACTCTCTCCTTTTTATTTTAAAAAAAAGATGGAATAAATTCTCCATCTTTTAATTGTTTCTTAAACTAAAACTAAATACTTGATAACGAAATTGATAATGAATAAAGCCGCTAATACATACATAACCGGCGATACTTCTTTTCGTCTATTTGTTACAGCCATCATAATAGCATAGAAGATAAATCCAAAAGCGATTCCTTCTGCGATACTATAAGATAAAATCATCATAATTATAGTAATAAATGTCGAAGCTACTGCAATATTATCTTTCCAATCAATGTCTTTTAATGAACTAACCATCAACGCTCCGACAAACACCAAAGCCATTGCTGTAACTGGTGATAAGAAAACCCCAGGGCTAACCTCAATTGATCCTACGAAAGAGAATAGTGGATAGAACAATAAACTAACGATAAACAACAATCCAACAACAGTCGCAGAAAGTCCGGTTCTTGCACCAGATTCAATTCCAGTTGTAGATTCAATATAACTTGTTACAGTAGATGTACCAACAATTGCTCCAACAATTGTACCTGCAGCATCAGCTAATAAAGCCTTGTCGCCATCAATTAATTCCCCGTCTTCATTTAATAAACCTGCATCATGACCAACAGCCACTAAAGTTCCTGCAGTGTCGAAGAAATCAACAAACAAGAAAGTAAAGATTACTGCATAAGCCAATGGATTAGATAAAAGTGATCCTAAAGCTCCAAAAGCTTTCCCAAATGTTAAGCCAATATCACCGATACCACCTAAATTAGTTCCCCCAATAACTGGCATAGACGCTGCTAATGAAGGGAAGATTGCCCCTAATAAAACCCCTACTAAACCCGTAATACCAATAGAAATGATAATCGTAAAACGACTAACTTTCTTTTTAAGTGCATAAAGACCAAATACCAACAATAAACCAAAAAGTGATAATAAAACAGTTGGATGAGCTAAATTACCTAAAGTCACGAAAGTTGCGCCACTACCTGTAATAACTCCAGCATTCTTTAACCCTATAAAAGCGATAAAGAAACCAATACCAGCACCAACTGCCAACTTCAAATTCTTCGGTATCGCATTGATTACTAATTTTCTTAAACCAGTAATAGAGATAATTAAGAATAATACCCCACTAATCAATACAGCCGCTAAAGCTTCTTCCCAGGCAAATCCTAAACCAAACACAACAGTGTAAGTAAAGAATGCATTGACACCCATCCCTGATGCCAACCCTACAGGATAATTAGCGTAAAGTCCCATAATGAGACTGGCAATTGCAGCCGCAATTGCAGTCGCCGCAAATACAGCCGCAAAACTCATACCTGTTTGACTCAACATATCCGCATTAACTGGTAAAACATAAACCATCGCTAAGAAGATTGTTAAACCACCAATAAGTTCCTTGGAAATTGTTGAACCTCGTTCACTAATCTTAAAATACTTGTTTAAAGCCTCTTGAATCTTGTTCACTTGAAACCTCCCCTTATTAAATTTTATCAACATTTGGCCATAATAAAAGCCTTAGATTTTCTCTAAGGCTAGGCAAACAAACATAATAAAACATATAAAAGTTCCATCATTTTGAATGAATAGCCGTAGTCTCNNACCAAATATTAACTTGTTTTAATTATAAACAATTCAAGTGTAAAATTGCAAGTAAGTTTTTAAACTAATTTTATGAAAACGCTTTACTTAATTACCTTCAATCTTTCAATCAAAGCTTTTTTAGTCTTTTCTGCAGGGACTTCCGCTAAATTACCAAACGGCAATTGTGCGATTAACTGCCAATTTTCATCAATTCCAAATTCTTCTTTAACACGTTTTTCAATTAATTCATTATAATGTTGTAAACTAGCACCTAAACCAAGAGTTTCAAGTCCAACCCAAACATTGCCTTGCAACATACCGTTTTGTTCAATTGACCAACGATAGAAATTATCTTTATATAAAGGAAATTTTGTCATCAATTCATTCGTAGTTAATATATCGTCAAAAAACAATACGGTACCATGACCATTTTTAAAACTATTAATCTTAGTTTCTGATACTTTATAATCTTCAGGTTTCACAACCTTCTTAATTTCATCCTTAACAATTTCCCATAATAAATCATGTTTATCATTTAATAACACTACTGCTCTTTGACTCTCTGAGTTATAAGCTGATGGTGTATATAAAACCGCTGTTTCAATTACATTTAATATTTCTTCTTCAGTTACTTTCACTTCTTTATTAATATTGTATACTGATCTTCTTTTCTTTAAACTCTCAAAAAATTCCATTTTGCACAAATGCCTTTCTTAGTCGATTACGACACCTTGATTTACTAATTTAACACCATTAGCTAGCGAGTCACTAATTGGACAAGTTTTTTCAATAAACTTAGAAAAAGCATCTAATTCTTCTTTAGTATTTTCTGATTTAAAATGCATATTGAATCTAATTTCTTGGAAACCAGATCTAACATCAGACTTTTGCATAATACCGGCCATATCCATATCGCCTTCGATTTCAAGATAAAAATCACTAAATTCTATATTAAATTTTTTAGCAAACATCGTTGCGACTATCGCCTGACATCCACCCAAAACACTTAACATCGCACTCATCGGATTAATACCTTGATTAGTACCACCCATCTTTTCCGGTTCATCAAATAAGATTTTAAAACCATTTGCTTCAGTATCTACTTGCATGCCATCTTTTAATTTTCTGGCAGTTGCTTTAAAAGTTGTTAACATTTTTAATTCCTCCTTCTTTAAATCTAATTACATTATAACATTATTTCGAATTCGAAACAAATTATTTGCTCAAAAAAAGACGCCTATTGAAAAAGGCATCTTTTATATTTTTTTATAGAGCTTCTGAAATTGTCTTTCCTTGCATATGCAATACCAAGTAATCTGGTCCTCCGGCTTTAGAATCAGTACCACTCATATTGAAACCGCCAAATGGTTGATAACCAACTATAGCACCTGTACATTTACGGTTAAAATACAGATTACCTACATAAAAATCTTCTCTTGCCATCTCTAAATGAACGCGGTTATTGGAAATCACTGCTCCAGTTAAACCATATTCGGTATTATTAACAACATCAAGACCTTCTTCAAAACTCTTAACTTTGCAAACTGCTAAAACTGGACCAAAGACTTCTTCTTGCATAAGTCTTGCATTAGGATCTAAATCAATAATTACCGTTGGATTAATAAAGTAACCAACCTCATCACTTGCAGTACCGCCAGTTAGAAGTTTACCTTCCTTTTTACCGATTTCAATATATTCATTAATCTTTTTAAAAGCTAAAGCATCATTAACCGGACCCATATTATTTTGGTAATATTCGGGATTGCCAACTTTAATTTGTTCTGTCTTTTCTTTGATTAATCTTACTACTTCATCATAAACATTTTCATGAATTATCGCTCTTGAACAAGCTGAACACTTTTGACCGGAAAAACCAAAAGCACTTTTTACAATCGCATCCGCTGCCATATCAGCGTCAATACTTTCATCAACTAAAATAGCATCTTTACCACCCATTTCAGCGATTACCCTTTTAAGCCAAATTTGACCTTTTTGCACTTTCGCAGCATTTTCATAAATTTCTTGACCAACTTGTTTTGAACCCGTGAACGAAATAAATCTTGTCTTTGGATGTTTAACGATATAATCGCCAATTTCACTACCTCTACCTGGCATAAAATTAACTACACCATTTGGCAAACCTGCTTCTTCTAAGATTTCTAATAATTTAAAAGCGATGACTTGTGTAGTTGATGCTGGTTTTAAAAGTACTGTATTCCCACTAACAACCGCAGCTGAAGTCATACCGGTAAGGATTGCTAAAGGAAAGTTCCAAGGTGTAATAACCGCTCCTACTCCTAAAGGAATATAACGGTATTCATTTCTTTCCATATTTCTTCTACTCAATATCACATCATCAATTCTATCCAATTTAAGCATTTGTCTTCCGTAATACTCTAAGAAATCAATTGCTTCTGCCGTATCAGCGTCAGCTTCAACCCAAGGTTTACCTGCTTCTAAAGTCATTAAAGCTGATAGCTCGTGACGTCTTCTTTTCATAATATTAGCAGCTTTAAAAAGTACATCAGCTCTTATTTTAGGGTCAACTTTTTTCCAATACTCAAAAGCTCCTAAAGCCGACTCCATTGCTAGTTCAGCTTCTTTAAGTCCAGCTTGCGAAATTTCACCAATCACTTCTTTGTGATTTGAGGGATTTAGTGACTTGACTAACTTTTCAGTAAATATTCTTTCGCCATTGATAATCAAAGGATATTTCTTTCCTAAATAACCTCTGACCTTTAACAAAGCCTCCTCATAAGTTTTTTGGACCTTCGCATCAGAGAAATTTGTTAATTCTTCGGTTCTGTAATCATAAATTGCCATAATAATACCTTCCTTTCTTAAATCTATACCACTGAATGTTCATAATCAGTGATTATATTTTCTTTAAAACGATCAATATGCAAATCATGTGCATATTCATCAAGTTCTTGCTTCAAGATAATTTTTGTCAATAACTCACCGGTAATTGGAGCGAACATAAACCCATGTCCACTAAAACCGCATGCCATATAAAAACCATTTAATTCCTTAGTGTCAGAAATAATCGGTTGACGGTCAGGACTGACATTATAAGATCCACCCCAAGTTCTAATAACTCTTAACTTCGCTACTTCAGGTAAAATATCTTTGACCGTCAGAGCCATCTCATCTAGGAATTGCCAAGAGGAACTAATATCATGTGAAGGAACAGCATCAGGGTTAGATCTACCCATCAAAAACGAACCGTGTGGAACTTGCTGGCAATAGATATTTTTAGAAAAACTCATTACCATCGGACCTTGCATTGCCTTAGCTCTTTCTGTGACTAATATCTCATGATTTTCTGAGAATACAGGTATTTCCACACCAGCCATCAAACCGATTTCTTTGGCATATCCTCCAGCTGCATTAAGTACTTTATCAGTAAGATATTCTTCCTTTTCAGTAATGACTTTCTTTATTTTATTTCCTCCAACAACTATCTCTTTAACTTCTTCAAAGAAATGAAACTCAACACCTAATCTCTTAGCCGCCAAGTAATAAGCTTCAGTCATTAAGAACGGATTAACATGTCCGTCTGTCTTACAAAAAGTTGCGCTGATAAAACTATTTTTATTTAAATGAGGAACAATCTTCAAAGCTTCTTCAACTGTTAATTTTTCTGAAGGAATTCCAATTGAATTTTGTAATTTTACATTCTTAGTAAACTGTTCATCTTCTTCTTTTGTCGTCGCTAAAATCAAATAACCTTCTTGCTTAAATTCAATATCTTTATGATATTTTAACTCTCCATTTGCTCTACCGAAAAATTCAATTGATTTCTTCGCTAAAATACAATTTAATTTAGTTGCCCATTGTTGTCTTACTCCAGCTCCACATCTTCCAGTAGATCCATTGGTAAAATAACCTTTATCGACAACATGAATATCCTTCATCCCAGCTTTCGCTAAATTATAAGCTGTGCTTACTCCACTTATCCCAGCACCGATAATTACAATACTTGCCTTAGTCATCTTCTTCACCTTCAAGTGCAGCTGCAGCGATATCTGCCAATACCACACCAGTAATCAATGGTCTCGTCTTTTGAAACTTAACGCTATCTTTACTGACATGTAAATATTTAGCAATCTCAGCTTGAATCAAGTGTGAACAAGTCTGACCTTGACAAGGCCCCATGCCTACTCTTAAGATCCTTTTGATGTCTTCAACTGTAGTATACCCTGCTTCTAAACACTCTTCAACATCTGCCAAAGAAATATCTTCGCAACGACAGATTATAATATCTTTTTTGCTCATAATTTTTTACCTACAGTCACAAACTCATAAAGATATGGTTGTTCAATTGACACAGTAACTATCGCCGTTTTGTCATTCTTTTTTGTAACCATCACATTTTCAATAAAACAAGGTTTATCAAGAACTCTGCCATATCTATTCAAAGCCGTCCATTTTTCACCTCTTACAGGCAACGGTAAAAGTTCATAAGGAATCTTAAAGTATGCCTTACCATCTTTAATCATAGCGACCATTATCGCTAGCCCCGGACAAGCACTGATACAAGATGAACAACCTGTACATTTATCAAAATCAATTCTTGGGATTTGATTGATATCTTTGCCAATATAAATTGCATCAAAAGGACAACTTGTTGAACAAGGATTACAAGGTATTTCCGTATAACACTCAATGATCGCTTTCGGTCTCGTTAAAACTTCTTTTTTAGGAAACTTAGACTTAATCATTTCAATTGTCGCAACACCAGTTTTCTCAATCATAAACTTCACCTACTTTTTTAAGACCACATCTAATTTTCTCTCCACACGGTCCCTGTCTTAAAACACACAACTGATTATTAAGTTCATTTTCTAACGCTTCATAATCAGGATGAATGAAACCAGCATGTTTAGCGGCCATTAATCCAGCAATCTTACCTTCAACCATCGCACTTGATGCTTCTTCAATTCCTGTAACGTCACCGCAAGCATAAACATGCGCAAGCGAAGTTTCATAGTCGCAAGACTTTATCGGCACTAAACCACCTAACTCACCGACATAAGTCATATTAGCTTCTGCCATCGATAACAACATATGCATCGGACTTAATCCGACAGAAATACATAAAGCGTCACAACTAATTTCTTGTTCAGACCCTTCAATTTCATTCCAGGAATCATCAAGCTTAACTGTAACAATTTTTTCTATCTTTCCATCACCTACAGCTCTTTTTACAGTAGTGTTGGTGATAATGTCAACGCCTAATCTTCTTAACTTTGAAGCATGTACTTGATACCCACCAATCTTACCAGCTGCTTCAATCAAAGCTTTAACTTTAACGCCAGCTTGAATCAATTGATAACTGACAATTAAACCGATATTACCACTACCAACCATCACAACTTCTTTTCCAGGTAAAACACCATGAATATTCATCAAAGTTTGAACTGCCCCAGCACCATAGATTCCTGGAAGATCATTATTTTCAAAAGCCAAGAACTTTTCACTAGCTCCAGTAGCGATAATAATCGCTTTAGCCTTAACTTTAAAATATTTATTATCCTGATACACGGTTATCACATTATCTTTATATAAACCGACAACCGTCGCATTTAAAAACACTTCTAAATCAGTGTTATCTAATTCATCAATTAAAATCTTCGCAATATCAATTCCTCTTGTTCTAGCATACTGCGATTCTGAACCAAAAAATTTATGAGTTTGTTTAACCAATTGTCCGCCTAAAAGAAAACTTCTTTCAAACACAGCTACCTTCATCCCAGCATCTAAAGCAACCTTACAAGCACTTAATCCAGCCGGTCCGCCACCGATGACAACCAAATCTTTTTCAATCATTGATAATCACCTCAGACAATTCGTTTTCAACAACCATATTCTCTTCTAAAAGCGTTAAACATGTTTTAACATTTTCAACACCATTAACCGTCATATTACATGAACCACAATTACCGATAGCACAATAAAATCCCCGTGGCCGTTCATGAATAACACTTTTGGAAAATTCCATTATCCCATTATCCACTAAAGCCGCGGCGATAGTATCACCTAAATATCCAAACATCTCTTTACCATTAAAAGTAAAGCGGATTTTTTTATCTTTCGCAAATGTAAGTATTGGATGCTCATCTATTCTCATATCTTCACCACTTTCCTCCAAAACATATTTTATCATAAAGCGCTTTCATTTAATAGAAAAAAATTAAATATTTTTCCAAGCTTGCTCCAGCAATTTAACACCTTTTTGTAAACTTTCTAAACTCAAATTCGAATAACCAAAAACAATCGTTTTATCAACAGAAAGACTGCATTTATTAATAGTATATTCTGATAAGCCATAAACTCTAACACCCAAACCTTTAGCCGTTTCCACTAAATATTCTTCAGTTTCTTTCGTCTTAATATCAACTAAAAAATGTAAACCAGCCTCTTCACCATAGATCTTGATTTTATCCTTTAATTCACTACTTTCAAGAAGCATAATCAAGTAGTCTCTTTTCATTTTATAATTATTCTTCATCCGGTTTAAATGTCTTTCATATTCATTGCTTTTAATTAATCTTTCCAAGATTAATTGATTAACTGTCGGTACGCTTGAACTAAAAAAAGCCAACTCTTTTTGATAACGATTAACCAACTTTTCCGGCAATACCATAAAACTAATTCTAAAACTAGGAGCTAATGTTTTTGAGAATGAATTCATATAAATAACCTTATCAGCTTTATCCATTCCTTTCATTGCCGGAATCGGATTTCCCGAAAAACGGAATTCACTATCATAATCATCCTCGATAATATATCTTGAATCATTTTCATTAGCCCAGTGCAACAACTCAAGTCTTCTCGTAATAGTCGTCACTATTCCTTTAGGAAATTGGTGTGAAGGCGTAGTATGAACGATATCAGTTTTTTCTTTTCTTAATCCTTCAATGATAATCCCTTCATCATCTAGCCCAATAGCTTTAACATCAGCGCCATAAGCAAGATATAATTGATAGTTTTTTAAGTATGAAGGTTCTTCAACTGCATAGACTTTATCTCTTCCTAATAATAAAACCAACAATAAGATCAAATGTTCTGAACCACTCCCGACAACAATCTGTTCAGCTTTAGCATTTATTCCTCGGTAAGCATATAAAATCTCCGCAATTCTTTCCCTTAATTCATAAACTCCGAAACTATCGCCGCGATTTAAATTATTCTTTAACTTATCCAAAACTACTTCTCTTTCAATTCTCGCAAATCTTTCATAAGGAAAATTAACCGCATCTACTTGATTAGTTTTGAAATCAATTAAATAATCTTCTTTTCTTTTAACTGCTAACTTCGTTTGTTTAGGAGAATTCATCTTATACAGTAAATCTAAATTAGCCGCCACAAAATAACCAACCTTTGGTTTAGATTTTAAATAACCCTCAACCAACAACTGACTATATGCAGATTCCACAGTAGTCTGTGAAATCTTCAAATGACTAGCCAATTTTCGTTTTGAAGGCAGTTTTTCATTTTGCACTAAATCACCATTTTCAATCGCCAGCTTAATCTTTTGATAAAGCTGTTCATAAAGTGAAATATCTAATTTTCGATCAAGAAAAAATGTTAACATTAACTGACCCCTTTATTTTTATTAAAACTGAGTATTTAAAAGATACCAGTTTACATTTATAATATAATTGAATATTGACTTTTTGTCAAGAGAAGGTGAGGAATATATTATGAATGAACGTTATCAATTAAACAAAGAATTAGCGCAAATGCTTAAAGGTGGTGTCATTATGGATGTCACCAATGCAGAACAAGCAAAAATCGCTCAAGAAGCTGGTGCTTGTGCTGTAATGGCTTTAGAAAGAATCCCAGCTGACATTAGAGCCGCTGGCGGAGTTTCAAGAATGAGTGACCCAAAACTTGTTAAAGAAATTCAAGCAGCTGTAACAATTCCTGTTATGGCTAAGGTAAGAATCGGTCACTTCGTTGAAGCGCAAATCTTAGAAGCTTTAGAAATTGACTATATCGACGAATCTGAAGTATTATCCCCAGCTGATAATATCTATCACATTGATAAGACAAAATTCGATGTACCTTTTGTCTGTGGTGCTAAAAACTTAGGAGAAGCTTTAAGAAGAATTTCTGAAGGAGCAGCCATGATTAGAACCAAAGGTGAACCAGGAACTGGAGATGTTGTTCAAGCAGTTACCCATATGCGTTTAATTCAAGGCGAAATCAGAAATGTTCAATCCTTAAGAGAAGACGAACTCTTCAATAAAGCCAAAGAACTTTCTGTTCCTCACGATTTATTAAAATATGTACATGAATTTGGTAAATTGCCAGTCGTAAACTTCGCAGCTGGTGGTGTAGCTACTCCTGCCGATGCGGCTCTGATGATGCAACTAGGCGCAGAAGGCGTTTTTGTTGGCTCAGGAATCTTTAAATCAGGTGATCCGGCTAAAAGAGCTGCCGCAATCGTTAAAGCAGTCACAAACTTCAATGACCCTAAAGTACTTGCAAAAGTCAGTGAAAACCTTGGCGAAGCAATGGTTGGAATCAACGAACAAGAAATCGATTTATTGATGGCTGAAAGAGGAAAATAAAAAATGCGCATCGGAGTTTTAGCATTACAAGGCGCATTTATCGAACATCAAAAGATGTTGGAAAAATTAGGCGTAGACGCTTTCACAATCAGAAACTTAAAAGAACTTAATCAAGAAATGGATGGTATCATCCTACCCGGTGGAGAAAGTACGGTAATGTATAAACTCCTAAAAGATTTAAATATGGAAAAAATATTAAAAGAAAAAATCACCCGAGGTTTACCAACAATGGGAACCTGTGCTGGCTTGTTGCTACTAGCAAAGAATATTCATAACTATGACACATCATTCTTACAAACAATGGATATTACCGCTAAAAAAAATGCTTACGGAAAACAATTAGGATCATTTAGAACCTTAGGTAAATTCAATAACCAAGAAAACATTCCTTTCGTTTTCATTAGAGCTCCATATATTGAAAACTGTGGTAAAGATGTCAAAGTCTTAGCTGAAGTTGACGGCAAAATCGTCGCTGTCAGAGAAAACAATCAATTAGCTACAGCTTTTCATCCTGAATTAACCAATGATTTAACAATCCATAAATATTTTCTTGATATGATAAAAAAGTAACGAAGTCAAATGACTTCGTTATTTCTTTATATATTCTCTATCTATTCTTGGTTTTGCCATATTCGTCAATAACTCATAAGTTATTGTTAAAGCTCTTTTAGCCATTGGTTCTAACAGTTTATTCTTACCAAAAACTTCAACTTCATCGCCTTCTTGAATATCCACTCCAGAGACATTAATCATCGTTAGCCCCATACAAACTCGGCCAATCACCGGTAATTTATAACCTTTAAAATAGAAAAAATCATTATTGCTTAAAATACGCATATAACCATCAGCATAACCGATCGCAATCGTCGCAATCGTCATTTCTTTATCAGCGATAAAAGTTCTTCCGTAGCTAACTGATTCACCCTTGTTTATCTCTTTAATCGCAATTACTTTAGCGTAAACACTCATCACTGGTAAAAACTCATCATCAGTTTTAACAGGGGGATAACCATACATTGCAATTCCACATCTAGCTAAATCATAAAGATTTTTATCAAGTGTCACCAACCCGGAACTATTCTTTAAATGAACTAATCCATAATTAATCTTTTCTGCTTTTAATCTTTTTAACAACTCATCAAATAACTTCTGTTGTTTAAGAGTAAATTCTTTGTCGCTTTCAGCGGAAGTGAAGTGAGAATAAATACCAGCTATTTCAATGTATTCTAATTCACTGATCTTTTTTATTTCACTTACCGCTTTTTCTAATTCCTCAATTCTTTGAGCGAAAATTCCTAATCTCGTCATCCCTGTATCAATATTTAAATGCACTCTGATTTTCTTACCATATTGACTTAACTTGAATGCATACTCATAAGAATCAACTGTTTGTACTAAATTATAATCGCTTAAGTAACTCGCATTTAATGGATCGGTTTTACCAAAGATTAATATTTCACTCTTTATACCAACACTTCTTAATTCAATCGCTTCTTTTAAAACAGTCACAGCGAAATACTTGCAGCCATGTTTTTCTAAATGCAAAGAACACTCAACACTACCATGTCCATAAGCATCTGCCTTAACAACCGCAAAGATTTCTTTATCATGATTAAGTTTCTTTAACAACTTGTAATTATGAATTAAATTATCTAAATTGATTACTGCCCTTAATCTATCAACGACCATCTACTTCACCTTTGATAAAACTTTTATACCACCCAAATAAGGAACTAAAACCTCAGGAACTTTTACCGAACCATCCTCAAGTTGGTTCTGTTCTAAAATCGCTGGTAAAAGTCTAGATGTAGCGAGTCCAGACCCATTCAAAGTATGAACGTAATCTACCTTACCATCTTCATTTCTGTATCTTATCATGCCTCTACGAGCCTGAAAACTTCTTGAGTTAGATACGGAACTAACTTCTTTATATATTCCAATAGAAGGTAACCAAACTTCTATATCAAAAGTTCTAGCCATCGCAAAACTTACATCTCCTGCCGCAAGTTTTGAAACTTGATAATGCAACCCTAGTTTCTTCATCAAGCTTTCAGCTTTAACCATCAATTCTAAGAAAGCATCATCAGATTCATCAGGTAATGTAAATTGAACCATCTCAACTTTATTAAACTGATAACCCCTAATCATTCCTCGTTCTTCAGAACGATAACTTCCTGCTTCTCTCCTGTAACATGGTGTATAAGAAAAATATTTTCTTGGTAATTGTTTTAAATCTAAAATCTCATTTCGATGAACATTGATCAAAGCTGTTTCAGCTGTCGGTAATAAAAACTTTCTAGGACTTTCTCCATCCAACCAAAATACATCTTCTTCAAACTTAGGAAACTGACCAGCAGTCAAACCAGACTCATAATTTAATAAATGTGGCAACAACAAAAATTCATAGCCATCTTTTAAATGTTCATCGATAAAGAAGTTTAATAATGCCCATTCCAGTCTCGCGCCTAAATTAGTATAAATCCAAGTTCCTTTACCACTGATTTTAGCTGCTCTTTCATAATCAATCAGTCCTAAAGAAGTCGCAAGTTCGACATGATCTTTAACTTTAAAATTAAATCTAGGTTGATCTTTATTAACAGTCACAACCACATTGTTTTCTTTATCACCTGAAAGTAAATCTTCATCAGGCAAATTTGGTAACTTCAACAGAAATTCATTAATTCTTTTTTCAGTTTCCGCTAAAGCTACTTCATCTTGATCAACTGCATCTTTAATTTTTTCAATTTCCTTAAAAAGTGAAGTTGTATCTTTCTTTTCTCTTTTATACTCACCGACTGATTTCGATAATTTATTTCTTAATGCTCTAACTTCTTCAATTCGTTTAATCAACGTATTACGCTTCTCTCTTAGTTCGATAAACCCAGAAAAATCAACTTCAAAACCACGCTTTAACAGCGCTTTTTCAACATATTCCGGATTACTTACAATCAATTCCAC
>DDWA01000012.1 GCA_002345425.1 Caryophanales bacterium UBA2298 | reverse complement strand
GGTGCAATGGCATCATAAAAATATAGCATATCATCACCGATAAATTCTTGAATATCTTTAGCTAAACTTTCAGTGGTTAAAGGTCCACTAGCGATAATTGTATAACCATTAGGTATACTCGTAATTTCTTCTTCAATTATATTAATTAAATGGTTATTTTTAAGTATCTCTGTTATCTTATTTGAAAATCCTTCTCTGTCAACTGCTAGAGCGCTTCCGGCAGGAACTTGAAACTCGTCAGCTACTTTTATTAATAAGGAATCTAGTCTTCTTAGTTCTGCTTTCATTAAACCAGCTGCGTTTAATATATCATTTGATCTTAGTGAATTGGAACAAACTAATTCTGCTAAAGAATCATAATTTTGAGCTGCGTTTTTCTTAATTGTTTTAACTTCATAAAGATTAACTTTTATATTTCTTTTAGCCAATTGATAAGCTGCTTCAGAACCAGCCAATCCGCCGCCAATAATACTTACTTCTTTTATCAAAGTAACACATCCTTCATAATTAATTATATCATTATGTCAAAAAAACAGAAACACCATAGTTTCTGTTTTTAAATATAAATTATTTTCGATACTTTACGATAATCGCATCGTTTGACAATTTAACTAAAGAGTCCTTAACTATAACATATTTATTCGTTAAGTAATTTCTATATTTTCCATCAGGTAAATTTACTTTAATAAATCCTGTTGTCAGTCCAACATTAAAGATACCATGGTACTCTTCTATTTGGTCCGCAAACNNAAGATTTTTCTTTTTTTCAGTTTTGCCAATTTAGTTATAAATTCTGTTAAATCATCATTTTTAGTATAAAGTTCTTTATCAAACAAACTTGGCTTTATATCAGCGGCATACTCTTGTCCCATATAAAGCATAGTTGCACCTTTTTGCATAAACATAAAAGCTGTCCAGTTTTTTATCTTGGATATATTGCCATCAACTTGTTTTGCTATTCGTTCGATATCGTGATTTTCAAGATTATGCATTTTAACATAATTGCTAGGGTAAATTTCATCTTGTCTTTTTAAACCTTCTAGATAAGGTTTAAGCGTGGTTTCTCCATGTAAATAAGCCTGCATGTATGGTTCGATATCATAATCATAAGCCATATCAAATGCTTGGTACACTTCTGATTCAGAAGCACATTCAAATCCTTGGTCTCTCAGAAATTTGCAATGTGCACCATGAACAGATTCACTTAACCACATAAACTTATTATTAACTTTTTTTATCTGTTTTCTGGCTAATTTCCAAAAATCAAGAGGTACCATGCTCGCAACATCACATCTATAGCCGTCAACACCCATTCTTGCATAATATACCAAAACATTTAGAAGCTCAAACCAAAGGTTTTTGTGTTTGGAGTAATCTAAATCAACTACATCCCACCAATCACCAACTCGATTGGCGATAACTCCTTGTTCATTGTGATAAAACCATTCAGGATGATTCTTAAGAAGAACTGAATCTCTAGAAGTATGATTAAAGACAATATCCATCATAACTTTAAGTTTTTTTGCATGAGCGTCATCGATTAATTTTCTGAACTCAGATAATCCTCCCAAATCCTCATCAACCAAATTATAGTCCTTTATTGAATAAGGACACCCTAAAGAACCTTTTTTATTTTTTTCACCGATTGGATGTATTGGTAGTAAATAGATTACATCAACACCCAAATTTTTAATCCTATCTAAATCATCAATTATAGCCCGAAAATCTCCTTTTTCGCTGAAATTTCTGACATATATTTGGTATATAACCAAATTTCTTAATTTTGTACTAGTTTTTTTCATAATAACGCTCCTTCTATCTACTGTATTTTACTATATTTAACGTTAAAAGTCCATTATTCAAACGTTATTACCTATAAAGGCTTTATTTAAATCATAAAAACCAATTGTTATGTAACAAGTTACATGTTTTTAAGTAAATCGCTTTTAAAAACATGATAAAGTATGTATACTTTAGGTATCAAGTAAAGGAAGTGATAGGATGGCAACAATTAAAGATGTAGCTAAGAAAGCTCACGTTAGTGTTGCGACAGTATCCAGAGTGATCAACCAAAAAGGATATGTTAATGAAGAAACAAGAAAATTAGTTCTACATGCTATTGAAGAATTAAATTACGTTCCTAACGAACTAGCAAGATCATTGTTCCAAAAAAAATCGCATATAATAGCTGTAGTTATGCCTCACTTAACTTCTTACTATTTTTCTGATTTGTTAGAGGTTATCGAAGATGAAACGATAAATGCAAATTATCGTTTGATGATTTGTAATTCTAAAGATGACCCAGAAAAAGAAACCAAATACTTAAAAATTTTCGATCAATACAATGTCGACGGCATCATTTTAATTTCAAATACCAATCGCATTGATGATTATTTGAAATTAAAAATTCCGATGATTGAAATTGATCACAATTTAAGTGATGACATTCCTTCAATTACTTCTAATAATTTTTTAGGCGGTAAGTTAGCGGCTGAAAAGTTAGTTAATAGCGGTTGTAAGAGAATCTTGCATTTTAGGGGGCCTTCAGGATTAGTTACAGTTCAAGATAGAACCTCTGGATTTCAATCAGTTCTAAAAGAAAAGCAAATAGAGAATTACACATATGATTTAGCTTTTTTATCGCCAGATCCAGATGATATTGAAAATAAGATTTTTAATCATTTAGACGCTGACGGGATATTCTGCGATTCTGATATAATTGCAATGCTAGCCATCCAATCATTAAAAAGAGCAAATAAAAGAATCCCTGAAGATGTTCAAGTAGTTGGCTTTGACAATATTCAACTTGCTAATATGCTAGAACCTAAAATTACAACTATCGAACAATCGACAGATACAATCGGTAAAGCTGCAGTAAAGACCATTATGAAATTAATAACTGGAGAAAATCTAGATTATTTTCATCAAACCATCGATGTAAAATTAATTGATAGAGCAACGACAAAATAAGCTTTCCTAATTGGAAGGCTTTTTTTCTAGGTCAAGAAGATATTGTTTTAATTCTACTCCGCCATTGAAATTACCAATAGAACCATTCTTTTTGATAACTCTATGGCAGGGAATTATCAAAGGTAACGGATTATTTTTACAGACCGTACCTACAGCTCGAACTGCGAGACTATAACCAGATTTTTTAGCTAGTTTTGAATAACTATAAGTTGTTCCGTAAGGGATATATTTCATACTGTAAAGCACTTTTTTGAAGAAATCTGACCCTTCTAGTTCAATTGGAAAAGAAAATGACGTAGTTTTATTATCAAGATAATCCAAAATTTCTTTTTCCGCAAGAAGCATTGCTTCATTAGGAGGATCATTATATATTTCCTCGGATTTTAAAATGATCTTAATAATTTTCTCATTTTTTGAAAACAGGGTTATAAACCCTAGTTTAGACTTAAAACTATATTTTATCATCGATATTTTCCTCTATAAATTTCTGGACTATGTTTTCATATTCAAGCGTGTCGCTAAAATAGGAATAAGCATGTGTTGCTTGATTTTTTGCGATGAATAATGCCTTTTTACCACCATATGACTCATACATATCTACTGTATGATGATATTTTATGAATTTGTCCTGCTCACCATGAATGAAAAGGATGGGAATAGTTGAATTTTTAATACTAGAGATTGGCGATACTTCTTTTAGATTTATGCCTGTAATTACTTTAACAAATAAATCGACAAAAACATAAATAAATTTTGGTAAATGATAGGACTTGATTTGTTCCTGGATCAGTAATTTTAAATCCGAGAAAGCACAATCACTAATACAAAATTTTACTCTTCTATCTAATTCTTGTTCTAAAAGAATGGTAGCCGCTCCCATGGATTCACCATAAGTTCCAATAAAAATATCTTCTCCAAACTCCTGAGTTATTTTACTTATGATATCATAAAGGTCATTCTTTTCATAATATCCTAAACTTGTATTCTTACCACCGCTATCGCCGTGGTACCTTTGATCATAGGTTATTACATTATATCCATACTTATACATCATCCTTGCGTACTTTATACATCCATGATGAGTGTAAGTATGACCATGAGCTATCACAATATATTTCTTATATTCAGCATTTAGAAAGTAATATAATTTTAACGAATATCCGTATCGAGATTTTAGATAATCTTCTTTTGTTAATGTAGAGTCATAAAATTCAAAAAGAGTTTTGTCTTTTTCAATCTCTAGTCTTTTAGTGGCCTCTAAGGTTCTTGTTTTAGGCGTAACTATACTAAAAGCAATTTGCAAGCAAGCAAAAAGAAAAATTAAAATTACAAAGCTAATAATTATAGCATACCACATAAAACCATCTCCTATTTTTAGTTAAAAAATAATATTTCTTCTTTATATTTCTTGAAATAAGTCATCTTTTGGTTTCTTGAATACCAATTTATTGTTTTTAATATCTTCAATATGTCTAATTATATAAATGAAAAAACCAATCATAAATACAGCTTTAAAAATAGTTGAAATATTCAATGACCACCAAATACCTTCTTCAAAAAATTGAGCTGTTAAAAATATTACCAAAACTACTCTCAAGGAATTACCGACAATACCAACTACTGATGGAATATATGATTTGCCGATACCATTAAAGAATCCAGCACCGATACTTTCAATTATCATAAATATCTGACTTATACTTATTATCTGTAAGTATCTAATACCATAACCAACTGTTATGTCATCATCAATAAAGATTCTCAGTAAAGTCTCTGGAATTAACAGCAATAACAAAGATATAATTAAAGCATAAGGCACTAATATGCCTGAAATATCCCAAATGCTTCTTTTAATTCTTTTATATTCTTTAGCACCAAAATTTTGCCCGACAAAAACGGTAATCGCTGTTTGAAATCCACTTGCAATCATCCAAGTCAATTGTTCAATTTGCACGCCAATTCTTTGAGCAGCTACTACATTCGGCCCATAAACAAATACTTGTCTGGCAATATAAATTGAAATGATTGTAAAAAACATCGATTGGATACCTACTGGTAGTCCTACTGACATAATTTGTTTGGTTGCATCTAAATTAAAGTTTTTTAATCTAAAAACTCTTAAATTAGGATTGTGTTTTTTATAAACTATAATGAAGATAATCAAAGTAATAACTTGGGCGCTTACTGTAGCGATTGCTGCTCCAGATATTCCCAGTTTAAAGACAATTATTAATAAAGGATCTAATATCATGTTAAAAAGGAAGCCAATCGCCAAAATTGATAAATTGATTCTTGTCTGTCCTAATCCTTCATTAACAGCTATAAAACCGTTGACGATGAATTGAATAAACAAAAACCCACCAATTATCGGAATATACATTAATGCATATTCAATAATTTGCGGAGTGCTAATATTGAATATAGCTAAGAATTCTTCTTTAAAAAGTAATATCGATGCCGAGAATAAGATTCCCAAAAAAGCTTCTAATAATAAGCCGTTTGTTGCGAAAACATTAACGTTTTTAAGTTCTTTTCTTCCGACAGCGTGAGATACTTTTACACTAGTTCCAATCTTGGCTATTAAAATAAATCCGAAAGCAAACCAAGTTATATAAGATGCAGTTCCTATTGCTGCTACCGCACTAGTTTCGACCATACCAATTTGATCTACTCGACCAATCCAAAAAATATCAGTTAAATTGTAAGCTATTTGCGAAAGGGTTGTAAGTAAGATTGGAAATGCTAATATAAGCATCTTTTTTAATATTGGACCTTCAGTAACGTTAAATATCCTGTTCATAAAATTTCCTCATCATTTTAGAAAAGAACCTTTCGACAGGTTCTTTTAAATTATTTCTCTATAAAATATGTCGCTTCCATATCAGCTGTCGATAAAGCGAAAGCAAGTGGGAATTTACTAAAAGCTTCCCCAACAGTTCTTGTGTTTTCTGTATCCGAAAATCCCATATGATATCTGATAGCAAAAGCTTCATCTCTTGTTAATCTCATAAAACCAGAGATTATGTAAACAGATTTTTCGCCATGTCCATATGGCAAATCATCTTGAAAATCGTAACTTGGAACTTGAATCCATTTACCTGTTTCATCTTTGACGTTTCTCGTGGTTTTCTTATAAACGTTAATTTTGCATAAATCATGCAAAAGCGCCACAATAGCAACACTTTCATCACTATAATCTAAACCGTAAATTTCCTTAACTCGTGGTCTTTCTAAATAAGCTTTCAGACATTCATATACATTAATTGAGTGTTCTACTAACCCTCCATCACGCGATAAATGAAATCGAGTGGAACAAGGGGCATCAAAAAAGTCACTTTTGTTTGACAATAAAAAATCTAGCAATTCTTCAGAACCTTCTCGTTTTATATATTTTTTATACAAGTCGATAAATTCTTGTTTTTTGGTCATAGTATTGTACCGTACACAGCTGTACCGTTAACCTCATAATCATTATTTTCAAAAGTTACAGTTACTTTGACCATGGTGATTTCTTTAACTTTATATAATGTTTCATCACTTAAATCTTTAATGATATATCCTTCTTTTATGTCATTATCAGAAATACTGCCATAAAAAATAAATATATCGTCTTCATTGAATCTTTTAGCATGTCTAGGTAATATTTCGTTGATGAAAGAGGTTTTTTCCATACTGTCCATGATTATGAACTTATATGGATTTTCGAGGTTGAATCTTCTTCTCAAAGAATCATTAAGAAGATTTTGTTCTACTGAATCGCGAGCAGTTTTATAACCGCTTTTGGCTTTTTCGGCAATTTCTAAACCAAGATTTTTTAATTTTTCTTTTAATCCTTGAACACTTTTCATATAGTTATCCTCCAATATTAAAATAATCCAATTATTTTTTGATCGATTAAATCCATGTTCTCATAAGCACCATGTTTTGGTAAACCAGGCATTGTCATTACAGCTCCAGTTAAAGCAACAATAAATCCAGCACCGATTGATGGTTTAAATTCTCTTATTGTTATTTCAAAATCACTTGGTCTTCCTTTTATATTTGCATCATCAGATAATGATAAAGGCGTTTTAGCCATACAGATAGATAACTTATCCCAACCCAATTCATTAAATCGAGCAATTTGTTCTTCAGCTTTATCAGTATAATTTACACCTTTTGCACCATAGATTTTTTGAGCGATTTTCTCAATTTTATCTTTTATTCCCAAATCAAGTTTATAAAGCGGTAAATTTTTATTCATCTCAACTGCTTTTTTGACTACTTTATTTGCTAAATCAAGTCCGCCTTCACTACCTTTTGAAAATACTTCAGAAAGAGAAATTTCATGATTATTCTTTTTAGCCCAAGCCATAACAGCATCAACTTCTTTGTCTGTATCCGCGTAGAACTTGTTTAATGCTATAACATATGGAACCTTATAGTTTTGGACGCTTTCAATATGTTTCTCTAAATTGGCAATACCAATTTTTACAGCTTCAACATTTTCTTCATTCATTTCTTTGTCGCTGACACCGCCATGAATTTTAAGCGCTCTAATTGAAACTACTATAACAACTGCACTAGGCATAGTATCCATAGCTCGCATTTTAATATCCATAAATTTTTCCATACCCAAATCTACACCAAAGCCTGCCTCAGTAACAACGAAATCCGCAGCTCTAGATGCAAAATCCGTAGCAATGATCGAGTTACATCCATGGGCTATATTAGCAAAAGGTCCACCATGAATCAATGCCGGAGTACCCTCTAAGGTTTGAACAATATTTGGTTTTATCGCTTCTTTTAAAAGCATAGCAACTGCACCAGTCACTTTTAAGTCGCCGACAGTTACTGGTTCATCTTTAGTGTTATAAGCTACTACCATGCTGGAAATTCTTGTTTTCAAATCTTCAATATCTTTTGATAAACATAAAACTGCCATCACTTCAGAAGCAACACTTATATCAAAAGCATCAAATCTCGATGTTTCTTTTTTCATTGATAATCCAACTTGGATTCTTCTTAAAGAACGGTCGTTCATATCCATAGCTCTTTTCCAGATAACTTTTTCTGGATCGATACCTAATTCATTGCCGTGGAATAAGTGATTATCAATTACTGCACTAATTAAATTATTAGCGGCTGTTATTGCGTGAATATCACCAGTGAAATGAAGATTTATATCTTCCATTGGTACTACTTGAGCATAACCGCCACCAGCAGCTCCACCTTTAACTCCCATAACAGGTCCTAATGATGGTTCTCTTAAAGCAATCATTGTTGAAAAACCTAGTTTGGCGATTGAATCTCCTAAGCCAATCGTAGTTGTTGATTTGCCTTCACCAGCTTTTGTAGGAGTAATAGCAGTCACAAGAATTATCTTTCCTCTAGGGTTATCTTTATAGCGATTAATAGCTTCAAAGCTAACCTTAGCTTTATAATTTCCGTACAACTCCAAATCGTCAGTTTTTAATCCGACTTTTTCGGCAATCCTATCAATTTTCTGCATTTTGGCCTTTTGAGCAATTTCTAAATCTGTTAACATCTGTATATCCTCCTCTTATTTAAATTCCAGTAAAGTTACGCTTTCAACACTTGCAGTTTGCGGAAACATATCAATTGGATTTATGCTTACCACTCGGTATTTGTCAGTTAGATCACTGATATTTTTTGCAAGTGTTGATGGATTACATGATACATATATAATTTGTTTTGGCAAAACCTGACGGACCGTATCAATTACGGCATCACTCATACCACTTCTCGGTGGATCGAGTACTAATATGTCTGGTTTAATATTTCTTGAAATAAGTTTTGGTAAAGCTCCTTCTACATGATCTTGGATAAATTGAATATTTTTAACACCATTAATTTTTGCATTAATCCAAGCATTTTCAATTGAACTTTCAGAATAATCAATTGCATAAACTCTCTTCGCTTGTTCCGCTAATAATATTGATGTAATGCCTATACCTGAATACAGATCAAATATTGTCATCTGTTTTTCTATATTAGCTAAATCAATTATAAGTTTATACATTTTATCCATTTGTAAAGTGTTCATCTGATGAAATGCATCAGGAGAAATCTTAAAATTATATTTTTCATACTTTTCATCAATTTTATCTTCCCCAGCTAATATATGAATTTTATCGCTGATGACAAGATTACTTTTTGGATTGTGGATACTGAAACTTACAGATTTTATTGTTTTTACATCGCTGATTAATTCTTTGGCGATAGTATCTAAGATTTTATCTGGCTTTTTAACAATAAATAAGACACTTGCACTTTCTGTTTTTTCTAAATATCTTACAACCAAATAATAAAGTATTCCTTCTTTATTGCGTAAATCAAAAGCTTTTTGATGATATTTTCGCATTAATTTAAGTACATGGCGATTAATCTTGTTAATCTCTTCACTATGAACCATACACTCATCAACAAAGACAAAATGATTGGAATTCGGTTTGAAGAAACCTAAGGCTAATCCAAAATTAGTATTTCTGAAAGGCATTTGCGATTTATTTCGATAATAAAATGGATTGTCCATACCTATAGTTTTATTAATATTGATTTTATTGATGTCGACATTGGTATATCTTCTTAAGGATTGTTTGATAATTGATTGTTTAATCTTCAACTGTTCTTTATAATCGATGTGTTGAAGATGACATCCTCCACAATCTTCATAATACTTGCATGGAGGTGTTGTACGGCGATTAGATATACGTTCAATATCAAGTATTTTGGCTATAGCGTAATTATCGAAGCTGTTTACTACTTCTACATTGACTATTTCTTTAAGAATCGCTCCAGGGACAAAAACGGCTACTTTTTGATAATAGCCTATACCTTCTCCGTTTATCCCTTGCTTTCTTATATCAAGTTTTAACTTATCGCCTACATTTAATTTCATATCAAATCTCCTATTAGTTATTATAACAAATATTCAAGAAAAATAATAGTTTAACCATCAAGAAAAAAACAAGGCAATTTGAATGCCTTGTTATTGTTTTTCATCAACTGTATAAGTGGTAACGAATTTCTTTAGTAAGAACTTTACTTCTAAATTATTTAATTCTTCAAAGCTATTTAATAACTCATTTGTTTCATCTTCAATATTCTTACCATTATCTAATTTCTCTATGTAAATCATTTTATTTTTAGTCTTTGTATTACTTTCTTTATCAACTAATAATTCTTCAAAAAGCTTTTCTCCCGGTCTTAATCCAGTAATTTTTATTGGAATATCAATGTAAGGTTTAAAACCCGATAACATAATCATCTTTTCAGCTAAATCAATAATCTTAACTGGTTCACCCATATCTAAGATAAATATTTCTCCTCCTGAAGCAAATACAGCTGATTGCAAAATTAAACTTACTGCTTCTGGGATAGTCATAAAATATCTTATTATTTTTTGATCAGTAACAGTTACAGGTCCACCGTTAGCTATTTGTTTTCTAAACAAAGGAACTACTGAGCCATTAGAGCCTAAAACATTCCCAAACCTTACTGCTGAATAATTAGTTTTACTAATTTTTTCAAAATGCTGTATCAGCATTTCGGCATATCTTTTGGTAGCTCCCATGGCGTTTGTCGGTCTTACCGCTTTATCAGAAGATACCAAAACAAATTTATTAACATTGAATTCATCAGCTAATTTACAAACGTTATAAGTTCCTAAAATATTTGTTCTTACCGCTTCCATTGATGAACCTTCCATCAACGGAACATGTTTATATGCGGCAGCATGAAAAATATAATCAGGAAGGTAAGAAGAAATAATGCTTTTCATCCTTGAATAATTGTATACTGAGGCGATTTGCACATTGATTTTAATCTTATTATCTATTCGTTTAATAAAGTCCATGTTTAATTCGGTAATTAAATCGTAAACGCCGTTTTCATAGATATCCACTAACATTAACGACTCTGGTTTATAACTTATAATTTGTCTAACTAGTTCAGAACCAATTGACCCTCCAGCACCTGTAACTAAAACTTTTTTACCTTGAATAAATTCGTTTATTCCTTGGTCATCTAATTCTACTATGTCACGACTTAATAAATCTTCAACATTAACATCTAAAATCGGTTCGTTAGTATCCTTGCTGTAATCTTTGAATGATGGTAACCTTTTAATTTTAACCGGGCGATCGATAAAATAATTAATGATTTGTTGGAACCTTGTCGGCTCAATATTGACGATAGCGATTATAACTTCTTCAATATCCATTCGGTCTATTACTTTAGAAATTTCTGATATCGGTCCAAAGACTGGATAACTAGAAAAAGTATTGCCTATTTTTTCTTCATCGTCATCGATAAAACCGACTATATTGTTATCTAAGTTTGGATTGTTTCTTATTTCATTTAAAACAATTTTACCCCCAGCACCTGCCCCAACTATTAAAGTTCTGTTACCAGTACAATATAAATTCCTTGATAAAAGCATGTTGAGTAATCTTTTAACAATTCTTGGTGAAATCAAGAATACCAATTCCATTAAGGTTGTAAATAGAAAATAAAATTCATGGATAAAAACAAAATCTGGAATCGCTAAAGTTACGATCACGATTATAATATTAGTTAGTGAAACAACCCAGGTTATTTTAACAACTTCATCCAGTCCTACGTTAACCAAAACTAAATGATAAACTTTAAAAATATAAAAAACTATAAGTTTAAAAACAATAACAAAGGGTAAAATTATTATTGCATTAATATAATCAAAATTAGGAACTTTAATCAACCATAAAGCAAAAATTGCTATCATATAAGCTAAAGCGATACCGATAGCATCTATGACCATAAATCCAATACGCGATTTTTTTAGTAATTTTCTACTGGTTCTAAATTCACTTTTCCCCATAGGAAACTCCTTCATAAGACTTATAGATATAATATCATAAACATATGATATAATCAATGTGTAAGCGCAGTTTCAATTAAATAAAAAATAAAAAAAGCCAATGTGTGTTGGCTTTTTTAAAACTCTGATTTATCGATTATAAAATAAAATTCTACTCCGTCTGAAACATTGATAACGCCATAGTCATATCCCAATGTTTCAAGAATGGTTTTAACTATTGATAAGCCCAATCCTTGACCACCATATGCCCTTGTCCTTGCCTTGTCAATCTTATAGAAACTATCCCAGATACTTTTAATTTCATTTTCAGGGATTTGCTCGCCAGTATTTTTAACGGATACTTTAATATTACCTAAACCATCCTTTTCTGATGAAACAATAATCTTTCTATCACCATCAACATGGTTTATAGCATTACTAATGTAATTGCTCAATACTGATTGTAACTGGTCATAATCAGAATTAACTACTTCATCTACTAAATTAAGTTTCAAATTAATATTTTTTTCTTTAAAGACTAAAGTAAATAATTTTGAAGTTTCTTCAATTAATGATTTAACTGAAAAATCTTTATATTTGAATTCTTTTTTACCACTTTCAATTTGCGATAAATTCAACAACTCTTGAACTAAATTATTCATTTTGTTAGTTTCATCAAGAATAATTTCCAAGTATTCTTTTTTAGTTTCATCATTAAGATCACTCAATTTCAAAGCTTCTCCATAACCCATTATCAAAGATAGCGGTGTTTTAAGTTCATGAGAAGCGTTTGCGACAAATTCTTTTCGCATTTGATCAATCTTATTTTTATACAATATTTCTTTAGCTAACTTATCATTGCTTAATTGTAGTTCCGTAATCGATTTTTCTAATTGAACGCTCATTTTATTAATACTATAACCCAAGTCGCCAATTTCATCGTCGGTAGTCACATCTATTCGATGTGAAAAATCCAATCTCGATATTTCATTAGCCACACGATTAATTTCAATTATGGGATTGGTGAAACGATAACTTAAAAAATACATCACTAATCCAGCAATAATCATAAAAATGAATCCAATTAAAATTGTAAAAGAGTTGAATATTCTAATACTGTCTTGAATTGAACTGAAAGTAATGGTTGAAACATAAAACATGTATTCACCGTAATCACTATCAGTTGCTACAAACAAACCTAACATTTGATAATTTTCGTGAAAATTATAGACTTCTGAATTCATATCCATCAAATACGCATCATGTTCAGTATCAATACTCACGGACTTCCCAAAATCAAGCGCAGTGTTTCTAGCTATACTTAAATTATAATCTACAATAATCTTTGAAAGGATTTCTGAAGGAATTGTAAATTCACTACCATAGATCCTATCGTATAAATCTGGATAATTCACAAAATCATCAACTTGAATGTTTGACGGTATTGTCGTTGTCTGAATTAATATTTGGACACTTAAATTATATCTGCTTTCTATCTCTAAAATTTTGTTTTCTAAATTAGAATCATCTATATCAAATTCTTTTATTTCCTGAAAGGCTTGAATTAACGAACTCTCACGATTATTAATATAGTAACTCTGCAAAAAAGTATTATTCAAGATAATTAAAGCTACAATAAAGCCTAAAATTATTCCATATGTAAAAAGGAATAATTTAGATCTAATTGTCGATTTCATTTTCTATATCTAATCGATACCCTATGCTTCTAACTGTTGAAATATAATAGGAATATTTGCCTAATTTAGCTCTCAATTGTTTAATATGGGTATCAACAGTTCTTAAATCGCCGTAATAATCGTAATTCCACACTGCGTTTAAAATTTTATCACGTGACAATGCCAACCCTTTGTTATCAATAAAATAACGTAGTAATTCAAATTCTTTAGGTGTTAAGTTTACGTATTCTTCTTCCACATAAACCTTTCTTGAAGCCATATCGATTCTAATAGCACCAAAATTAATCTCAGTAACATCTTTATTGCTTTTACTTAACAGTTTATTGACACGAGCAACCAAAACGCTTGGTGAAAAAGGTTTAGTGACATAATCATCCGCGCCTAATTTGAAACCTTTAAGTTGATCGTATTCATCACTTCTAGCTGTCAACATAACAACTGGAATAGTCAAATATTCTCTAATTCTTTCTAGAACAAACCAACCATCGTATTTTGGCATCATAACATCCAAAATCACCAAGTCAACTTTTTTACCGGATTCAAATATGACATCCAATGCTTCTTCGCCGTCTTCAGCTTCTAAAACTTTATAACCTTCTCTTGCCATAAAATCAGCTAAAAGTTTACGAATTCTAAACTCATCGTCAACAATTAAAACATATGTATTCTTCATATAAACATCACATCCTTATTAAAATAAAATTCAATATACCAAAACAAAGGGGGATGGGTATACTGAATTATTTTGATTATAATATATAATTATGTTGAATTTGTGATAAACTCAAAATATCAAAAATAGTATAACAATTTTAATTGTATAGTTATGCTTTTTTTATTTATTCATCATCTCTGTAGTAATTGTAATCGTAATAGGTACTATTTTTCTTAACATCAATATTTGATAAGACAGCTCCAATTATATGAGCGTTATGTTCTTTCAATTGTTCCAAAGCTAATTTAGATTGTTCTTTTTTCGTTTTATTATATGCAACAACATATATTATTCCATCCACAATATTACTAATAATCAGTGCATCAATAACCGTTAAAATTGGCGGTGAGTCTACAATAACATAATCATACATGTTTTTTAGTTTTTTTATCAAATCATTTGTTTTTTTTGATTGTAAAACAATGTGGGGTGTTGATAACCTATTACCTGTAATCAAAAGATCTATGTTTGATTCATCCTTAATAATCAAATCTTCAATTGCAGTATCATTTACAATAAAATCATAAAAACCTCTGTCATTGATTTTGTTGAAAGCACGATGAATCTTTGGCCTTCTTAAATCTAAGTCCAAAATTATTACTTTTTTGCCTTTTTCAGCATAAACTGATGCTAAATTGATAGCGGTCGTGGTTTTTCCGTCTTCGGGTGTAGCTGAAGTAATTTGAATGACTTTATAAGGGTCATCGATCCTATTGATTCTAATATTAAGTTCCAATTTTCGATAAGCTTCAGCTTGAGCAGAATTTGGCATTTCTATTACGATGTTTTTATATTCAAATGTTTCCATTTAGTCCACCAAATTCCTTTCTTTTATTGTTCCAGGAACAATAGCGATAACTTTAATATGTAGATAGTTTTCTAATTCTTCTACCGTTTTATATTTATTATTAAAAAATTCTTTTACATATACCACTGCAAAAGCAATAATTCCACCCAATAAAGCGCTAATCACAATATTAAGCATTTTGTTTGGTGATGAAGGTTCTTCTGGAAGTTTTGCTTCATCCAAAACTTTTAATTTATTTTGCAAGAATACATAAGGATCATTTTCATCGTTTGCAATTTCAATGGAATTGTTAACAATCGTATTAGCTAATTTTTGAGCAAGCTCAGGCGATTCACTAACCACAGAAATATGAATAATCAAAACTTGACTAATTGTCGATACTGAGATGGAGTTTCTAATCGTAGCTAATGACGTATCGCTCAATTCAGGAATGTCTTCTATGACACTGTCCAACACTTTGTTCGAGACAATAAATTCTTCATAAGTCCCAATCAAATTGTTAGCTATAATAATTGCGGATTGTTCATTTGTTTGCGTTGCTTCAATATCTACCTGAACTGTTAAAGATGTTTGGGCAGTATATTTCGGAGTGACAACTACAAATGTATAAACAACTCCTATTACTATCACCCACATGGTAATAATAAGGATTAATTTAATATTATTCCACAATATTTTTGATAAATATTGCAAACTTACACCCTCTGATTCTTCATATCCATAATCATTAACGTTTTCGTTCATATATTTCTCCTCATTTGTTGTAATTGTATATTTATTATATAATAAGTATTTAAATAAAGCAACTTACTAATCCCTTTATTGTGTTATAGATATTAATATACAAAGAAAGCCAAAAATGAAATTGTACACATAAAAAACTGCTAATTTCCCTCGCCTAAATAGAATAAAAAGCCATTTTAAAGCAAAATATGTGGAAACAATACTTATAACAAATCCTAAAATGTAATATATAAGATGATAAACATTGGTGAAGTCAAAATTAATTACCATATTTTCTTGATTAACTTTGTAAGAGATTAACTCTAAAATTGTAGAACCAACCGAGATTGGGATAAACATTAAGAAAGTGAATTTTAAGATTGAATCCATTGATATTTTCCGATGCAAACCAGATGCAGTTACAACACCCAATCTACTAAGCCCTGGAAAAACAGCAATTAATTGAAATATTCCAATAAAAAGAGCATCCTTAGTTGTAATTTCTTTTTTTATATTTTCGTTTGGTGTGTATCGAACAAAATACAAAATAGTAGCTGTCATAAGTGATCCGATACCAATCACCAATAAGGTATAGTCTTTATATATTGGCTCAATTATTAAATTCACTAAATATCCAAATAAAAATATCGGTAAAATACCTACGAAAACAGTTTTGACATACTTATAATTTTTTTTACTCTCAATATCCCGACTTCTTTTGAAAACATATCTATTAAAACCTAAAAATAAAGTTTTAATTTCACTTCTCAAAAAGTAAAATATTGCTAACATTGATCCTAAATTCAAAATCATAATAAGCATAGCACTACTATCTATTTCAACATTAAATAGTTTTTGAAAAAATAACACGTGTCCACTAGAAGAAACAGGCAAAACTTCTGTTATGCCCTGGATAAATCCTAAAAAAATGTATTTGATTATCTCAATCAATATGTCCATATGGAGTTCCTTTTTTGGCTATAAAATTATATAAAGGGCTATAGCTAAAAACCCTACGATAAAGCAGTAAATGCTAAAATATTTTAACTTCCCACTTCTAAAAATGTTGAATATTAATTTATACGCAAAATATGTTGCAATCATTGTAAAAATGAATGTAAAAGCATAGTATAAGTATTCAATGTTTGCAATAACGATAGCTTCTTTTGTAAAATCAAAAATCATTAATCCTGTAGCCGCAATTGATATAAAAATATACATCAAGAAAGAAAAATTAAGTGCAGAAGTTATTCCTATTCCTCTTTTCAAAGCAGTTGAAGTAGTCATACCTGATCGAGAAACACCAGGAAAAATAGCTACTGCTTGCGCTAAGCCAATAAATAAAGTATCTAACCAGCTAATCTTTACTTCTTTTTCAGATACTTTAATCTTTGAGACAAAATAAATAACTGTTGCAGTTAATAAAAGACCTAAACCGGCTAATAAAATTCCGTAGTTTTCCATAAAAGATTCTAATAGCGGTTTAAGAAGAATTCCAACTATTCCAGCAGGAATACACGCAATCAAAACTTTTAATAAATATACGGTATTTTCTATATTTTCAGATCTTTTAGTAGGTTTAAATACAAAAATAAAAAAAGATTTAACTAATGCCCATAATCTTCTAAAATAAATTATAATAAATGTAGCTAAAGATCCAGTATTAAGCAATATTAAGAATAATACATTTTGATCCATATCTAAGCCAATTAAAACTTTAAGTATTTCTACGTGTCCGCTAGAAGAAATCGGTAAAACTTCAGTAATTCCTTGAACTATTCCCAAGAAAATATACTTAATAAACTCAATAAATTCAAAGCCCAATCTAGAGCACCTCCATAAAGTGAAAAGAAAAAGCCGCCTTTAATCAATCGGCTTTTTCTTTACTTGCAATTTTTATTTGTATTCACTCATCCATAAACCATGAATGTTGCAGTATTCATAAACCTTGATTTCTTTTGAAAAATCAACATAAAATTCGGCTTTTGGTTCTTCTTCTGGATTAAAAGTCTTTGTATAATATCTATCGCCGTTTTCAATAAAAATCCATTGAATGTAATGTTTTTCTAACATTGGATGTGGAACAGAACCAACCTTAACACTAATTTGATTATCACTGATTTTAGTAATAACTGGTAGGTGTTTTTCATTGCCTTCTTCTGATTTTTTTGGTTTCAAAAGAATCATTTCTTCACCGCAACAAACTAAAGTAGAATCGACGGGATAAGTATAGCAAATCCGTTTGCAAATTTCACAAAAATAAATATTCATATGAAAACCTCCTTTTTTCTATCTTGATATTACCATATATAGCAAATAAAATAAAGACATCCTTGACAATAAATTATTGTTTAACTCTTCGCTTGCTACGAATCACCAAAATGGCAAACATCGTTAAACAATAGAATAAACAACCAAATAAAGCGATTAATTCAAATGTGCTTTCATAAGGTTTTCCATATCCTAAAGACGGTAGCATCAAAAAGCCGAATAAAGGAATCGCCATTGTAATGGCTGTTCCTGATCCTAAAACCATTTCTTCAGCCACTGGACTTTCTAGATTGCGGTCTAATCCTTTCAATAAAGCTATACCTGTGGAAGCTACACCAGCTAACATGCCGAATAACCCAACGAAATATTCATCCTGATATTGGTCATAAACAATCTTGGTGATATATCTCATATAGAATAGAGTTGCGAAACCACCAACAGCAGAGATAATAATTAATAACCAACCAAATTCTGAAAGAAAATCAACGGTAATGGTTAAAACTGCACCTGTAATCATAAAATTAAAACATAATGAACTAATGTTTGATAGTATATAGTCGTTTGTCATGAAATTGATATTTGTTCCCTTTTTTTCAATCTTTCTCAAAATCACCTTATAAATCAATGCATAAGCTATACCCAAGATAAAATTGAAACCAGATAGTAAATTAAAGATTGTTATACCAATGTCACCTAAGCCCATCAACAATCCTTCTAACAAGAATAATGTTAACCATACTAACCCATAGATAAGAAACAATATTACTACTTGTACTGTCAACCCATCCAAAACACTTATTTCTTTAACAGTATCAATTTCTATATTTGTTTTTTGAAGAGAATCATCCCAATATCTCTTGGTTTTTTCTATTCCTCTTTTTCTAGATATAATATTTATTGCAAGAACACCAATAGTACCTCCAAATACGAAACCTAAGAATGCATAAGATGCACCTAAAGCAACACCATGGCCATTAAGCATCTCGCTCCACATACCACCGAAACTTGTTGCCAATCCTGGTCCTTGTCCAAAGCCTAATGCCAACAACATTCCTGCTCCAACAAATTTATCGCTATAAAAAATTAAAATCATTAAAATACCAATAAAACCTTGTAGAGCATAAGTACTGGTGATAATCATACCAGTTGACCACAATTTTTTCTTATTGTCAGTTCTAGTTCTTTTTAAAGTTAAAGAAATAAAACCTAACGCTAATGCATGATAAACAATAGCCGTCATTACAGTAACATCGATATGGTAAGAACCTGGTATAAAAACATTAGATAACAAAAGGCCAATTATCCCGCCTAATAAAGCGGTTGGTAAAACAATTCGGTTTAAAAACGGTACTTTTTTCTTTAATATTTTCCCTACAAATAACAACACTCCAATTAATAAAAAATAAATAATAATTTCCCACTTATCCATTCTTCTCATCCTCCTTTAGATAGCTGATGGCATCATAATATAACATAGGATCTTTTAATTTGAATAGATAAGTTTTACTTTCATAATCAAAAGATACTTCATTTTTCTTTGTTAATGTCAAACCGGTTATTTTGTCTAATTCAAAAATATATTCTTTCATTTTATTTTGAACATATAACTGCTTCTTGATAATTTCCAAATCCGCATGACCTAAACTTCTAGAGGTATACTTATTTGTATCGACAATATACATCGATCCTTCAGTGTAAACTACTTCTTTGGTTATCTTAGGTAACTGGATTTTTTGAAGTTTATCCCAAGCTATTAAATTATCAAAATCTAATCCGGAAATTAAAGAGAAGTCATCAAAAAAAGCTAAGTGTCCACAGTGATCGCAATAAATGTCATTGCCTTTAGTAGATATAGTTTGATGTTTTAAACATTGGGGGCAGACATAAATATAGTTTTCTAACCCTAAAGCTCTTTTCTTTGGCTTATAGATATATTTTCTTTCACGATTCCAATCAAAATCATTAAAAGCAAGTGCGTCTACAACTTCTTTATAAATTTCATCTAAACTGTAATTTTCTAATTCATCACCTTTAAATAAAGTATGAAAATTAAGTTCTAGTAAACCGTTATGAGTTGTTTTATCTCCCCATCTTGGTGCAGATAAATAAGCTCCATTCGTTTTACAGACGACAACATCTAGTTTAAACTTTTTGAATAATTTAACAGTTACGTAAGGTATAGAACTTTGTTCACCAAAAAACGATGAATTTCCTTCAGGGAAAAGCATTACACCTCTACCAGATTTAACAACTCTCATCATCTCTCTAATAGTATTAATGTCACTTTGGCCTTTTCTTTTAGGAATTGAATAGATTAATTTTTGTAAAACAAATCTCATTTTTTTATTAACAAACATAAATGCGTTTATTACTGGATATGGATATCTTTTCAAAAAAGTTGAAGTATAAAGCCCATCGTGTAAAGATGCATGATTCCCAATTAAAAAATAAGGATCAACCCTTTTGTGATTGAAATCATTATAATTTATTTCAAATTTAAATTTACTCTTATAAAATAATCTTAACAAAGGTTTAAATAATGTCTCTCTAGTTTTCATTTCATCACGACCTTGTATGTGATTATATCATAATCACTTAATTTTTCTCAATAAATATCTAAACAAATCATTTTCCATATCAATATGTAAAATGTTACACAATAAACTATAATTTTAAAACACTATAATTTTATTTTATTTGATGAATTGATAACAATACATCTTTCTTTAAAACTCGATTTAAAAAGATTCGTTGCCAGCGCGCCTGTGCAATGCAAAGGGTAAACATATTCAATTTCAAGCTCGTGAAAATCATTAATTATTTTACTAATTGTCTTCTCATCAGATTCCTTCAAATGCATTCCGGCAATAACATTTTTTATATGTTTATCAGGGAATTTTCTCTTGACAGCTAACAAACCATTGGTAGCGCCGAAATGTGAACAACCCATAAAGATAGATAAACCATCATCTTGATTTATTATCAATATTATTTCGTCATGAAAATCATCAATTATATTTTTATTCTTCTCTAAAGTAAAATTGGGATTATACTTCTTGGTTTCGATACGGCCCAAAACATATATGTTTTCGAATATCTCATGAAAATAGTCTACAAAAATAAAGTTGTCTTTATGAAATTTTAAAATCGCTTCATTAACACCATTATAACGGTATTTTATACCTTCTTTTTTGTATTTAGGTTTTATAGCATCTTGATGGAGATAAACCGGTTTTTCAATATCTAGGTATAATAAACCATTGATATGATCATAATGACCATGACTGATAATAACAGCATCTAAGTCGCTTTTGTCTAAACCTATTTTTTTCAACTCAACAAGATAACAATCTGTTTGCCCAGTGTCAAACAACAATTGATAATCACCAACTTTAATATAAATTGATAGACCGTGTTCTTTGATGTTTATTGAATCATCAACGAGAACATTAAAATAAGAATTAATCATAATTTACCACCTTTAGAATTAAATAATATTACTTCATATCTCATAAGTCAATAAGACAATGAAAAACAGAAACTTAAAATTTTAAGTTTCTGTTTAATGAATTGTTTATGTTTAAGCTGTAGGGATTTGCCGAATAATATTTTGAATTTCTGTAATAATATCATCTAGTCTATCAGTTTGAGATGATGGCATATTAGTATAAACCATACCAGCAACTTCTCCAGTGATTGTATCCAAGTAATCTAGTAGCTCAGTTACTACATCTGGGTATTCTTCAGCATCAAGATCTGAAAAAGCACTTGAACTTAACATAACTGCCAAAGCAGCTATCACAGCATCTACATCAGCACGATTTCCACTTGTCATATAATCGTCATATGTATTTATCATGAATATCATATTAAAATAATTTGATTCAAGTTCTAAATCTTCTAAATTATTTTCGTATGTATCTTCATAAAGCGTTGCATAGTCTAGGAAAATATCTTCATCATCCAAGAATGCGAATAAATTTTGAACTTGATCGTATTGTTCAGTGGTAGTATTGTTCATGAAAGTTTCAAATCCGGTAACCATAGCTTGAATTTTTGTGAATGTAATGCTCTTTTCGGACATCAACATCGTTGGAACATAAGTTACAATGATATCAACAGCGAAACCTCTTACTTCATCAAATTCTGCTTCAGATCTTTCGCTTACAACTGAATTTAACAAGAATACCACTTCATTCGCAACCTTCATTCCGAAAATAGCATTGTTAAAATTGTATTCAGTATAATCTCTTTGATAGTATTCTAAATCTCGGAATTCCTCCTCATAAATAGCCATTTCTGCAACTGCTCTTAAAATTTGTCCATCGGAAACGACAAAAGCATCTAAGAATTCATTGAAAGCATCTTCAAATATCACTTGTAAAGCCATCATTTTATCGAAAGTCATGAATGAAAGATCAATAGATGTAAAAGCTTGTTCATTAGCAGCATCTTCCATAGTTTGGATATAGTCATTGAACATTTCTTCTTTTTCTTCATCTGTATAAATTGCTTTTATTTCATCTAGTAAATTTTCATTGTCTTCTAAGAAATCATCGAAATAAATAATTCCTAAGATTGCAATTTCAGCTTGAATCATAATTTCTTCATCATTACTTGCTCCAATAGCTTTTAATTCTGTGAAGAATTCTTCGTCTAGGTTATCTAAGAATCTTATGTAAGCTTCAAAAGTCATTAGCATAGTGGCTGCCATCTTTTCGGGATAAACTGCAGTTCCCAAATCGACATTTGCCATTTCTGCCAGAATGTCTGAGAATGAATATAAAGTATTAATTACTAATATAAATTCTGATTGTGTCGGCATTGTTTCATTTAATATATTAACCATTTCTTCTTTAACAAGAACTATTTCACTTACATTAAGGTCAGCTAAACTGTTAGTTTCAGTTAGATTAGTAATATTAGTAATTAAATCTTGTGTAATCATTTCTTCAACTTTCATTAAATATTCAATCGTTAATAATATTGATTTTACAACTTGATCATGAGAACTTGTTAATTGTTCTTGCAAAGCTTCTAAAGCTTCATTTTCTTCAGTTAATCGATCAACTTCTTCTTGATAATAACCGCCCCAACTATCAAAACCATTATCAATGTAATATTGATAATCATCAATTTGATAGTTGCGGAATTGAATTTGTTTTTCAATTTGCTCAGGCAAAGTAAACTTAACTAAAGCGGAAATTAAAGCTTCTGGGTTTTTCACACTTCCCATCATATCTTTAATTGCTAAGTAGGTAGCATTGATGCTGTCGACAGTAGTAATATCTTCAGAGAATTCTTCCATTGCTTGCATCATGTCTTCAAATTCAGTTGCCAGCATTCCTTTATTTACTAACTCTTCGGCAAACTCTTCGCTAAATGGCAACTCATTTGCTTCAATAGCTGACATCATCGAAGAAATTTCAGCTTCTTTATTTTGCATATAAGCAATTGAGTTACTTTGAACTGAATCTTGCATTCCTCTAGGGGCTTTAGTTACAACAGTGAAAATAATTCTAGAGCCCTCTAATTTAGCGAAATTGAAAGAATTAGTTCTTACACTATCAACTTCTTCACCATCCACGTATACATAATACCCTGCAGCATCAGTAACCGCATCCCAACTAAGAACATCTCCGTCTATTGTCAAATTAATTGGAAAAGCAATTTGTTCGTCGTAACTTATTTCTAGATCAGAACCTCCACTATTACAAGCTGTAAATCCAACTAAAGCAAATGACATTACAAATAAAATAAATATTTTTTTCATTTTCTTCCTCCTTTTTTTGTTTAAAAAATGAACCCATATACTATATTATAATATCGATTAGCAAACTTTACAAATAACTTTGTAATATTTCGTCTAAAAACTCACAAAATACGCTGGATTATAAAAATACAGACACAAGTTAGTAAATTCTAATTTCTTCACTGATAGAAATGTTTTTAATTCTCCAATAATAATACACATAACTTAAAGTCAAACTAAATATTATCAGTGCGTAGGAAATGCTAATAGATCTAACACTAGCATATAAATCTTTATAATAATCAAAAAATAACAACACATACCTTAAATAACTAGATAAAACTACTATCTCAGCTAATCCGACTATTAACAAAACCATTATTAAAATCAATAATTCCTTAATTAAATTTAAAACATCATTTTTGTTGCTAGTACCAATAACTTTAATTTTAGCATAGTCATTCTTAAGAGAATAAAATTTTAAAATTGTATTGTTGAAAACAACAAATATAAAACTTAATATCACAAAAATTGTAATAACAGTAAATAACGCTAGAACATTTGCCGCTAAATCTAATTGTACTTCTAATTGTTCTTGACCATCTATCAAATAATACATTTTACTACTAAAATCATTAATCATTTGCCCGATAACTATTTCTGTATTATTAGAATTAATTATAACAGAGTTGTATCTTGTATCGTAATAATCTAATCGCTCATATAAATTAGTATAAATAAATTGATCAAATTCCGTATCAATAAAACCAGCTATTACAAAATCTTTATCTCTTAAATCTGAAGTTAAATCTAAAGTTACAATATCACCTTTAGAAAAGCCATAAACTAATCCATAAGATTTCGGCAGCATAATATATGGCAATTCATTTTCTAGATAAACAGAATCTACATCTTCTAAATGATAATCAAAATAATTAATAAAATCATTATAATCAATCGAAACTAAAGTTTTGATTAATATCTCTTCTGATTCATCAATTTCAAGCATAATGTCTTTATATACAATAGCCGGATTTGCGCTTTGAACATCATAGGTTAAAATCTCATCAAGTAAATCAGGCTCATAATCATAAATATTAATCATCAAAATATCAAACTTATTATCATTTCTTACATTTTCTATTTCTTGAGATATAAAAAATCTAACGGATAACATAATTGCAACTACTATTAAAGCAAGAAAAATTACAGTTAATGATTGATGAATATTTTTGTTATCATCCATGTGTTTACAGTTAAATAATGCAAATATTGTTTTCTTTCGTCCAAATGTTCTGGATAATAATTTTAAAACAACCACAACCAAACTCATCCCCACATACATTGACAACAAGACTATCAACAGAGAATTATATTTAATGGAGAATGGTTCGAATATGATTAAACATGCTAAAAATATTGAACTCAAGAATATTAAAAGTATATTGTATTTCGCCAAAACATAACGCTTATCACTAATTTTCTGAATCAAATTTTTTGAGTAATGATTTTTTAATAAAGATAAATTCTTTAATAATATAATAGAGGATATAATAAATAAACTAGCCATAATTATGAGAGGATTGATTCCTATAAAACCACTAACCCCATAAAAACTCGCTCCAACATTAACAACAAGATGTGATATTATTACTCCAATAAAAAAGCTAACTAAAATATAGATAATCCATTGAAAGGAACAAACTTTATAACCTAATTTATCATTATCGCCCAAGGTTTCAAAGACTCCTATCTCTAAATAGATATCTCGCAGAACAATAACAAATAGTGAATTCAAAACAATCGCAAGGGAAATTATAACAATTAATCCAGCTACAGAAATCATTGAAGTATATTCCGTAACTATACCATCTATTTTATTGTCATCTACAACCATTTTAATATTATAATCAAGATAATTTGAATCCTCTTTTAGTTCCTTATAATTGCCCTCTACATTATCCGTTTTTATATAAACGATATTACCAAAGTTATCAAATAAATCAATATCATAAATTTTTGCTAATATTTCAGTTTTATCTATATAAAAAGTATTTCCAGCAAAAACACCTTGATCTTCAATAATACTAATAATTTTATATTCATATTTAACGTTTAGTACATAAAAGCTGAAATTGTCACCAACTTCAAGATTATGTTCACTAGCATATGATTCAGTAATAATCGATTCACCCAAGCCTAAATTTATATCTTCATCAACAAGTAACTCAAATTCGTGAGGAAGTGATGAAATCATATTTGTATAATATGTATTTTCAGTTGATTCTGTCAAAACTTGAAGATTAAAAAAGGCCAATGCATAGACAATATCTTCGTAAGTATCTTTTAGATCTCTTTTATTGATGAAGCGAGCAGGAGAATACTCATCATAACTTATAACGATATCTATTCCTGGGTAATTGCTTTGAGCTTCTTTAGTAAAAACAGATTTATATATCCCTCTAATGCCTAACATCATAATAAAAACAGCAAAAATAAGTGATAAAGTCATTATTATCACCAATGTTGTTTTTTTATTTGCAGAGATATTTCTTTTAGCAATTAAAAAACTTAAATTTCTTTTAACCAACAAATTCACCGTCTATCAAATTTATAGTTCTATTACAGAATTTTAAATAATCCTCATTGTGAGTTACTAATATTATTGTCAATTTTTTTTCTACATTTAATTTAGTCAACAATTCCATGATTTCGTTCCCCTTTTTTTGATCTAAGTTACCAGTCGGCTCATCGGCAAATAATATCTTTGGTTCATTGACTAAAGATCTAGCAATCGCAATTCTTTGTTGCATTCCTCCCGATAACTCATTTGGAAAGTAATCTTTATATTTAGTCATACTAACAAGTTCTAATAGTTCATCAATCTTTTTTTCATTATTATTGTTGGCTATTACATTTGCCAAGAGAATATTTTCATATGCTGTTAAATTTGGAATTAAATTATAAAATTGGAAGACAAATCCAAAAGTATATTTCCTTAAATCAGCAAGCTTTTGATTGTCAAAATCCTTTATATTTTCGCCTTCAATGGTAATTTCTCCACTGTCAATTTTTTCTAGGGAACTCAAACAATACAACAGAGTGGTCTTACCAGAACCGGAGGGGCCAACAATACCTAAAAAATCACCTTCATTAATATTTAAGGAGATATCTTTTAATATATGATTTTGTTCTTTACCTTGTTTATAATATTTATTTAAATTCTTTATTTCTAAAATAGCCATAATATCACGAACCTTTAAATAAGATAAATAAATGATATCATTTTAACTCTTATATTTCAATGTACATGAGCAAAAGAAAAAACCCTGAACAGGGTTTTATCAGACTGTTGACAAAAACAACTT